>DQVI01000138.1 GCA_015661825.1 Novosphingobium capsulatum
ACGACGCTCTTCCGATCTCCGCCGCCCATGCCGCCAGCCTGGCCGAAGCCATGCAGGCCTCGGCCGCGATGGGCGAGGCAACCGCGCAGGCGGTCGACCACGCGCTCACCCTGCTGCGCACGCGCCTGTCGGAAACCGGCATCGAGCTGACCGCGCAGGAAGACCACATCACCCGCAGCACGCAAGGCGCCGAACGGCTGCTCGAACTCGTCCAGAGCGCCGGGCACCACAGCCGCAGCGAACTGCCCGATGTCCTGCGCGCGAGCGAGGCCGGGCTCGACCGGATCGACCAGCGCATCGGCACCCTGCACGAGGCGCTCGCCGAAGCAGGCCTGCGCAGCCAGGGCGTGGCCGACGCCATGCGCGCGACGAGCGGCGAAGTGGCCGAAACACTGGCCGGGTTCGCCCGCCTGCATCAGGCCTTTGCCGGACAGGCCGACGAACACAAGCTGCGCCTCGACGAATTGCGCGCAACCCTCGAAACCACGCGCGGCGAGGCCGAGGCGCTTTCGGGCGACCTCACCGGAACGCTCGCCAGCGCGATCGACCGTCTTCACGCCGCAGCGCAAGCCGCAGGGGCGGCCATGAGCGGCACCGTGCGCGCCGAGATCGAGGCGCTCGCCGCCCGTCTGGGCGAGGAAAGCAACGCGGCGATTGCCCGCGTGCTTCAGGGGCGCGGGGCCGAGCTGATCGCCCGCCTCGAAGAAGCGCTCGACAGCGCCGCTGCCGCCAGCCGCGACACCGCCGAGCAGATGCGCGACCAGCTCGCCAAAGTCGACGAACTGACCGGCAACCTCGAAAGCCGCGTCGCCCGCGCGCACGAACGCGCGCAAGAGCAGGTCGACAACGATTTCGCCCGCCGCACCGCGCTGATCACCGAGGCGCTCAATTCGGCCTCGATCGACATTGCCCAGGCGCTCTCGGCCGATGTCTCGGAAACGGCCTGGGCTTCGTACTTGCGCGGGGACCGGGGCATCTTCACCCGCCGCGCGGTCAGCCTGCTCGACAATGCGGATGCCAAAGCCGTCCAGCAGCACTACAACGCCGATGCGGAATTTCGCGGCCATGTGAACCGCTACATCCACGATTTCGAGGGCATGCTGCGCCAGCTCCTCTCGACGCGCGACGGCAATGCGCTGGGGGTGACGCTGCTCTCTTCCGACATGGGCAAGCTCTACGTCGCGCTCGCGCAGGGGATCGAACGCCTGCGGACGTAAGACGGCAAGGGCTGCGAAGCTCCCTCAACCCACCCCACAAAAAAACCGCCGCTTCCCAATGGGGAAACGGCGGTTTTTTCATGCAGACTTTCCGCAATCAGCTGATCGGCGGAACCGATCCGGGCGGCACGTCGGCATCGATCTCGTGCACTTCGACCAGACCACGGCCCACATGGCTGCGGCTGCGGCTATAGCCATAATAGACGAACAGCCCCAGCACGGCCCAGCCCACGAACAGCTCCATCGTCTCGGCCGAAAGGCTGCCGAACAGATAGAGACAGCCCAGGATCGAGATCGGCGCGATCACGGTGACCAGCGGGGTGCGGAACGGGCGCACGCGCGCAGGGTCCGTCCGGCGCAGCACCAGCACGGCGACCGACACCGCCGCAAAGGCGAACAGCGTTCCCGAGTTCGACACGTCGGCCAGCAGGCCAACCGGGAAGAACGCCGCGAACAGGGCCACGAACACCCCGGTCATCAGCGTGATGACATGGGGGGTGTGGAAGCGCGGATGCACCTTGGAGAAGAACTCGGGCAGCAGGCCATCGCGGCTCATCACGAAGAAGATGCGGGTCTGGCCGAACATCATCATCAGGATGACCGAGGGCAGCGCAAGGATCGCGGCCAGGCCCACCAGCCAGCCGATGAACGGATAGCCGACCGAACGCAGCGTCCAGGCCAGGGCTTCCTTCGAGCAGACCACGGCGTTGTCGCCAATGACGTTGCAGGCCTGCGACAGCGCGGGCGAACCGGGCGACAGGACTTCATGCCCCGGACCATAGACCGGCTGCGCGCCGACCGTGCCGATCACGCCAGCGGCCACCAGCATGTAGAACACGGTGCAGATGGCAAGGCTGCCGATCAGGCCGATCGGCATGTTGCGCTGGGGGTTCTTGGTTTCCTCGGCCGCGGTCGAGACCGCGTCGAAACCGACATAGGCAAAGAAGATCGAGGCCGCAGCGCCCGAGATGCCGACGAAGCCCTGCGGCGCGAAAGGCTGGAAATTGCCCGTCTTGAGCATCGGCACGGTCAACGCGACGAACAGCGAAAGCGCGACGATCTTGATCGCCACGAGGATGGCGTTGACCGTGGCGCTCTCCTTGGTGCCAAGGATCAGCAGCCCGGTGATGACGACGGCGATGGCCATGGCCGGAAGGTTGACCAGCCCGCCATCGAAAGGCCCGCGCACGAGTTCAAGGGGGACGGTAATGTGCAGGCTGTTCTGCACGAAGCCGACCATATAGCCCGACCAGCCGACCGATACCGCCCCTGCGGCAATCGCATATTCGAGGATCAGGGCCCAGCCCACCATCCAGGCGACCAGTTCGCCCATGACGGCATAGCTGTAAGTATAGGCCGAACCCGAAACCGGCACCATCGATGCCATTTCAGCGTAACACAAAGCTGCCACGGCACAGACGAAGCCGGCGATGACAAAACTGACCATCATGCCGGGGCCGGCCTTTTGGGCGGCTTCGGCAGTGAGAACGAAGATACCGGTGCCGATAACGGCCCCCACACCCAGCATCGTCAGCTGGAAAGCCCCCAGCGAGCGATGCAGCGATTTCTTTTCGGCCGTGGCCAAAATAGCGTCGAGTGGTTTGACGCGTCCAAACATGAAAGCCTCCCGCCTTGGACCGGTGCGGCGGAAACTGTCACGCCATGATGTTGCACCGGAAACCAGGTCATGGGGGGTAACGCTAGCGGCAAGGCCCCGGCGCGCAAAGGGGCTTTTTTCATCCATCCACGCCTGATCGCTTGCGCACGAGCGCCCATCTTGCGGGTTTTCGCCCATGCTATACAAGCGCGCGCCCGCCGTGCATGAACCGTCCGGCCCCAAACCTGCGGCCCCACCTCTCCGGCCACACCTGCCCGCGCGGGTTCTTGTATTTCAGAGGGCAAGGAAAACGATGTCCACCACCTTCCAGCTCGACACCGCCACCAGCCGCGCGCACCCCACGCCCGCGCCAATGAAGCGGCTGACCGTCCCCGCCATCCGCCAGCGCAAGGTCGACGGGCAGACCGCGCAGCCCATCGTGATGCTCACGGCCTATACCGCCCGTCAGGCGCAACTGCTTGATGCCCATTGCGATTTGCTGCTCGTGGGGGATTCCCTGGGGCAGGTCATCTATGGCCTGCCTTCCAGCGTTCCGGTCACGCTCGACATGATGGCCGCCCATGGCGCTGCGGTGGTGCGCGGGTCGTATCACGCGGTGGTGATCGTCGACATGCCGTTCGGCGCCTATGAAGCCTCGCCGGTCCAGGCCTTCGAGGCCGCCGCGCGCCTGCTCAAGGAGACCGGCTGCGCGGGCGTGAAGCTCGAAGGCGGGGCCGCCATGGCCGAAACGGTCGCCTTCCTGACCGCGCGCGGCATTCCCGTTATGGGGCATGTCGGCCTCACCCCCCAGGCGGTGAACCAGTTGGGCGGCTACAATGCGCGCGGGCGCAGCCAGGCCGAAGCCGACAAGATCGTCGCCGATGCGCGCGCGCTGGCCGATGCCGGGGCCTTTGCCATCGTCGTCGAAGGGGTCGTCGAACCGATTGCGGTGGCGGTGACCGAGGCGGTCGCCTGTCCGGTGATCGGCATCGGCGGCTCGGCCCGGTGCGACGGGCAGGTTCTGGTGAGCGAGGATATGCTCGGCCTGTTCGAGCGCGTGCCCCGTTTCGTCAAGCGCTATGCCGAACTGGGCGAGGCCATCGAAGAAGCCGTGGCAACATACGCACAGGACGTGCGCGCACGACGGTTTCCGGGTATCGAACAGACCTATCAACCGAAGTAATTTCCCCCTCCTCCAACTGACAAGAGGACCGCTTGCTCAGGAATTTCAAGGGATCCCTGCTGTTTGCAGGCCTGTGCCTGATTCTGGCCGCCGCCTATGGCTGGTTCCAGACCCACTCCATCGCGACCACGGCCGGGCTGGTGTGGATCGTGCTGGTGCTTTCCGTGCTGGAAATCTCGCTCTCGTTCGACAACGCGGTGGTCAATGCCGCCGTGCTGGGCGAAATGGACGCGGTCTGGCAGAAACGCTTCCTGACCTGGGGCATGGTGATCGCCGTGTTCGGGATGCGGATCGTGTTTCCGCTGGCCATCGTGGCGATTGCCGCAGGGATCGGCCCGGTCGAGGCCCTGCGCCTCTCGCTTGAAGATCCGGCCCGGTACGAGCAGATCGTGAGCGGGGCCCATGTCGGCATCGCCGGGTTCGGCGGGGCCTTCCTCGCGATGGTCGGCCTCGGCTTCTTCTTCGATGGCGAGAAGGAGACCCACTGGATCGGCTGGATCGAGGAGAAACTGGCGCGCTTCTCGGTGGTCAAGGCCGCCGAGATCGCGCTGCTGCTGGTAGTGCTGGCGGTGATCGCCGCGCAACTGCCCGGCCACGAGGGCTTCACGTTCCTGCTTTCGGGCGCGCTGGGCATTGTCGCCTTCGTGGTGGTCGAGGCCATCGGCACGATCCTCGAACTGCGCGAGGAAGCACAGAAGGCTGCCGGGGCGGTGGTGAAATCGGGCCTTGGCGGTTTTCTCTATCTCAACGTGCTCGACGCCTCGTTCAGCTTCGACGGAGTGATTGGCGCCTTTGCCCTGTCCAACAACATGGTGATCATCGCGCTGGGCCTGTCGATCGGGGCGATGTTCGTGCGCTCGCTGACGATCATGCTGGTCCGCAGCGGCACGCTGGCCGACTATCGCTATCTCGAACATGGCGCGTTCTGGGCCATCGTGGCGCTGGGCGGGATCATGCTGGCCTCGGCCCGCGTGGAAATTCCCGAGACGGTGACCGGCCTGATCGGAGCCGCGCTGATCGCCGCCTCGCTCGGCTGGTCGGTCCGCTATCGCCGCCGAAACGGGGAAACGGCGCCAGGCGAGGCCTAAAAAGCCCCCATCCCCAACCCTGCCGCCATCAATCGCCCCAGATCGCGGCAGGGGGCGAGCGCCGCCTCGCTGACAGTCTTGTCCGCCAGAATCGTCTCGGGCCGATCCGCGCCCGTCACCAGCAAACAGGGTGGCGCCACGCGGCGCAGGCGCCAGCCGGTCACGATCCGGTCGATCTGGCCTTGCGCCCCCTGCCCCGCCGTTCCCGCCGCGATGGCCGTGGCATAGGCCCGCCCCTCGATCCGCCCGAGCAGCGGATAGTAGCAGCGGTCGAAGAACTCCTTCATCACCCCGCTCAGGCCCCCGAGGTTCTCCGGGCAGACGAACAGGAAACCTTGCGCGGCCAGACAATCGGCAGGCTGGGCCAGCCCGGCCTCCATCAGGCGCACGTTCAGGCTTCCCGGCTCGCCTTCCTCGCGCGCCGCGTCAAAGGCCGCCTGCGCCATGGCCCGCGCCGTCCCCGTGCGGGAATGCCAGACGATCAGCAACATGGTGTCCGTTCCTTTCTCTTGCAGGGCGCCCATGGCGGTCGCCCTCCCCCTGTTTGCGGGTTGGCGCGAAAGCGTCTACCGCCTGCGCCATGACTCCCGTCACTTCCATTACCCATTCGATTTCCGGTCTGGCCTGGCGCTGGCGCGGCGGCAACATGGACATGTCCGGGCGCTTTGGCGCCATGGGCGGCCTCTCGGACGATCTGGTCGACCAGCTCCTGCTCTCGCGCGGGGTGCCCCACGACGATCTTGAGCGCCACCGCCGCCCGACCTTGCGCGATTTCCTGCCCGATCCTTCGCTGTTCCGCGACATGGACGTGGCCGCGCGGCGGCTGGCCGATGCAGTCGTGCGCGGCGAGGCGATCACCGTCTATGGCGACTACGACGTCGATGGCGCGACCAGCGCGGCGCTGCTGCTGCGCCTGTTGCGCGCGCTCGGCGTCGAAGGGCAAGCCTATATTCCCGACCGCCTGCTCGAAGGCTATGGCCCCTCGGGCGAGGCGCTCGTCCGGCTCGGGCGCGAGGGCAGCCAGCTCATCGTCACCGTCGATTGCGGGGCCATGGCGCACGAGGCGCTGGGCCAGGCGCGCGATGCGGGGATCGATGTGATCGTGGTCGATCACCACAAGTGCTCGCCCGAACTTCCCCCAGCGGTCGCGCTGGTCAACCCGAACCGCCTCGATGAAGCCGATGAAGCCGCTGCCCATGGCCATCTGGCCGCCGTGGGCGTCGCCTTCCTGCTGGCGGTGGCAACCGTGCGCGTGCTGCGCGCGCGAGGCTGGTTCGACCAGCGCCCGGTGCCCGATCTCATGGCCCTGCTCGATCTCGTCGCCTTGGGGACGGTGGCCGACGTGGCGCAGCTCAAGGGCCTCAACCGCGCATTCGTGGCGCAAGGGCTGAAGGTCATGGCCAAGCGTGCCAATGTCGGCATCTCGGCGCTGATCGACGCCAGCCGCATCGCCCGCGCGCCCACGGCCAGCGATCTGGGCTTCGCGCTCGGCCCGCGCATCAATGCCGCCGGGCGCATCGGCGACAGCTCGCTCGGTGTGCGCCTGCTGACCACCGAGAACCCCGACGAAGCAAGCGACATCGCTACCCGCCTCTCGGCCCTCAACGACGAGCGTCGCGCCATCGAACAGGCCGTGCAGGAAGCCGCCGAGGCCCAGGTCGAGGCCCAGCACAACCGCGCGGTGATCGTCGTGGCCGGGCTCGGCTGGCATCCGGGCGTGATCGGCATCGTGGCCGGACGGATCAAGGAAAAGACCGGCAAGCCCACCCTCGTCATCGCGCTCGACGATGGCGGGCAAGGCGGCGAAGAAGGGCCAGACGCCGGAATGGATGCCGGAATGGATGCCGGAATGGGAAAGGGCTCGGGCCGCTCGATCCCCGGCGTCGATCTGGGCGCGGCGATCATTGCCGCGCGCGAGGCCGGGTTCCTGACCAAGGGCGGCGGCCATGCCATGGCCTGCGGGCTGACCATCGCGCCCGACAAGGTCGAGCCGCTGGCCGACTGGCTCGACGAACGGCTCGCCCGCGATGTTGCCAGGGCGCGTGCGGCGCAAAGCCTTGCGCTCGATCTCTCGCTCAGCCCCGGTGGCCTCACCCCGGCGCTGGTCGAGGCGCTGGAAGGCGCCGGGCCCTATGGCGTGGGCTGGCCCGGCCCGCGCGTGGCCGTGGGGCCGGTGCGGCTGGTCAAGTGCGATCTGGTGGGCAACGACCATGTCCGCGCCATCGTTGCGGGGCCCGACGGGCGCTCGTTCAAGGCCATGGCCTTTCGTGCAGCGCAGACCGAACTGGGACAGACCCTGCTCCACGGTGGCAAGGGCCGCCAGTTCTGGCTGGCCGGTCGCGCCCGCCTCGACGACTGGGGCAGCCGCCCGGCGGCCGAACTGCACATCGAGGATGCCGCTTTCGCCGATTGAGCTTGCATGCGCAAATGATCAGGGTGAGGATAACTTCGGGCAGGGATAACTTTTTTGGCCACGCGGGTTGACGCAATCCCGATGGGCTAATAGAGGCGCGGACCTGCCCAGCGGCGCAAGCCCGGCGGCCCCTTCGTCTAGCGGTCAGGACGCGGCCCTTTCACGGCTGAAACACGGGTTCGATTCCCGTAGGGGTCACCATTATTGCACCGGTCGGACGGCCCCTTCGTCTAGCGGTCAGGACGCGGCCCTTTCACGGCTGAAACACGGGTTCGATTCCCGTAGGGGTCACCATCGGCATCTTCCTCGCGAAGATCCGAAAAAACAGTATAGTGCCTTGATGACAAGGCCCCTTCGTCTAGCGGTCAGGACGCGGCCCTTTCACGGCTGAAACACGGGTTCGATTCCCGTAGGGGTCACCATCACTATCCGGCGCCTTTCGCGCTTCGGGATCAGGCCCCTTCGTCTAGCGGTCAGGACGCGGCCCTCTCACGGCTGAAACACGGGTTCGATTCCCGTAGGGGTCACCACCGGGCACGCCTTTCCCTTCCCCAACCATCATGATCCAGCCGGGAATTTTCCGGCAAGGCCGACTTGCGCCTGCAACAGGCGCGAAAGCTTTCCCGACACCCCTGAGGCGCCGGGAAAGGGAAAAAGCTGAACGGGATCAGGCTGAAGCCGTCTCGAGCGAAGCCATGTCGATCACGAAGCGATAGCGCACGTCCGACTTTTCCATGCGCTCGAACGCATGGTTGATCTCGTCCATGCGGATCATCTCGACATCGGGCAGGACATTCTTTTCCGCGCAGAAATCGAGCATTTCCTGCGTTTCGCGAATGCCGCCGATCGGCGAACCGGCAATCCGGCGGCGCCCGAGGACGAGCGGCACGGTCGAGGGTTCGGCCACCGGCCCGATCTGGCCGACAATGACCAGCGTACCATCGACATCGAGCAGCGGCATGTAGGGATTGAGGTCGTGCTTGACCGGCACCGTATCGATGATCAGGTCGAAGCTGTTGGCCGCCCCGGCCATGGCCTGCTCGTCGCTCGACACCAGCAGGCCTTCGGCGCCCAGCGCCCGCGCGTCATCGGCCTTGTCGGCGGTGCGGCTCAGCACGGTGACCTTCGCGCCCATCGCGGCGGCGAACTTGACCGCCATGTGGCCAAGGCCGCCAAGCCCGATCACGCCCACCCGGCTGCCGGGGCCGACATTCCACGTGCGCAGCGGCGAATATGTCGTGATCCCGGCGCAGAGCAGCGGCGCCGCCTGGGCCAGATCGAGCCCCTCAGGCATGCGCAGGGCAAAATCCTCGCGCACCACGAGGTGCTTGGCATAGCCGCCCAGCGTGTAGTCGTTGGTGAAGCGGTCGAAGCCGCCATACGTGCCGGTGTTGCCCTCGCGGCACAGCTGTTCCTCGCCCTTGTCGCACTGGTCGCAATGCTTGCAGCTGTCGACCATGCAGCCCACGGCCACATGATCGCCGACCTTGTAGCGGGTGACATCGGAGCCCACTTGCGTCACCCGGCCCACGATCTCGTGGCCCGGAACCGCCGGGAAGATCGTCCAGCCCCAGTCGTTGCGCGACCAGTGGAGGTCGGAGTGGCAGACGCCGCAATAGAGGATTTCCATCGCGATGTCGTTCGTGCGCAAGTCGCGGCGCTCGAAATGAAACGGGGCCAGCGGCGAGGTAGGCGTCTGCGCGGCATATCCCACGGTCTTGATCATGATGTTGGTCCAATTCTTCCGGAAAATGCGAATGTCCGCAGCAGGAAGCGGCCCTCCGGCCTGAGCGCGCGCCATCCGCCGCACACCTCCGGCAGCCCCATCGCATCGCTCATCCTACTGCAAGGCACTGAATATATGCAGCGACCCTGCGCTCGATTAGCGCGGCGGTTCGGCATGGACTTATGACATGAATCGATAGGTCCGGCCCGAAAGCCGACGTGCCGGAAGGCACCCGGCACGTTCAGGCATTCCGTCCATGATTTCGATCAATTTTCAGCATGATCGAAACTCATAAGCCTATGCCACGTTGACGACCTAATAGGATGGAATGATCGTCCCTATCCTGAAACAGCAGAGCGTCCTTCGCTTCGTTGCGTGGCTGTGAAAATGTCGCGTCAGGTGCAATCCCGCGCGGTTGCCGTTCCGAGGCGAATTTTCAAAAGGAAGGAATTTCCAATGCCCTTCGCGACCACCAACCCCTACACCGGCGAAGTTCTCAAGACCTTCCCTACCGCCACCGACGATGAGATCCGGCAGGCCATCGGCCAGGCCCACGAGGCTTTTCTGGGCTGGAAGGAAACCCCCTTCGCCCAGCGTTCTGCCGTAATGCAGGCCGCCGCCGACATCCTGCGCCGCGACATCGAGACTTATGCCCCCCTGCTGACCCTCGAAATGGGCAAGCTGCTGGGCGAAGCCCGCGCCGAAGTCGAGCTGTCGGCAGCGATCTTCGAATATTACGCGAAGAACGCCGAAGCCCAGCTGGCGCCCGAAAAGCTGCCCGTGGCCGATCCGGCCGAAGGGGAAGCCGTGCTGGTCTGCGATCCGCTGGGCGTGCTGCTCGCGGTCGAGCCGTGGAACTTCCCCTATTACCAGATCGCCCGGATCATCGCGCCCCAGCTTTCGGCGGGCAACACCATCCTGCTCAAGCATGCGTCCAACGTGCCCCAGTGCGCGGCGATCTTCGAAAAGCTGATGCATGAAGCCGGCCTGCCCGAAGGCGCCTTCATCAACCTCTATGCCGCGCACGATCAGGTCGAGATGATCCTCGACGATCCGCGCGTCCATGGCGTGGCGCTGACCGGCTCGGAAGCGGCGGGCGCGCAAGTGGCCGCGCTGGCCGGCAAGGCGCTCAAGAAGTCGACGATGGAACTGGGCGGCGCCGATGCCTTCGTCGTTCTGGCCGATGCCGACCTTGAAAAGACTGTCAACTGGGCGGTGTTCGGGCGCCACTGGAACGCAGGGCAGGTCTGCGTCTCGTCCAAGCGCATGATCGTGGCCGACGAAATCTACGACGACTTCCTCGAAAGCTACACCAAGGGCGTGGCCGCCCTGCGCATGGGCGATCCGATGGACCCGGCCACCACGCTGGCGCCGCTCTCCTCGCAGAAGGCTGCCGACGACGTGCGCGCGATGATCGAGAAGGCCGTCGCCCATGGCGCCAAGGCCACCCCGGTCGGCCCGGAAATCCCCAATCAGGGTGCCTTCGTCCAGCCCACCATCCTGACCGACATCGGCGAGGACAACCCCGCGCGTTACTGGGAGTTCTTCGGCCCGGTCTCGATGCTGTTCCGCGCCAAGGACGAGGACGACGCCGTGCGCATCGCCAATGACTCGCCCTTCGGCCTGGGCGGCTCGGTCTTCACCTCCGACACCGCGAATGGTGCCAAGGTCGCCCGCCGGATCTCGACCGGCATGGTCTTCGTCAACCACCCGACGATGGTCAAGGCCGACCTGCCCTTCGGCGGCGTACGCCGCTCGGGCTATGGCCGCGAATTGCTGGGCCTTGGCATCAAGGAATTCGTGAACCACAAGCTGATCGACGTGGTCGATATCGACGCCCCGTTCTGATCAGGCCCTTTCTGATCAGGCCAGTTCTGATCAGGCTGCGGCCTGATTTCGGACCAAAAAAAGGGGCCCGCAGGTATCTACCTGCGGGCCCTTTTTCTGTTGCCGGAAAGGGATGCTGCGGAGACGCAAGACGCCTTCCCCGCCCGCCAGACCCGTTGGCGAAACCCTCAGTGCAGTTGCGTGGACTGTATGGTGGCAGGGATGCCCGCGATGCCTTCGGGCGGGATCGGGCCATCGATTTCCTTGCGCATGAGGTCGAGCACCATCGAGAGATGCGCTGCAGCCAGCGAGGCCCCCTGCCGGTCGAGAACCGCCAGCGATTCTTCGAGCATGCCGACCACATCGGCCAGCGCGGCCCTGTTGGACACCGGCCTGTTAGGCGCCGGCCTGTTGGACGCGGGATTGTCCGACACTGGATTGTCAGGCGCCGGATTGCGGTCCCGCCCGATATCAGGGCCCATATCCGGGCCAATCTCGGTCCCGAGGCGATCCAAGGGTTTCACGTATACGTCCTCCCGCGGCATGCATGCCGGCGATAGTGAGCAGACCTTGCGGTCGGCCCCGTGCCGGCAAGAGCCGGATCCGCGAGCCGAGCCCCAGAGCGGGCTCAAAAACAGGGCGGGCCTCCCTGAACAGGGGTAGCCTCGACCAGATGGTGCCCCGGACGGGCCCCCGACCAGCGGCGACCTTGTCCGACAAAAGCCACCTTGCCCTGACAGGCAAACGGCCCTGATGCACCTTTTGCGACCTGCCGGATCGCCAACCTCATGGGTTAGGACAGGACAGCGTGCCACCAGCGGCAAACCACCATGTCATCTGGAATCATGAAGCGAAATGTCCGGCTTGACTGACTGTTTAAAGGGCATGTCTGGACAGCACCACGCGATTCCCTACAATTTTGGCGGTATCGTCTGCCCGGACAAAGCCCTACCCTTCTGCCGGAAGGCCCGGTCATCCAGACAAGCCCGGTATTCGGGCTCTTGTTTGCGACGCGCTATCATTCACGGCCTCGCCCAGGTGCCACCGAAACGGAAGCAATTGCGATGATCCCTCCCTGTAACACCCCCCGATGAAGCGACCTTGCCCCGCTCTCCCCGGACGAAATGTGACAGTGGGGCCCAGCCCTTGCCCGATGGTTCCCGCCTCGCCTAACAGGCCCGCCACGATGCCGCCCGCCCCCGTTCATGAAAGGTGCCCGTCCATGACCTGCTCCTTTCATGAACCGAAATGGCCCTCGGGCCATTTAGTTGCGCATCGCTTCCCATGCCCGGAGTTGACGGACACCCCATGAAAGGTCTCGCCCTGCCCTGGTCGAGCGCGGCCGTCGCGCTTGCCGCTGCCATCGCCATGCCCTTTGCCGGGGCCAGCCTGTGGCTCTCGTTTGCCGTGCTGGTGGCCTGGCTGGCCTCGCTCTGGCTGGCTCGCCCCGAACCCGAGATCGCCCAGACCCGTCCCGAGGAAGGGAGCGTCTCGCGTCAGGCCATGGTCGCGCTGGTCGAGCCCTTCAGCGTGCCCGTGCTGATGCTCGACAACCAGCGCATTGCCTCGGCCAATGCCGCCGCGCGCGAGGCGCTGGGGCCCCACATCGTCGGGCAGGACGCCCGCGTAGCGCTGCGCCACCCCCAGGCGATCACCCTGCTCGACAAGCCGGAGGGAACCGCGCTGGTGCGCGGACTGACCGGCGCGCGCAGCATCTGGCAGGTCAGCCGCGTGCCCATCGACGAGCGGTTCTCGCTCATCGAACTGGTCAACCGCACCGCCGAAGCCGACATCAGCCGCGCGCACACCGATTTCGTCGCCAATGCCAGCCACGAGTTGCGCACGCCGCTGTCCTCGATCATCGGTTATGTCGAAACCCTCGCCGATCCGGAGGCAAAGGTTCCCCCGGCGATGGCCGCCAAGTTCCACACGACCGTCCTGCGCGAGGCGCGGCGGCTCCAGACCCTCGTCGAGGACCTGATGTCGCTCTCGCGCATCGAGGCCGAAAAGCACGAGTTCCCGCGCGAAAAGATCGATCTGGGGCAGATGGCCCAGACCATCGGGGGCGAAGTGGGCTTCACCGTGGGCGAGGAGCGCATCCTGGTCGAGACGGAACCCGCCCTCGTGCAGCCCACCCTCGTGCAGGGGGACCGCCAGCAGCTCGACCAGTTGATCCGCAACCTGATCGACAACGCCCTCAAGTATGGCGATCCGGTCGCCCCGGTGACCGTGCGGCTCCACACCGAAGGCCGCGATGCAGTACTTGAAGTGATCGACCGGGGCGAAGGCATCCACCCCGATCACCTGCCCTACCTGACCCGCCGGTTCTACCGCTCCGATCCGGGCCGCAGCCGCGCGGCCGGAGGCACCGGGCTGGGGCTGGCAATCGTCAAGCACATCGTCGAGCGCCATCGCGGCAAGCTCGATATTTCAAGCACATTGGGCCATGGCAGCACGGTCACCGTACGTCTGCCGCTGGTCACCGCGCCAGCGCCCTGAACCACCGGTTTCCCGCGTTTCCGATTTTTGTCACAATTGCTGCGCCGATTGTCATAAACATGTCACGAGCCTGTCGCATTGGCGCGGCACCCAAGGGACACATTCAGGGCCGCGGGGAATGGAAGGTTTTGCCATGGTCACGTTTCGCACTCTCGCCATCACCACTGCCGCGCTGGGCGCGCTGAGCCTCGCCGGTTGCGGCGGCGCCGAAGACGCCAGCCGCGACCAGGTGCGCGCGGTCGGCTCCTCGACGGTCTATCCGTTCGCCAAGGCCGTCGCCGAGCAACTCGCCAAGAGCGACGCCAGCCTCAAGTCGCCGATCATCGAATCGACCGGCACGGGCGCGGGCATGAAGCTGTTTTGCGCGGGCGTCGGCCCCCAGCACCCCGACATCGCGGACGCCTCGCGCCGCATGAAGAAGTCGGAATTCGACGAATGCGTGGCCAATGGCGTCAAGGACATCGCCGAAATCCAGGTCGGCCTCGACGGCGTGGCCTTTGCCGAATCCAAGGGCGGCGCCTCCCTCGCGCTTACCCCGCAGGATGTCTACAAGGCGCTCGCCAAGGCCCCCTATGGCCAGCCCAACACGGCAAAGACCTGGCACGACGTGAACCCGGCCCTGCCCGCCGACCCGATCCTCGTCTATGGCCCGCCCTCGACCTCGGGCACGCGCGACGCGCTCAAGGAACTGATCCTGGCCAAGGGCTGCGACGAAAACGCCGCGATGAAGGCGCTCAAGGACAGCGACAAGAAGAAGCACGACGACATCTGCACCCAGGTGCGTGAAGACGGCGCCTATGTCGACGCGGGCGAAAACGACAACCTGATCGTCCAGAAGATCGAGGCCAACCCCAAGGCCATCGGCATCTTCGGCTTCTCCTATGTCGAAGAGAACGCCGACCGCATCAGGGGCCTGACCATGAGCGGCGTCACGCCGACCTACCAGACCATCTCCGACTTCTCCTACCCCGGCGCGCGCCCGCTCTACATCTATGTCAAGAAGGCGCACCTCAAGGCCATTCCGGGTCTTCAGGCCTATGTCACGCAGTGGTCAAAGCTGTGGGGCAAGGATGGCGTTCTGGCCAAGCTGGGCATGGTGGTTGCACCCGATGCCGTGCTGGCGCAAAGCACCCAGGCGGTCAGCACGATGCCCTCGCTCGACGGCTCGCAGCTCAAGTAAGTCTACGAAAGGACACGCGGTTCAGCCATGTCGCCGGCCATTCTCCTCCTCCTCGCCCTCGGGCTGGGTCTTGTCGGCTGGCTGGCGGCCCGCTCGCGCGCCTGGGCCTTTCGGGCCCGGGCACCGGGCGGGCGGCTCAATTCGCTGCCCAGCTTCCATGCCTGGTATGTCGCGCTCTGGGTCATGGTGCCCGCGCTCCTTTTCGCGCTGGTGTGGAATGCGGTCAGCCCCGCGCTGGTCACCGCCCATGTACTGGCCGATCCGGCGGCAGCGGCCCTTCCCGGCTTCGGGTTCGAGCGGCAGTCGATGCTCGCGCAGGCCCGCGCGGTGGCCGAAGGGCATGCCTTCGGCGTCTTCGCGCCCGAAGCCGAAGGGCTCGTCGCGCCCTATCGCGTGGCGCTGGCCCGCTATGAATCAATCGGGCTGATCGTCACCATCCTGGTGGCGCTGGCTGGCGGGATCTTTGCCTTCCTGCGCCTCAAGCCCGATTTCAACGCCCGCAATCGCGTCGAACGCGCGGTCATGGCGCTGCTGCTGATCGCCTCGCTGGTCGCGATCCTGACCACGGCGGGCATCTTCGTGAGCCTCGTGTTCGAGACCATACGCTTCTTCGGCATGGTCTCGCCCATCGACTTCCTGTTCGGCACCCACTGGGCGCCCGACCCGATGAGCACCGGCATCCCCGATGGCAAGCAATTCGGCGCGATCCCCCTGTTCTGGGGCACGATCTACATCGGCGCGATCATCGCCATGCTGGTGGCGATCCCGCTCGGACTGATGAGCGCGATCTACCTGACGCAATATGCATCGTACACCGTGCGCACGGTGATGAAGCCGCTGCTCGAAATCCTCGCGGGCGTGCCCACGGTCGTCTATGGCTACTTCGCCGCGCTGACCGTGGCCCCGGCCGTGCGCGACTTTGCGCAAGGGATCGGCATTTCGAGCGCCTCGACCGAAAGCGCGGTGGCCGCCGGGCTGGTCATGGGGGTGATGATCATTCCCTTCGTGTCCTCGATGGCCGACGATTCCATTGCCGCCGTTCCCCAGTCGCTGCGCGACGGCAGCCTGGCGATGGGCGCCACCCGCGCCGAAACGATCCGCAAGGTGCTGGTGCCCGCCGCCCTGCCGGGCATCGTGGCCGGCATCATGCTGGCGATCAGCCGCGCCATCGGCGAGACGATGATCGTGGTCATGGCTGCGGGCGCCTCGGCCAACCTCACCGCCAACCCGTTCCAGTCGATGACCACGGTGACGTTCCAGATCGTGGCCATGCTGACGGGCGAAGGCAGCTTCGACCACCCTGCCACCCTTTCGGCCTTCGCGCTGGGCATGGTGCTCTTCCTTGCCACCCTTGCGCTCAACTTCATCGCCCTGCGCGTGGTGAAGCGTTACCGCGAAGCCTACGAGTGAGCCATCCGATGGACATCGTCTCTTCTTCCGAGGCCGTCCGGGCCGAACGCCACGCCCGCATGGCCGCGCGCCTGGCCCGCCGCCACCGGGCCGACCGGGTGTTCCACTGGGCCGGGCTTGGCGCGGTGGCCTTCTCGGCGCTGGTGCTGGCCTTCCTGCTGGTCTCGATGACCTCGAACGGGATTTCCGGCTTCAAGCGCAGCGAACTGCGCTTCGACGTGCCCTTGCAGGGGCAGCTCACGGTCGAGCGCGACCGCCTCGCCCAGCCCGATCCGGCCAGCGCCCTCGAACTGGCCGGGCTCCCCGCGCTGGTCGATGCGGCGGCCGAAAAGAACCTGGGTCCGGGCGGCGCGGCGCTGCTCGGCGATGGCGCCTGGCGCAATCTGGCCGCGCGCATCGCGGCTGATCCCACGCTGCTCGACAATGCCAGCGTGGCCGTCTCGCTGCCCGCCAGCGACGATCTGGCCACCGCCCAGCGCGGCGACGGCAAGGACGCGCTTGTGCCCACCGCGCGCCGGCTCGCGGCGCAAGGTAAGCTCGTGCGCGCGTTCGACTGGGGCTTCCTGACCCGCTCGGACGCCACCAGCCCGCAGGCCGTGGGCATCTGGGGGGCGCTCAAGGGCTCGATCATGACCATGCTGATCACCCTCGTGCTGGCCTTCCCGGTCGGCGTGCTGGCCGCGCTCTATCTTGAGGAATATGCGGCCCGCAACCGCTGGACCGACCTCATCGAGATCTCGATCAACAATCTGGCGGCGGTCCCCTCGATCATCTTCGGCCTGCTCGGGCTGGCGGTGTTCCTTGGCCTCTTTCCCAACTATCGCTCGGCGCCGCTGATCGGGGGCATGACCCTCGCGCTCATGACGATGCCGGTCATCGTGATCTCGGGCCGCAACGCGATCAAGGCGGTCCCGCCCTCGATCCGCGACGCGGCGCTGGCCATGGGGGCAAGCCGGGTGCAGGTGGTGTTTCACCATGTCCTTCCGCTCGCCCTGCCCGGCATCCTGACCGGCACGATCATCGGCATGGCCCGCGCCCTGGGCGAGACCGCGCCGCTGCTGATGATCGGCATGCGCGCCTTTGTCGCGAGCCCGCCCAGCGGGATCACCTCGCCCTCCAGCGTGCTGCCGGTGCAGATCTTCCTGTGGTCCGACGAAATCGACCGCGGCTTCATCGAGCGCACGAGCGCGGCGATCGTCGTCCTGCTGGTCTTCCTGCTCCTCATGAACGGCCTTGCCATCTTCCTGCGCAACCGCTTCGAAAAACGGTGGTAACATGACTCCCCCCCTTTCCGAGACACCCATGGCTCCCACCGCAATTGCCCATTCCCTGCCTGACGATGGCCCCGCCAAGATCAGCGCGCGCAATGTCTCGGTCTTCTATGGCGCCAAGCGCGCGATCGACGACGTGTCGATCGACGTGCCCAAGGACTATGTGACCGCGTTCATCGGGCCCTCGGGCTGCGGCAAGTCGACGTTCCTGCGCTCCTTGAACCGCATGAACGACACGATCCCCCATGCCCGTGTGGAAGGGGAAATCCTGCTCGACGGGCAGGACATCTACCGCTCGGGGATGGACGTGGTGCAACTGCGCGCGCGCGTGGGCATGGTCTTCCAGAAGCCCAACCCGTTCCCCAAGTCGATCTACGAGAACATCGCCTATGGCCCGCGCATCCACGGGCTGACGACGAGCAAGAGCGAACTGGACGGCATCATCGAAAGCTCGCTCCAGCGCGCTGGCCTGTGGGACGAAGTCAAGGATCGCCTGAGTGACAGCGGCACCGCGCTCTCGGGCGGGCAGCAGCAGCGCCTGTGCATCGCGCGGGCCATCGCGGTCGATCCCGAAGTGATCCTGATGGACGAGCCCTGCTCGGCGCTCGACCCCATCGCGACCGCGCGCATCGAGGAACTGATCGACGAACTGCACGGGCGCTATGCCATCGTGATCGTCACCCACTCGATGCAACAGGCCGCCCGTGTCTCGCAGCGCACCGCATTCTTCCATATGGGCAAGATCGTGGAATATGGCACGACCTCGGATATCTTCACCAATCCGCGGGAAGAGCGCACCAAGGACTACATCACCGGCCGTTACGGTTAAGGAAAACAGAACGTGGCTGAACATACCGTCAAGGCATTCGACGACGACATCACCCGCCTGCGCGGGCTGGTGGCCGAAATGGGCGGCCTGGCCGAACTTTCCATCACCGAGGCGATGGAAGCCCTGGTCGGCGGCAACGAGGAACTGGCCGCAGGCGTGATCGCCCGCGACAAGCGCATCGACCAGCTCGAAGGCGAGGTCGACCGCCTCGCCATCCGCGTGCTGGCCCTGCGCGCGCCGATGGCCGACGACTTGCGCGAGGTGATCGCCGCGCTCAAGATCGCCGGGGTGATCGAGCGCATCGGCGACTATGCCAAGAACATCGCCAAGCGCGTGGGCCACATCGCCGGGCGCAAGCGGTTCGAGCCGCTCACCCTGCTTCCGGTCATGAACGAGATGGCCAGCGACATGGTCCACGATGTGCTGACCGCCTATGCCGCGCGCGATGCCGATGCTGCTGCCGAGATCGTCGCCCGCGATGCCAAGGTCGATGCCTTCTACGACAGCGTGTTCCGCAACTATGTCTCGTTCATGGTGGAAAACCCCGCCACGATCAGCAGCGTGGCCCAGTTGATGTTCGTGGCGCGCAACATCGAGCGGATCGGCGATCAGGCGACCAATATCGCCGAAATCGTCCACTATGCCGCCACCGGCGCCTACCTGCCCGAGCGTGAGGACGTACTGCCTCCGGCGTGATCGGCGTGTGATCGGCGCGGGGGGCGAAACATTCCGGGCGCTTTCGTCATGGCTGCGTAACAATTGTCGTGTTTTCGCAAGCTTGCTGTCAAAGTTGATCGGAGATAACGCGTGTCTGCTCCCAAGCTGCTTCTCGTCGAGGACGACACGGCCCTGGCCGAGCTGGTCGAATACCGCTTTCGCGGCGAAGGCTACGAGGTCCGCTCGACCGACGATGGCGACGAGGCCCTGCTTCTGGCCGCAGAAGACACCCCCGATCTCGTCCTGCTCGACTGGATGATCGGGGGCACCAGCGGGATCGAGGTCTGCCGCCGCCTGCGCCGCCAGAAGGCGACCGCCCATGTGCCGATCATCATGCTCACCGCCCGCAGCGACGAGGACGACCGCATTCGTGGCCTCGAAACCGGCGCCGACGACTATGTGACCAAGCCCTTCTCCCCGCGCGAGCTGATCGCCCGCGTGGGCGCGGTCCTGCGCCGCGTGCGCCCGGCGCTGGCGGGCGAGACGATCACCGTGGGCGACCTCTCGCTCGACCCGACTGCGCACCGCGTCATCCGGCGCGGCCAGCAGATCAAGATCGGGCCGACCGAATTCCGCCTGCTCAAGCATTTCATGGAGCATCCGGGCCGGGTCTTCTCGCGCGGGCAACTGCTCGATGCGGTCTGGGGCAGCGGCAGCGACATCGAGTTGCGCACGGTCGACGTCCACATCCGCCGCCTGCGCCAGGCCATTGCCCTTCCCGGCGCCGCCGACCCGGTGCGCACCGTGCGCTCGGCGGGCTATGCCCTCGAAGGCGTCTGACACACATTCAGCCTGTCGCGCATTGTTTCATTGCACCGCACCCAAAAGTTGCAGCTTTGTTTGAAAAAGTTGCTGGCGCGTCGAAGTACTGGAAAAGAAGCGATCCCCACCCCATTCTCGGTATCGTAGCCTTTGGTCGAACTGGACGGTTCCAGCCAATTGCGCTGCGATGCCGCAAATGAACCAAGGTCAGATCGGGCCTCTCGCCACGATCTCCCTTTCAGGGGACCACCACGATGCCGCACACGCTCTTTTCCCGTCCGTCCACATCCCAGCCCCGCACCGATGCGCGGTTGCGCTGGAACGATGTGGAATCGCTCCCGGTTCACTCGGCACTCGTCGGCCTTGTCGTGCTCGGGGTTCTGGGCGTGCTCGCCTGGGTCCTGAATCTCGACCTCGACCTGCTCGAAGGGACCGGCCCGATGGGCGTGGCCCCGCTGGTCATCGGCATGGGGGCCTGCGCGGCGCTCGCCCGTGCCTGGATGGTCATGTATCGCGCCGATCACCCGTCCTGAGCGCTCCGGCAGCGGCTGGCGCGCCCCGTTTCCTCATCCCCAAAGCGGCCTGAGAAAGCCGAAGGAAAGCAGTACCCTCCATGATTGTTGGCAAGACCCCGCGTATCCGCATGACGTTCGTGGCAGCCTGGCACACCCTGCTGGCCCTGCTCGTCTGGGACGTGGCCGTCACCGTGTTCTACTACTTCGCGCCGTTTCCCGGCCCGGCCCTGCCGCTCACCATCTTCGGCACGGGGCTGGCGCTGCTGCTCGGCTTCCGCGTCAACTCGGCCTACCAGCGGTGGTGGGAAGGCCGCATCGTGTGGGGCGCGATGACCAACAATTCGCGCAGCTTTGCCCGCGCCGTGGGCAGCTTCCTGCCCGATACCCGGCAAGGCCGCACGCTGCGCGATGAACTCGTGCGCCGCCATGTCGCCTATGTCCATGTCCTGCGCCACCAGTTGCGCGGGCAGCCCCCGCGCGAATCTGCCGAGCGCGTACTCGAAACCACCGACATTCCCGAACTGGCCTTGCGCAACCCGGCCAATGGCCTGCTCGAAGGCAATGGCCTGCGCCTCGCCAAGGCCCAGCGCGAAGGGATGATCGACACGATCCAGCATTCGCGGATCGAGGCCATCATGGTCGAGATCAGCAATGCCCAGGGCGCCATGGAGCGCCTGCGCAACACCCCGCTTCCGGCCCAGTACCGCAGCTTCCCCACGTTCTTCACGCGCCTGTTCTGCGTGCTGCTGCCGATCGGTCTGGTCGAATCGCTGGGCCCGGCCACCCCGATGGGCTCGGCCCTGGCGGGTTTCATGTTCCTCGCCGCGCTTCAGATCGGCGACGATCTGGTCAACCCGTTTGCCGACACGATCCACGACGCCCCGCTCAACGCGATGTGCGCGACGATCGAATCCGACCTCAACGAGAGCATCGGCCTGCCCCCCGCCCCGGTGGTGCAGCCGGTCGACGGGGTGCTCTGGTAAGAAAGGTTCAGGCGGCCGGTTTCACCCCAGCCAGCGGGTCCAGTCGAGATCGGCCGCCGAAACCCAGCCTTCCCTGAAATTGGCATAGAACAGCGCAAAGAGCGCCAAAGACAGGACGGTGGCCCGCAAGGCCACCCGTCCGGGCCGGAAATTCACCGGCGCGCTGGCAACATGGCCGCGCCCGATGTCCTGCCCCGCCTCCTCGGGCGTGCGCAGCCCGAAGGGCAGCACCAGAAACCCGCTGAACACCCAGAACAGCGCATAAATCGCGAGCATCGACGTCCAGCGCATCGGCGCGTCCCTCCCTGTTCAGGAGCGGACGCGCAGCGCGCCCGTCCTCATTTTTCCCGCAGCAGAACCTGCACGACCGGCTTCTTGCCGCACCAGCGCTGCGCCGCCCGTCTTACCGTCAGGCGCACGCATTCGGCAACCGCCACGCGGTCCCGCTTGCGGTCGCCCTTGAGGCTCTTGAGCGCCTTGGACACATCCTCGCGCGCTTCCTCAAGGAACGGCTCCATGTCCTCTTCCAGAGGCACACCGACGCAGCCGAAATCGACCGCCGAGGCCTGCTTGCCCTCGGGCGTGACCGCCAGCGCCACGCTGATCAGGCCATTGTTGCCCAGCTTGCGGCGCATGGCCATCGCCTCGCCATCGGCGGGCGCGATGATGTCACCATCGAGCACGAAGCGCCCGTTGCGCTCCTCGCTCAGCTTGACCGGCCCATTGGGCGCCAGTCGCACCAGATCGCCATTCTTCTGCACGATCGTCTTCGGGATGCCCTCGGCCTTGCCCAGACGGGCCTGCTCGGCCATGTGGCGGATCTCGCCATGGACGGGCACGAGGATCTCGGGCCGCAGCCATTCATAGAGCGCGACGAGTTCGGGGCGCCCGGGATGGCCCGAAACGTGGATCATCGACTGCTTGTCGGTGATCAGGCGCACGCCCTTCTGGACCAGCGCGTTCTGCACGCGGCCGATGGCCAGTTCGTTGCCCGGAATCTGGCGGGTGGAGAAAACCACCGCATCGCCCGCTTCCAGCTTGATCGGATGCTGGTCGGTGGCGATGCGCGAAAGCGCGGCGCGCGCCTCGCCCTGCCCGCCCGTCGCCAGGATCAGCACTTCGCCGCGCGGCAGGTCCATCGCCGCGTCCATGCTGATGGTATCAGGGAAATCGAGCAGATAGCCCGAGGCCTGCGCAACCTTGATGATCCGGTCGAGCGAACGCCCGGCCACGCAAAGCTTGCGGTTGGTCACTTCGGCCACTTCGGCCAGCGTTTGCAGGCGCGCCACGTTCGAAGCGAACGTCGTCACCACCACGCGCCGTCCGGGCAGGTCTGCAATCGTTTCCAAAAGCCCGGCGCGCACGGCCCCTTCCGAGCCCGAAGCCTTGGCATTGAACACGTTGGTCGAATCGCAAACGAGCGCAAGAATGCCCTCGTCGCCCATCGCGGTCAGCTCTTCCTCGGTCGCGGGGGTGCCCACGCGCGGTTCGTCGTCGAGCTTCCAGTCCCCGGTGTGGAAGACCCTGCCATAAGGCGTGTCGATCAGCAGGGCATTGCCTTCTGCAATCGAGTGCGCCAGCGGCACGTAGCGGATGCCGAACGGCCCGAGATCGAACGATCCCTCGTTCTCGATCACGTTGAGTTCGACCTGCCGGTCGATCCCGGCCTCGACCAGCTTCTCGTTGACGAGCCGCGCGGTAAAGGGCGTCGCATAGAGCGGCACGCCCAGTTCCTGCGCAAAATAGGGCACCGCGCCGATGTGATCTTCGTGGGCATGGGTCAGCACCACGCCCAGCAGATCCTTCTTGCGCGCCTCGATGAATTCGAGATCGGCAAAAACGAGTTCGACGCCCGGATACCACGGATCGGCAAAGGTCATGCCCAGGTCGACCATCAACCACTTTCCGTCGCACCCGTAGAGGTTGACGTTCATTCCGATCTCGCCCGAACCACCAAGGGCGAGAAACAGTAATTCCTTTCCGGGCTTCACTCTAATGTCCTGTTCTGGCCCGCCATCCCGGCGCGCTCTGCAAGTAGGGCCATGCCGTCGAGCGTCAGATCCGCGTCGACATGGTCAAAAATCTGTGTGTGCCGATCGAACAGGACAGCGAGCCCCCCCGTGGCGATGACTTTGGCCGGCTCCCCGATTTCGGCGCGCATCCGGGCAATGAGGCCTTCCATCATGGCCACATAACCCCAGAACACGCCGATGTGCATCTGGTCTTCCGTGTTACGCCCTATCACGCTTTCGCCCACACGCGGAACCGAAATGGCAATGCGGGGCAATTTGGCCGCCGCATTGACCAGCGCATCGAGCGAAAGGTTGATTCCCGGCGCGATAATCCCGCCCTTGTAGGTGCCTTGCGGGTCGACCCAGTCGAACGTCGTGGCCGTTCCGAAATCGATGATGATCAGGTGCTCACCGGGAAGTCCGGCATGGCCGGCGATCACGTTGAGCGCGCGGTCCGCGCCCAGCGAGCGCGGCTCATCGACATCGGCAAGGAAGCCCCATGCCGCGTCGCCCTGCCCGGCCACCATGGCCTCAAGGCCAAAATACTTGTCGGCCAGAACCTGAAGGTTGTGCAACGCGCGCGGCACCACCGTCGAGATGATGATCCGCCGCACCGCGCTGCGATCAAACCCCTGGATTTCCATGAGTTGAAGCAGCCAGACGGCGTATTCGTCGGCCGTGCGGCGCGGATCGGTGGCCACGCGCCAGCGCGCGCGGATGGTCCCGTCCTCGAACAGGGCGAAGACCACATTGGTATTGCCGACATCGACAGCCAGCAGCATCAGTTCTCTCCCAGGCGATTCATGTGCTCAGGGCGGTCATTCCCGCAGGATCGCCCACCAGATCGACATCGCCCGCGTGAACGGCAAGCATGCGACCATCGGCAAGGCGCAGTTGCGCCACGCCATCGGCATCGATCCCGGCAAAGCCACCCATGATGGCCCCATGGGCCTTGTCGTTGACAGAAACAAGCGTGCCCCGCGGCACCGCGCAGGCTTCCCACCGTGCGCGCAAGACCGGCCATTGCCCGGTATGCCAAGCGGCCAGATGCAAGGCCCAGCGTTCGGCCAGAACCTGCGCGAAGACATCGCGCGAAACGGGATGGCCCAGTTCGGCAAGGCTCGTCGTCGCGCGCCCCTCCACCTGTGGTGCCTGGGCCAGATTGACCCCGATCCCCACCACGATGGCAGCACCACTGCGTTCGAGCAGCACGCCCGCCAGCTTGGCCGATCCCACCAGCAGGTCGTTGGGCCACTTGAGATAGAGGTGCGCAAGGCCGGGGCACAGTGTCGCCACCGCTTCATGAACGGCAAGCCCTGCCACCAGCGCAAGGGTCTGGGGGGCGGTCTCCCCCGGCGCCAGCAGCGCAAGGGTCGATCCCATGAAATTGCCGGCGCCATCGCTCCAGACACGGCCCGAACGGCCCCGCCCGGCGCTCTGGCGATCGGCAATCAGCCAATACCCCTCAAAAGGGCAATCCCCCCCACCCGCGCGCGCGAGAAGCGCAGCGTTGGTGGAGGGGATTTCGTTGACGACTTCGAACAAGACGAAGTGCTTGTCGTGATCAGGCGAAGTGGAACAGCGCGGCGGCCGCATTGCCCGCCAGACCGCCCAGCCACTTGGTGAGCAGATAGCCCAGCGGCGAGATGAACAGCGTGGCGAGAACCAGCAGCACCGAGTGCGCGATGTCGCTCGAACCCTTCACCTTGTCGGCAGCCTCGTCGAAGTAGAGCACCTTGACCACCTTGAGGTAGTAGAAGGCACCGATCACCGACGCAGCGATAGCGATCGAGCCCAGCGCCACGAGGTGCGCCTGAACCGCAGCCTGGAACACCACGAACTTGCCCCAGAAGCCCAGCAGCGGCGGAAGGCCCGCCAGGCTGAGCATCACGCAGGCCAGAGCCAGTGCCAGACCCGGACGGGTCTTCGACAGGCCCGCCAGATCGCTGATCGCCTCGACCTGCTCGCCATTGGCATCGCGCAGCATCAGGATCGCCACGAAACCGGCCACCGACATCGCCACGTAGATGGCGAGGTAGACGAGCACGGCCGCAGCGCCCGGCTGGTTGGCGCAAGCCAGACCAACGAGCATGAAGCCGACGTTGTTGATCGACGAATAGGCCATCAGGCGCTTGATGTTGGTCTGGCCGATGGCACCCAGTGCCCCGATCACGATCGAGAGCAGCGCGGCGAAGATGATGATCTGCTGCCAGGCACCCGGCTGGGCCCCATAGGCTTCGAGGCTCACGCGCATCATCAGCGTCAGCGCGGCAGCCTTGGGGGCCGTCGCGAAGAACGCGGTGACGGGCGTGGGCGCGCCTTCATAAACGTCGGGCGTCCACATGTGGAACGGCGCGGCGCTGATCTTGAAGGCAAGCCCGGCCAGCACGAAGACGAGGCCGAACGTGGCGCCCGTGCCCAGACCATGATGGGCCAGAGCAAGGCGGATGCCGTCGAAGTTGGTCGTGCCGGTAAAGCCGTAGGTGAGGCTCACACCATAGAGCAGGATGCCCGAAGCGAGCGAGCCGAGCACGAAGTACTTGAGGCCCGATTCCGCCGAGCGGTCATCGTTGCGCAGGATCGAGGCCAGCACATAGGAAGCAAGGCTGTTGAGTTCGAGACCGATGTAGAGCGTGAGCAGGTCGGTCGCCGAGACCATGATCCCCATGCCCAGCGCCGCGAACAGCACCAGGATCGGGAATTCGGCCCGCATCGAGCGCGCGCGCTCGAAATAGGCCGGCGCAACGATCAGCGTCACACCCGCGCCGACATAGATCAGAAGCTTGGCAAAGGCGGCAAAGGCGTCGGCGCGATAGAGGCCACCGAAAGCGGAGACATCCGCGCCGCTGGCCGACCCGCACAGGGCGGGCGCGGCGATCAGCGCGCAGGCGGCCAGCACGGCCACCGACAGGATCGAGATCAGGCGCGAGGCCTTGTCACCACCCCAGGCGGCCACGAGCAGCAGGACCAGGCCGGAAATGCTCAGCACTTCCTCGGCCATGGTGATCTGCAAAGAACGAAGGAGTTCCATCAGTGCGCCTCCCCGTGCGCGGCTTGGGCAGCAGCTTCGCCTTCAACAGGCTTGGCTGTTCCCAGTTGCAGTTGCGCGTCGCCCTTGGGCTTGGCCGAAGCCAGGCGCGTTTCGAGCGTGGCGATGTCCTTGCGCATGGGCGCAACGAACGTCTCGGGATAGACACCCATCCACAGGACCAGAGCCGCAAGCGGAACCATCATTGCCCATTCGCGGCAATCAAGGTCGGCCATGGCGGCCGCATCGGCATTCTTCTGGTCGCCGAAGATCACGCGGCGGTAGAGATAGAGCATGTAGGCTGCGCCCAGGATGATCCCGGTGCCGCAGACCAGCGCCACCCAGCTGCTTTCGGCGTAAACGCCCATCAGCGAGAGGAATTCACCCACGAAGCCGCTGGTGCCCGGAAGGCCGATCGCGGCCATCGTGAAGAGCATCATGAACAGCGCGTAGTAGGGCATGTTGATGGCCAGGCCACCATAGCGGCTGATCTCGCGGGTGTGCAGGCGGTCGTAGATGACGCCCACGCCCAGGAACAGCGCGCCCGAGACCAGACCATGGCTGAGCATGACCAGCATCGAGCCTTCGAGGCCCTGACGGTTGAACGAGAACAGGCCGATCGTGACGATCGCCATGTGGGCGACCGACGAATAGGCGATCAGCTTCTTCATGTCGCTCTGGACCAGCGCGATCAGCGAGGTGATCACGACGGCGGCCATCGACAGGCCCCAGATCATCGGCGCGAACTGTGCCGAAGCTTCGGGGAACATCGGCAGCGAGAAGCGGATGAAGCCGTAGCCACCCATCTTGAGCATGACGCCCGCCAGGATCACCGAACCGCCGGTGGGAGCCTGAACGTGGGCATCGGGCAGCCAGGTGTGGACCGGCCACATCGGCATCTTGACCGCGAAGCTGGCAAAGAAGGCCAGCCACAGCCAGGTCTGCGCCTGAACCGGGAAGCTGGTGACCATCAGGGTCGGGATGTCGCTGGTGCCAGCGGCGTTCACCATCCAGAACATCGCGATCAGCATCAGAACCGAGCCGAGCAGCGTGTAGAGGAAGAACTTGTAGCTGGCGTAGATACGATCCGCGCCACCCCAGATACCGATGATCAGGTACATCGGGATCAGGCCGGCTTCGAACATGATGTAGAAGAGGAAGATGTCCTGGGCGGTGAAGACGCCGATCATCAGCGTCTCCATCGCGAGGAAGGCGGCGTAGTATTCACCCGCGCGCTTCTCGATCGAGTTCCAGCTCGCACCGATACAGATCGGCATGAGGAACACGGTCAGCGCGATCAGCAGCAGGGCGATGCCGTCGATGCCCAGCTTCCAGGAGAAGCCCGCGAAGAGAGCGGCATGTTCCTGGAACTGCCACTGCGACCCGCCGGTGTCGAAATTGGCCCAGAGCACGAGGCCCAGTGCCAGATCGACGAGGGTTGTCACCAGTGCGATCAGGCGCGCGGCCTCCCGACTGGCCTTGAGAGCCAGGCCGGCGCCGACAAGCGGCACCAGCATCATGAGCGAAAGGATCGGAAATCCGGTCATTGTGCAATCACCCAGCTGATCGCGCCGACGAGACCGACGAGCATGACCAGCGCATAGCTGTAGAGGTATCCGGACTGGAGCTTCACAGCCCCGCGGCTGCCCTGCGCCACCAGCCAGGCAGCGCCGTTCGGGCCAAAGCGGTCGATGATCCCGATGTCACCCACCTTCCAGAACACGCGACCGAGCCAGAGCGCGGGGCGCACGAAGATGAAGTCATAGAGTTCGTCGAAGTACCACTTGTTGAGCAGGAAGCGATGCAGGAAGCCGAACTGCTCGACGAAGGCCGCCGGGAATGCCGGATTCACCACATAAGCATACGTCGCGATCAGGAAGCCGGTGACCATGACCCCAAACGGAGCCCACTTCACCCAAGTCGGCACATGGTGCGCGGCGTGGATCAGTTCCTCGCTGTAGACCAGCGCGCCCTTCCAGAATTCACCGGTCCCTTCCGAAACGAAGGCATGGGTGAACAGGAAGCCTGCAAAGACCGCACCGAACGAGAGAAGAATGAGCGGCAGGAGCATGACCAGCGGGCTTTCGTGCGGGTGATACCCCGCCGTGCCGTCGCTGTGCGCGTCATGGCCATGATGGTCGTGACCATGGTGAGCATGACCGTGGCCGTGGTCCCCATGACCATGCGCGTCGTGGACCGCATGCTGGATGTGCTCGGAGAGTTCCCAGCGCGGCTTGCCGAAAAAGGTCAGGTAGACCAGGCGCCACGAGTAGAAGCTCGTGAGCAGCGCGGCAAAGACGCCCATGTAGAAGGCGAAGTGCCCGAGGTCCGTGCCCTTGGCCCAGGCGCTTTCGAGGATCGCGTCCTTCGAGTAGAAGCCGGCGAAGCCGAAGACATCGACCAGACCAACGCCGGTGATGGCCAGCGTACCCGCCATCATCGCCCAGTAGGTCAGCGGGATCTTCTTCCGCAGGCCACCGTAATAGCGCATGTCCTGTTCGTGGTGCATGGCATGGATGACCGAGCCGGCACCGAGGAACAGCAGGGCCTTGAAGAAGGCGTGCGTGAAGAGGTGGAACATGGCCGCGCCATAAGCGCCAACGCCAGCCGCAAAGAACATGTAGCCCAGCTGCGAGCAGGTCGAATAGGCGATCACGCGCTTGATGTCGGTCTGCGTCGTGCCGATCGTGGCGGCAAAGAAGCAGGTCATCGCGCCGATGAAGGTCACGAAACCGGTGGCCGTCGGGCTCAGCTCGAACAGCGGCGAGAGGCGGCAGACCATGAAGACACCGGCGGTGACCATCGTGGCCGCATGGATCAGCGCCGACACCGGGGTCGGACCTTCCATCGCGTCAGGCAACCAGGTGTGAAGGCCCAGCTGCGCCGACTTGCCCATGGCGCCGACGAACAGCAGCAGGCACAGCACGGTCGCGGTATCGAGGCGATAGCCCAGGAAACCGATGGTCGAGCCGTTCAGCACCGCAGGCGCATCGTGCAGGATCTGCGGGATCGAGACGGTGTGGAACACCAGATAGATCCCGAACATGCCCATCATGAAGCCAAGGTCGCCCACGCGGTTGACCACGAAGGCCTTCATCGCGGCGGCCGTGGCGCTCGGCTTGCGGAACCAGAAGCCGATGAGCAGGTACGAAGCCAGACCCACGCCTTCCCAGCCGAAGAACATCTGCACCAGGTTGTCCGCCGTCACCAGCATGAGCATGGCGAAGGTGAACAGCGAGAGATAGGCGAAGAAGCGCGGCTGATCGGGCTCCTCGCTCATGTACCCCCACGAATAGAGGTGCACGAGCGTGGAAACGCTGGTGATCACGACGAGCATGATCGCGGTCAGCGTATCAACCCGCAGGGCCCACGAGAAATCGAGATCGCCCGAGTGGATCCAGTGGAGCACCGGAACGACCGTCGCTTGCGCATGGCCGCCCAGGAAAGAGAGGAAGATCGGCCAGGACAGCCCGCACGAGACGAGCAGCGAGGTCGTGGTGATCACCCGTGCCGGAAGGGCACCGAGTTTCTTGTTGCCGAGCCCGGCAACGATTGCTGCCAGAAGCGGCAGGAAGACGATGACGTTGATGGACGACATGGGTTCAGCCCTTCATCCGGTTGACGTCGTCGACGGCAATCGTGCCGCGGCCACGGAAGTAGATGACAAGGATGGCAAGCCCGATCGCCGCTTCGCCCGCTGCCACCGTGAGCACGAACATCGCGAAGATCTGGCCGACCAGATCGTGAAGGAAGACACTGAAGGCGACCAGGTTGAGGTTCACCGACAGCAGGATCAATTCGATCGACATCAACAGGATGATGACGTTCTTGCGGTTGAGGAAAATCCCCAGGACGCCCAGCGTGAACAGAATCGCGCTGACGATGACATAGTGTTGGATGCCGATCATCAGAGAGTTACCCCCTTCCCGACTTCCGGCTTGAGGTTGACGGTTGCCTCTTCCGGACGACGCGCGACCTGGCGCGAGATGTTCTGGCTGCGCACGTCGCCACGCTGGCGATGGGTCAGCACGATGGCACCGATCATGGCCACCAGCAGCACGATACCGGCTGCTTCGAACAGGAAGAGATAGCGCGAGTAGAGCAGCGCCCCGATGGCCGCCGTGTTGGACAGGCCCGCGATCGGTGCAGTGGCCGGATCAGGCGTGCCGAGCACGAGACCGCCCGCCTTGAAAGCGCCAACGCCCATCACCAGTTCGGCAAGGAACACCAGCGCCAGCGCGATGCCGAGCGGGAAGTTCTTGATGAACCCGCTGCGCAGTTCCGCGAAGTCGATGTTGAGCATCATGACCACGAAGAGGAACAGCACCGCGACGGCACCGACGTAGACGATCACCAGCAACATGGCGATGAATTCGGCCCCGATCAGGATCATCAGGCCGGCAGCGTTGAAGAACGCCAGGATCAGCCAGAGCACCGAATGGACCGGGTTGCGGGACAAGATGGTTACCGCGCCCGAAAGAATCGTAAGCGTGGCAAAGAGATAGAAGGCAAATGCCTGGATCATGACGCGCGCCCCTTACCGGTACGGTGCATCGGCTTCAAGGTTAGCGGCAATTGCACGCTCCCACTTGTCGCCGTTCGCCAGAAGCTTGGCCTTGTCGTAGAGCAGTTCTTCGTGCGTTTCGGTCGCATATTCGAAGTTGGGCCCTTCAACGATGGCATCGACCGGGCAGGCTTCCTGGCAAAAGCCGCAGAAGATGCACTTGGTCATGTCGATGTCGTAGCGCGTGGTACGGCGCGAACCGTCCTCACGCGGCTGGGCTTCGATGGTGATCGCCTGCGCCGGACAGACCGCTTCGCACAACTTGCACGCGATGCAGCGTTCCTCGCCGTTGGGATAACGGCGCAGGGCGTGTTCACCACGGAAGCGCGGCGAGATCGGGTTCTTCTCGAACGGGTAGTTCACGGTCGCCTTGGGCCTGAAGAAGTACTTCAGGGTCAGCCAGTGCGCTTTGACGAACTCCCAGAGGGTAAAGCTCTTGACGAGCTGTCCGACAGTCATGCGAAGTGTCCGGTAGCCATGAGGTAGCCGCTGACGAGGAACACGAACAGCAGCGAGACAGGCAGGAAAACCTTCCAGCCCAGGCGCATCAGCTGGTCATAGCGGTAACGGGGAACCGTTGCCTTGACCCAGCTGAAGACAAAGAAGCCAAAGGCGATCTTGAGGATCAGCCAGATCCAACCAGGGATCAGGTAGAGAACAGCCAGTTCGAACGGCGGCAGATAACCGCCCCAGAACAGCGTGGCGTTGAGCGCGCACATCAGGAGCACGTTGCCATATTCACCCAGCCAGAACAGGGCGAAGGCCATCGACGAATATTCCGTCTGGTAACCGGCAACGAGTTCGCTTTCCGCTTCGGTAAGGTCGAAGGGCGCGCGCTGGGTTTCGGCCATGCTCGAAATCAGGAACATCACCCAGATCGGGAACAGCAGCGGGCTGCACCAGAAACCGTTGATGAAACCCAGACCGAAGCCCTTCTGGGTCTGGACGATGGTGTTGAGGTTGAACGAATTCGCCCAGAGCACCACGCAGACCAGAATGAAGCCGATCGAGACTTCATAGCTGATCATCTGCGCCGAGGCGCGCATCGCCGAGAAGAACGGGTACTTCGAGTTCGAAGACCAGCCCGCGATCACGATGCCGTAGATGCCCAGCGAGGAAATCGCGAGGATATAGAGGAGGCCGACGTTGATGTTGGCCAGGATCGCGCCCGAGTTGAACGGGATCACCGCCCAGGCCATCAGCGCGACGGTAAAGGTGATGATCGGCGCGATCAGGAACAGGCCCTTGTTCGCAGCCGTCGGAATGATGGTTTCCTGAAGGAAGACCTTGAGGCCGTCGGCAAACGACTGAAGCAGGCCGAACGGGCCCACCACGTTGGGACCACGGCGCAGGGCCATCGAGGCCCAGACCTTGCGGTCGACGTAGATCACCATCGCCACCGAAATCATCACCGGCAGCGCGATCAACAGGATTCCGCAGATCGTCGAGACGGTCCAGGCCACCCCGAAAGGCAGCCCGAGACCCTGAAAGAACGCAGTCATTCCGCGGCCTCCGCGTGAAGTTCACCGTGGACCAGCTCGGCCGAACAGCGCTGCAAGGTCGGGCTGGCCCGGCCGATGGCGTTGGTCAGGTAACGGTCCGCAATCGGATAGGCGATGGTGCCGCGGCAATCGGCCGTGGCGGGCGCTGCGGGCAGCGCGCCATAATCGGCCAGACCTTCGACACCGAGCGCCGGCACTTGCGCGATCATCGCCGCGCGCAGCCCGTCGAAGTCGTCAAAGCCGACGCGAACGCCCAGGGCATCGGCCAGCGCGCGCAGGATCGTCCAGTCCTCGCGGGCTTCACCCGGAGCAAAGACGGCCTTTTCGGCAAACTGCACGCGACCTTCGGTGTTGACGTAAGTGCCGTCCTTTTCGCTGAAAGCAGCGGCGGGAAGGATCACGTCGGCAGCATGGGCCGCCTTGTCACCGTGATGGCCGATATGAACGATCATGCTGTCGGCAAACTTGGTCCAGTCGACTTCGTCCGCGCCGAGCGAGATCACCATCTTCGGCTTGGCCGCGACCAGATCGGCAAGACCGCCGGGCTGGGCATAGCCGAGCATGAGCCCGCCCATGCGCGAAGCGGCCATGTGGACGACGTTGAAGCCGTTCCAGCCCTCGCGCACGAGGTTGAAGCGTTCGGCAAAGCCGAGGCCCGCTTCGAGCGCGCCCTTGGCCAGACCTGCGCCACCGATGATGATGGCGGGCTTCGCCGCCGCGCCGAAGGCATCGACGAGATCGGCAGGCAGGTTGAACAGCGTTTCGGCGTCTTCACCGATGAACGTGGCGGGGAACGTCGTTTCCCAAGCCGGACCAATGATGAAGACCTTGGCCCCACGCTTGGCCGCCTTGCGCAGGCGAACGTTGAGGAGCGGGGCTTCGTCGCGGATCTGGCTGCCCACGATCAGGATCGCGTCAGCGTTCTCGATCCCGGCGAGCGTCGAGTTGAAAGCGACAGCGGCGAGGTTCGACGTGGCATAGGCCATGCCGGTCTGGCGACCTTCGAGCAGGGTCGAGCCGAGTGCGCCGGCCAGAGCCTTGGCCGCGAACATCGTTTCGCAATCGACGAGATCGCCCGCGACCACGGCCAACGAAGCGCCCGGATTGATCGAACCGACAGCGGCAAGGGCCTCGGCCCAGCTCGCCGCGACCAGCTTGCCGTCACGACGCAGCCAGGGCTTGTCGAGGCGGCGGCGGGTCAGGCCATCGACCATGAAGCGGGCGCGGTCCGACAGCCATTCCTCGTTCACGTCGTCGTTCATGCGCGGCAGGATGCGCAGAACCTCGCGACCGCGGCTGTCGAGGCGGATGTTCGAGCCCAGCGCGTCCGACACGTCGATCGAGAGCGTCTTCTTGAGCTCCCACGGACGGGCTTCGAAGGCATAGGGCTTGCTCGTCAGCGCGCCGACCGGGCAGAGGTCGATCACGTTGGCCGAAAGCTCGTGGCGGGCGGCCTTTTCGAGGTACGTGCTGATCTGCATCGTCTCGCCGCGATAGAGCGCGCCGATTTCGTCGACGCCCGCGATCTCTTCCGAGAAGCGCACGCAACGGGTGCAGTGGATGCAGCGCGTCATCGTGGTCTTGATGAGCGGGCCCATGTACTTTTCAGTCACCGCGCGCTTGTGCTCGTGATAGCGCGAGCCGCCGCGGCCATAGGCCACCGACTGGTCCTGAAGATCGCATTCGCCGCCCTGATCGCAGATCGGGCAGTCGAGCGGGTGGTTGATGAGGAGGAACTCCATCACCCCTTCCCGCGCCTTCTTGACCATTTCGCTGTCGGTGCGGATTTCCTGGCCTTCGGAGGCCGGAAGCGCGCACGAAGCCTGGGGCTTGGGCGGTCCGGGCTTCACTTCGACGAGGCACATGCGGCAGTTGCCGGCGATGCTCAGTCGCTCGTGATAGCAGAAACGAGGGATTTCCTTGCCGGCTAGCTCGCAGGCCTGCAGGACGGTGGCGCCTGCCGGGACTTCGAGTTCAACGCCGTCGACTTTGACCTTGGGCATTATTCGGCAGCCTCCCGAACGTCGGCGCGCGAGGCGATGCGACGTTCGATTTCGGGGCGGAAGTGGCGGATCAGGCCCTGGATCGGCCAAGCGGCCGCGTCACCCAGAGCGCAGATGGTGTGGCCTTCGACCTGCTTGGTCACGTTGAAGAGCATGTCGATCTCTTCAACTTCGGCATCGCCGGTGCGCAGGCGTTCCATGACGCGCCACATCCAGCCGGTGCCTTCGCGGCAGGGCGTGCACTGGCCGCAGCTCTCGTGCTTGTAGAAGTACGAAAGACGGCTGATGGCGCGCACGATGTCGGTGGACTTGTCCATGACGATCACCGCCGCCGTGCCCAGGCCCGAGCCCAGTGCACGCAGCCCGTCGAAGTCCATCGGGGCGTCCATGATCTGTTCGGCGGGCACCAGCGGCACCGACGACCCGCCCGGAATGACCGCGAGCAGGTTGTCCCAGCCACCACGAATGCCACCGCAGTGGCGTTCGATCAGCTCGCGGAACGGGATCGACATCTCTTCCTCAACCACGCAGGGCTTGTCGACATGCCCGCTGATCTGGAAGAGCTTGGTGCCGCGGTTGTTCTCGCGGCCAAAGCTGGCAAACCACGAGGCGCCACGGCGCAGGATCGTGGGGGCCACCGCAATCGATTCGACGTTGTTGACGGTCGTCGGGCAGCCATAGAGACCTGCGCCAGCCGGGAACGGCGGCTTGAGGCGGGGCTGGCCCTTCTTGCCTTCGATCGATTCAATCATCGCGGTTTCTTCGCCGCAGATGTAGGCGCCCGCGCCGCGATGGACGAAGACGTCGAAATCGTAGTCCGAACCAGCCGCGTTCTTGCCCAGCAGGCCCGCGTCGTAGGCTTCGGCAACGGCGGCGAAGAGCGTTTCTGCTTCGCGGATATATTCACCGCGAATGTAGATATAGGCCGCGCGGGCGCCCATCGCGAAACCCGCGACCAGCGCGCCTTCGATCAGCTTGTGCGGATCGTGGCGGATGATCTCGCGGTCCTTGCACGAACCCGGTTCGGATTCGTCGGCGTTGATGACCAGGAAGCTGGGACGACCGTCCTTGGATTCCTTGGGCATGAACGACCACTTCATGCCGGTGGGGAAGCCCGCACCGCCACGGCCGCGAAGCCCGGAGTCCTTCATTTCCTGGATGATCGCGTCGCGTCCGCGGGCGATCAGATCCTTGGTGTTGTCCCAGTCGCCCCGCATGCGCGCGGCGGACAGGTTCCACGGCTGGAAGCCGTAGAGGTTGGTAAAGATGCGATCCTTGTCGGCCAGGGCCATGGCTTACCACTCCCCTCGGTAATCGTGGTTTTCGGTAACCATCGCGGTGAGCGAGGTGGCACCACCGACCGGCTCGACCGTGTGGCGGCCCGGTTCCTGGGTGCCAGCCTTGGGCTGGCGACCGGCGGCGAGTTCGTCGAGGATGAATTCGACGCGCTCGGCGGTGAGGTCTTCGTAGTTGTCGTCGTTGATCTGCACCATCGGCGCCGACGAGCAATTGCCCATGCATTCCACTTCGGTCAGCGTGAAGAGGCCGTCCGCAGTGGTGTGGCCCTTCTTCATGCCCTTCTTCTTGCAGGCAGCAAGAATGTCGTCGGAGCCGCGCAGCATGCACGGCGTGGTGCCGCAGACCTGTACGTGGAAACGACCGACCGGCGCGATGTTATACATCGTGTAGAAGGTGGCCACTTCGAGCACGCGGATGATCGGCATGTCGAGCTGGGCGGCGACGTATTCCATCACCGGCAGCGGCAGCCAGCCTTGCGTGTTCTCTTCAGCGCCAACCTGGCGCTGGGCCAGATCGAGCAGCGGCATGACCGCCGAACGCTGGCGTCCGGCGGGGTAGCGCGCGATGATCTCGCGGGCCTTGGCCGCATTGGCCTCGGTCCAGGCGAAAGCGCCCCAGCGCGCACGCAGTTCGGGGCTATCGGGTTCGGGGTGACGGTCGGCCATTAGCGAATGAACTCCACGCGCGCGCACTTGTCGCCTTCGAAGCTGTAGACGGCAATGACGTCGAACGGCTCGGCAGCGGCAGAGCGCCAGACGCGCTCGTGAAACACGACATAGTTGCCAAGTTCGTTGGAACCGATCACTTCCGCGCGGTTCTCGGGAAACTCGGCAAACATCTTCTTGAGGCCCTCGCGGGTGCCTTCCTTGCCTTCGCGCACAACCGCGCCGCGATAGCCCGCTTCACAGGCATCGTCGGTCATGTGGCTGACGTAAGTGTCGGCATCCTGGGCATTGTAGGCCGCGATCATGGCCTGAGCGATTGGGGTTAGGGCGATTTGGGTCAGAGCGGCCATCTCAGCGCCCTCCTGCACGACGGCGGGCCAGAGCCGTCCACAGGCCCTGACCGAAATGATAGAGTTCGAAGCCGCCGACCGCGCTGATCAGCATGGCCAGGCTTTCCGGCGCATGGCCGGTAAACGCCAGGCACGCGAACCAGGCTGCGCAGAGCGCGAGGCCGGTGACGCAGGCGAGGATCGAAACCTGTTCGATCTGGGCCCCCTTCACCGGTCGCACTCCCCGAACACCACGTCGATCGCGCCCAGAATGGCGGTCGCGTCGGGCAGCATGTGGCCGCGGGACATGAAGTCCATGGCCTGGAGGTGCGAGAAGGCGGTCGGGCGGATCTTGCAGCGGTAAGGCTTGTTGGAGCCGTCCGAGACCAGATAGACGCCGAATTCGCCCTTCGGGCTCTCGGTGGCGACATAGACTTCGCCGGCGGGAACGTGGAACCCTTCGGTGTAGAGCTTGAAGTGATGGATCAGGCTTTCCATCGAGCTCTTCATCTCGCCGCGCTTGGGCGGGCCGACCTTGCGATCGGCGGTCATGATCGGGCCTTCGGGCATCTGCGCGAGGCACTGCTTCATGATCCGGGCCGACTGGCGCACTTCCTCGACGCGGACCATCATGCGGTCGTAGCAGTCGCCGCGCGTGCCCACCGGAATGTCGAATTCCATGCGGTCATAGACATCGTAGGGCTGCGCCTTGCGCAGATCCCACGGGATGCCCGAGCCGCGGATCATCGGACCCGAGAAGCCCCAGGCCACCGCGTCTTCCTTGCTGACCAGCGCGATGTCGACATTGCGCTGCTTGAAGATGCGGTTGTCGACGACGAGGCTCATCGCGTCCTCGAACAGCTGCGGCAGGCGCGTGTCGAGCCAGTCGCCGATGTCGGTCAGAAGCTTGAGCGGCACGTCCTGATGCACGCCGCCGGGGCGGAACCAGGCCGAGTGCATGCGGGCGCCCGAAGCGCGCTCGAAGAAGGTGAGGCAGTCCTCGCGGATTTCGAACAGCCACAGGTTCGGGGTCATCGCGCCCACGTCCATGACGTGAGAACCGATGTTGAGCATGTGGTTGCAGATGCGGGTCAGCTCGGCGAACAGCACGCGCAAGTACTGCGCGCGCAGCGGCACCTCGACATTGAGCAGCTTTTCGACCGCGAGCACGTAGGAGTGCTCCATGCCCAGCGGCGAGCAATAGTCCAGACGGTCGAAATAGGGGAGCGCCTGGAGGTAGGTCTTGTGCTCGATCAGCTTTTCGGTGCCGCGGTGGAGCAGGCCGACATGGGGATCGATACGCTCGATGATTTCCCCGTCGAGCTCCATGACCATGCGCAGCACGCCGTGCGCTGCCGGGTGCTGCGGACCGAAGTTGATCGTGTAGTTGGTGATGACTTCATCGCCGGTGGTGGGCGACTGTTCGAGCGACAGGCTCACTTCGCGCCTCCTTCTGCGGCCTTTTCATCGCCGGGGAGCACGTAATCGGCGCCTTCCCACGGGCTCATGAAATCGAACTGGCGCAAATCCTGGGGCAGACGCACGGGTTCGTAGACCACGCGCTGGTCTTCCTGCGAGTAGCGCAGCTCGACATAGCCGGTCAGCGGGAAATCCTTGCGGAAAGGATGGCCCTGGAAACCATAGTCGGTCAGGATGCGACGCAGGTCGGTGTTGCCTTCGAAGAGGACGCCGTACATGTCGTAGACTTCACGTTCGAGCCACCCGGCAACCGGCCACAGCGTCGTGGCGGTGGGAACCGGGGTTGTCTCGTCGGTGCGGACCTTGACGATCAGGCGATGGTTCTTCGTGAGCGAGAGGAGGCAATAGACCACCTCGAAGCGGTCGAGGCGCTGGGGATAGTCGGCCCCGGCGATTTCCATCAACTGCTGGTATTCATGCTCGTCGCGCAGCTTGCGCAGCGCGTCCTCGACCCGGTCACGCACGACCAGCAGGACGATCTCGCCGTGCTGCTCGGCCGCCTCGATGACCAGATCGCCCAGAGCGGCGACCAGCGCATCCTTGACCCCGTCGAAGGGGGCATAGCGCGGTGCGGAATGCAGAACTGCCATGTGCCCTACCCCCTTAACGCTCGAGCGTGCCGACGCGGCGGATCTTCCGCTGCAACTGCATCACGCCATAGAGCAGTGCCTCGGCGGTCGGCGGGCAGCCGGGAACGTAGATGTCCACCGGCACGATACGGTCGCAACCGCGCACCACCGAATAGCTGTAGTGATAGTACCCGCCGCCATTGGCGCACGAGCCCATCGAGATGACGTACTTGGGGTCCGACATCTGGTCGTAGACCTTGCGCAGCGCCGGGGCCATCTTGTTGCACAGCGTGCCGGCCACGATCATCACGTCCGACTGGCGCGGCGAGGCGCGCGGGGCGACACCGAAGCGCTCCATGTCGTAGCGCGGCATGTTCACGTGGATCATCTCCACCGCGCAGCACGCCAGACCGAAGGTCATCCACCACAGCGAGCCGGTACGGGCCCACTGGAACAGTTCCTCGGTGGAAGTGACGAGAAAGCCCTTGTCCGAGACTTCGGCGTTGAGGCTGTCGAAAAAGCCCTGGTCAGGCGCCACGAGGGGCGAGCTGGCTGCGGGCGGAAGAACAGGTGAGGTAGCCATGGTGCTCATTCCCAATCCAGAGCGCCCTTCTTCCAGGCATAGATGAAGCCAAGAACCAGTTCAGCCAGGAAGACCATCATGGTCGTCCAGCCGGCCCAACCGGTCTGCTTGAGGCTCACCGCCCAGGGAAACAGGAACGCTGCTTCCAGGTCGAAGATGATGAACAGGATCGCGACGAGATAGAACCGCACGTCGAACTGACTGCGCGGATCTTCAAACGCGGGGAAACCGCACTCATACTCGGCCAGTTTGTCAGCATAGGGCTTGTAAGTGCCCGTCAGGCGGGCAGCACCGATGGGCAGGAAGACGAAGGCCGTCGAAAGTGCGAGGGCAATCCCGAGGAAGATCAGGATCGGCAGATATTGGATGAGTTCGACCAAGGGGCTGACTCGCTTTTTTTTGCACTTGGGACGGGGCACTAGTCCCCCCATGCCCCATGCGCAAGTGGGATGCGGTGCAATAAAAGGGCTTGACCGCTCCATTTTTCAGCCAGACCGTGACAATACCGACGCTGGCAAAATCGTGCAGCCCGGTTTGCAGAGCCGATTACAATCGGTTTATTTTGCACTGCACAACGACCGGTCCCACGATGGCAAACAACGACTCCACCATGCGTCGCATTGATTTGTCTGGATTTAACCGATTCACCATGCTCGCAGTTGCAGCATGGCCAAGCCAAGGCAGGTCGGCCAGGCCGCCACGGCCATCAAAGACCCTAGCGGTAAAATTGTTGATGCCTCGACCCGGCGCCCCGAAAGGACCCAAATGATAGCAAGAAGCAGCCCCAGAAGGCTCGCGGCGAGCATGATCACGACCACGCCGACGACTCCCGCCCAGGCCCCGATCGCCCCGAGCAGAAACGGATCACCGCCCCCCAACCCTTCGCGTCCGCGGCATTTTTGATAGGCCCACGCCGGAACGGCCAGCAAGGCATAGCCCGCAACGCATCCAAGGGCCGATCCGGCAAAAACCGATCCGGTCAAAAGAGACTCGCCGCGCGAACCGAATGCGGGACCTGATGCGAAGCCCGATGCAAAACCGGATGCCAGACCGGATTTTGGCCCGAATTCGAACCACGCCGACAAGGCCAGCCCGCTCGCCCCCAAAGCCAGCGTGAGCCCGCGCGGCAACCAGAAACAGCGCGCATCGAGCAGCCCGAGCGCGAGCAACTGCCACCCCAGCGCCATTGCCGGAAGCCGCGCCGGCAATGGCATCAGGGCCGCTCCCGCCCCGACCCCTGCCCCAAGGATTTCCGACACAAGCTGCCAGCGGTCGAGAGCCCCCCTGCATGTCCGGCAACGCCCTCGCAAGGCGAGCCAGGCCAGAACCGGGACCAGTTCCAGCCCATGGAGACGACGCCCGCAATGGTCGCAGGCCGAAGGCGCCCGCACGATGTCACGCCCCTGTGGCAGGCGCTGGACGAGCGTGCCGATGAACGAGCCGACAATTGCCCCCAGAACGGAGCAGATTGTCACGGAAAGCCAGCCCCATTCCTCTCCCAAACCGCCCCCCTTTCGCCCCGGCCTTCCCCCCGAAGCGCGCCCGAAACGACATTACAAAACGATGCCCGATGTTTCGGAACGATGATTTCGTTCAAAAATTTTCTCGCGGTCCGGTCGCATCCGGTGCACCCTACGACCTGATGCCGAATTGCATTCGTCCCGCTCTGAGCTTACATCGGGCGCAACAAACACAAGCTACCATTTCGTCCGCCCCCCGCGGCGAAACTCCGGCACTGGAAGGACCTGATACATATGGCGCAGTTTTCCATCGCAGACCCCATCGTGATCCTGAGCTATGCCCGTACCCCCATGGGCAGCATGCAGGGCGCTCTGGCCGACGTGACCGCCACCGAACTGGGCGCCACTGCGGTCAAGGCCGCCGTGGAGCGCGCGGGCGTCGATGGCGCGCAAGTCGAGCGCATCTACATGGGCTGCGTGCTGCCCGCCGGGCTCGGCCAGGCGCCCGCACGCCAGGCCGCGATCAAGGCCGGCCTGCCCAAGTCGGTCGAGGCGACGACCGTCAACAAGGTCTGCGGCTCGGGCATGCAGACGGTGATCATGGCTTCCGAGGCGCTGGCCGCCGGCAGCATCGACCTTGCCATCGCCGGTGGCATGGAATCGATGACCAACGCGCCCTACCTTCTCAAGAAGCATCGTTCGGGCGCGCGCATCGGCCACGACACGGCTTATGACCACATGTTCCTCGACGGCCTCGAAGACGCCTACGAGGCTGGCCGCGCGATGGGCACGTTCGCCCAGGAAACCGCCGATGCCTATCAACTGACCCGCGAAGGCCAGGACGACTACGCCATCGAGTCGCTGCGCCGTGCCAAGGCTGCCATCACCGAAGGCGCCTTTGTCGCTGAAATCGCGCCCGTCACGATCAAGACGCGCGCCGGCGAAGTGACCGTCGACACCGACGAAGCCCCCGGCAAGGGCCGCCCCGACAAGATCCCCGCGCTCAAGCCCGCCTTCGCCAAGGATGGCACGATCACGGCGGCAACGTCCTCGTCGATCTCGGACGGCGCGGCCGCCCTCGTGCTCACCCGCCAGAGCGTGGCCGATGCCAAGGGCCTGACCCCCGTGGCCAAGGTCGTCGCGCTGGCCGCCCATGCCCACGAGCCCAAGGATTTCACCACCGCTCCGGTCGGCGCGATCCAGAAGGTGCTGAACAAGGCTGGCTGGACCGTCGAGGACGTCGACCTGTTCGAGGTGAACGAGGCCTTTGCCTGTGTCGCCATGTTCGCAATGCACGATCTGGGCATCCCGCATGACAAGGTGAACGTCCATGGCGGCGCCACCGCGCTCGGCCACCCGATCGGCGCTTCGGGCGCGCGCATCATCACCACGCTGATCGGCGCGCTCAAGCGCCATGGCAAGACCAAGGGCGTGGCCAGCCTGTGCATCGGCGGCGGCGAAGCCACCGCGCTGGCGATCGAACTGGCCTGATCGGTTTCTCGCAACACCTGACAGAAAAGGGCGCCATCCTCATGGGATGGCGCCCTTTTTCTTGTCCCTCAATGCGCCGCGCTCAGGGCGTTCCCGCGCCCCAGATCGCGTCCTGCGCGACGAAGCCCTTGCGCCCGGTCACATCGAACGCGCACCAGCCATCGCGGCAATCGCCCAGAACCCCCTGCACGCCGGGCGCCACCCGCCAGAGCACCGGGCCACTGCCGTCGCGGTTCGCCCGCATCGGGGCCACCTCGCCCTTGACCAGCCCGCTGCGCGCGCGGCTGAGGAACTGGGCCAGCATCCATCCGCGAGCCCCGGCCGGGTCTTCGACAAGGCGCCAGCCCCCCATCACGCGCAAAACCTTCACCGGGAGCCCCTTGCGCACATAAGTCCAGTTGATCCGGTATTCGCGGCCCGGCCCCACGCGCATGTTGGTCTGGTCCTTGGCCAGCGAGGCCCAGTAGGGCGCGGCGCCATCCTCTGCGGCATGCAGCCGGGCAGGCTGGATGGCGAGGCCCGAAATCCCGGCGCAGACGACCAGGGCAAGCGCAAGGCGGAACGGGGCAAGGCGGAACGAGGAACGCAAATTCGGCACGGGTCACTGTCTCCACCGCGCCGCGATGAGGCGCGAGCCAACTTGCGATACAGCATTGCGGGACGAGGGCAACCGCCTGTGCCCCGCTGCGAGGCGCGATCAACAGCTATGATGGCCCTTTGTCCGGCTTGACCGCCCCCATGGCCATCGGCATAGCTGGTGCAAGGATGCCACAGCACGCTCGCCCGCAAGACTTGCGCCTCGCCCGCCGCGTAGACGGCAAACCGCGCGTGGTCGTCACGCGTCGCCTTTTGCCCGAAACACAGCGCCGGATGGCCGAGTTGTTCGAGGTGACCCTCAATGCCGAGGATCGCCCGATGTCGCACGACGCCCTGATCGAGGCCGTGCGCGAAGCCCATGTCCTCGTCCCCACGGTCACCGACCGGATCGACGCCGACGTGATCGCCAAGGCTGGCCCCAATCTGGGCCTGATCGCCAATTTCGGCGCGGGGATCGAGCATATCGACCTGGCCGCCGCGCGCGCGCGCAAGATCATCGTCACCAACACGCCGGGCGTCTTCACCGAAGACACCGCCGACATGACGATGGCCCTGATCATCTCGGTCCCGCGCCGGTTGACCGATGGCGAGCGCGAGATCCGCGAGGGAACGTGGGATGGATGGTCGCCGTCCACGCTGCTCGGCCACCGCATCGCGGGCAAGGTTCTGGGCATCGTGGGCATGGGCCGAATCGGCCAGGCCGTGGCGCTGCGCGCGCGCGCGTTCGGCCTCGCGGTCGTCTATCACAACCGCCATCGCCTGCCCCAGGCGCTCGAAGACCATCTGGGCGTGCGCTACGAGCCCGACCTCGACCGCCTCGTGCAAGAGGCCGACATTCTCTCGCTGCACTGTCCGCTCAATGCCGGGACGCACCACCTGATCGACGCGCGACGCATCGCGATGATGAAGCGCGAAGCCTATGTCGTGAACACCTCGCGCGGCGAACTGATCGAGGAATCGGCACTGATCGCCGCGCTGGAGGCCGGCGCCATCGGCGGGGCAGGGCTCGATGTTTTCGCCCATGAGCCCGAAGCCGATCCGCGCCTCAAGCGCCTGCCCAATGTCGTCCTGCTGCCCCACATGGGCAGCGCCACATTCGAGGGACGGCTGGCCTCGGGCGACAAGGTGATCGCCAATATCCGCTTCTGGGCCGACGGCCACCGCCCGCCCGATCAGGTGATCGAAGGCTGGGCCTGATCGCTGCCCGATACGGAAAACCAGTCCACGCCGGGCAGCGCCGGACGGATCCTCCCCAATTCGTTCGGGCATTTCGAATTTGTCAAAGTCTGGGCGCTAGGGGTGCCATGATGATCGATTCCAGCCCGATGCCCCCTTCATTGGCCCGTTTGCGCCGCCTGCTGACGCTTGGCGCGCTGGCCATTCCCGCGCTGATACCCACGCTCGCCCAGGCCCAGAGCGCGCAAGATGCGCTCGCCGATGCAGCCGACAGTGGCGATACCGCATGGATGCTGGCCGCCTCGCTGCTGGCCCTGCTGCTGGTCCTGCCTGGGCTGGCGCTGTTCCATGCCGGGCGCGTGCGCGCGGCCAGCATGGTTTCGGTCTTGGCCCAGACCGGGGCCGCGGTGGCGCTCGTCTCGCTGCTGTGGGTCGTGGTCGGCTATACGCTGGCCTTTGGCTCGGTCACCTCGGGCTGGCTGGGCAGCGGCAATGCCTGGATGCTGATCGATCTGGGCAATGTACGCGACGGCACGCTCGTTCCCGAGAGCGCCTATGCCCTGTTCGAGATGGTCTTTGCGCTGCTTCCACCCGCGCTGATGGTCGGCGCCTGGGTCGAGCGCGCGCGGTTTGGCTGGGTCGTGGGCTTTTGCGGGCTGTGGAGCCTGATCGTCTATGCCCCGGTGGCCCACTGGGTCTGGGGCGGCGGCTGGCTGGCCACGCGGCTGGGCACGGTCGACTATGCCGGTGGCCTTGTCGTCCATGTGACCTCCGGGGTCTCGGCGCTGGTCGTGGCGCTGCTGATGGGGCGGCGCGAGCGGTTTGCCGCCACGGGGGCCGCCCCCCTGCCCTCACCTGCCCCCGGCAGCCCCGTGCTGACCGTTGCGGGCGCGGGGCTGGCCTGGGCGGGGAGTCTGGCGCTTGCGGGCGGATCGGCCCTCTCGGCGAGCGACGATGCGGCCATGGCGCTGATCAACACCCATGTCTGCGCCGCTGCTGCGGCGCTCGTCTGGCTGCTGCTGGAGCGGCTGAACGGGCATCATCGGCCCAGCGCCACGGGCTTTGCCCAGGGCGCCGTGGCAGGGCTGGCCATGATCGCGCCGGTCGCGGGCTATGTCGGCGTGGGCAGCGCAATCCTGCTGGGCCTGATCGCCGCGCCGCTGGTGCGCGGCGGGGCTGCCGTGGTGCGCCAGAGCCTGCATATCGACGACAGCCTCGATGTCTTTGCCCGTCACGGCCTCGCCGGGGCTGCGGGCACCGTTCTGGCCGCGCTGGCGCTCTCGCCCCGGCTGGGCGGCACCGGCTATGCCCAGGGCATGGATCTGGCCCATCAGGTGGTCGGGCAGGTCGTCGCCCTGGGGGCCGTGGCCGCGTGGAGTGCGATTGCCACCGCGATTGCCGCGCTGATGGTTTCGATGGCCCTGCCCATGCGCGTCACGCGCGAGGCCGAGATGGCCGGGCTGGACGAAGGCAGCCATGGCGAAACCGTCTTCAAAGCGGATTGAGAAAACCCGCCGAACTCATTGCTGAAAAACAAAAAACCCGAGGCTTCCCTCGGGTTTTTCGTATCATTGAGGTCGATGCAGCGGGCGCTCAGTCGCCGGTCAGGATACGATCGACCAATTGCTTCACAGTGGGCGTGAAGTTGTTGGAATAGAACGGATCCTGCTTGAAGCGATAGGCCGCGTGGCCCGCAAACATCAGGTTCTGGTTGATGTCGCCACCATGGGCGATGTCCTGCAAGGTCTTCTGGATGCAGAAGCTGCGCGGATCGGCCAGACGCCCGGTGGTGTAGTCGTCGTGGTCCTTCCACGACGAGAACCCGCAGTGCGACAGGCAGCCCATGCAGTCGGCCTGATCCTTGCGGATTTCCTCGCGCTCGGCAGGCGTCACGAAGACGACGGTGTCGTCGGGCGTGCGCAGCGCCTGGGTAAAGCCCGCGCCGAACCATTCGCGCGCATGGGCCAGATCGGTCGGCGTGACCCAGAAGTTCTTGCCCTTGACCCCGACATCGAGTTGGACGGTATGTTCGCCCGCCTCGACCCGCGAATAGGGAATCTGGCGCTCGGAACGCGCTTCGAGCGCGCGCAGGAACGGATTGCGCACCGCCGAGGAATAGAAGCCCGTCGGCGAGAAGCGGTGGAGCAGCACGTCGCCCGGTTCGAGCGTGCGCAGATGGTCTTTCCACGCCTGCGGAATGGGGCTTTCGGCGGTGAGCAGCGGACGCGTGCCGAACTGGAAGGCGATCGCGCCCAGTTCGGGATTGTCGATCCAGTCGTTCCATTCGCGCAGGAACCACACCCCGCCCGCCATCACGATCGGCACGTCATCGCTGACCCCTTCGGCGCGCATCGTGTCGCGCAGGGCCTTGACGCGGGGATAGGGATCTTCGGGCTGGCGCGGATTTTCCGCATTCGACAGGCCGTTGTGCCCACCGGCCAGCCACGGATCTTCGTAGACCACGGCGGCCATCAGGTGCGCGACCTTGTGATAGGCACGCTTCCACAGCGCGCGGAACGCACGGCCCGAAGAGACAATCGGCAGGTAGCTGACGTTGAAGCGCGCGGCGATTTCCGAGAGCTTGTAGGGCATGCCCGCCCCGCAGGTGACCCCGCTGACGAGGCCACGGGTCTTTTCCAGCACGCCTTCGAGCACCGCCTGCGCGCCGCCCATTTCCCACAGCACGTTGATGTTGATCGCGCCCTTGCCGCTGGCCATGTCATAGGCGCGGCGCACCTGCTCGACGGCGCCGTCGATGGCATAGCGGATCAGTTCATCGTGGCGCTGCTGGCGGGTGAGCGCATTGTAGACCTGCGGCACGATCTTGCCTTCGGCGTCGTAGCTGTCGGCATTGACCGCACTGACTGTCCCGATGCCTCCGGCCGCTGCCCAGGCGCCCGAACTCATGTGATTGGTGGCAGATACCCCCTTGCCACCTTCCACCAGTGGCCAGACTTCCCGGCCACCATAGAGGATCGGCTTCAACCCCTTGAACGCAGACATAACAATCCTTCGACGCGCATGAGCGCGTGACCTTTGCCGACCGGACCTGGCCGCGAGCGGATCGTTCCCTCCGCGATCGCCGCGACCTGGCCTTCCGGCCGGACGTGATAACCCGAATGCATGGACTTACGGCCAAACGGTCGCAAGCGAAAGACCGGTCTCGTGCTTTTGCCCGATCCCTGTCTCAAAACGCCCGAGAGGGGTCCTGTTTCCCGAATCGGGAAAAACGTTCCCCAATCCGACACCCGTGAACCCCGCCTCCGGCATGGCCATCAATCGTCGTCTTCCACGGCCACCTTCTCGCCGGTCACCCGCTGCGAGAGCGCCGCGGCCATGAACGCGTCGAGCGCCCCGTCCAGCACGTCGGTCGGGTTGGTGCTGACCACCCCGGTCCGCAAGTCCTTGACCTGCTGGTAAGGCTGAAGAACGTAGGAGCGGATCTGGTGGCCCCAGCCGATTTCGGTCTTGGCGGCATATTCGCCCGAGGCCGCCGCTTCGCGCTTGGCGAGTTCGGCCTCGTAGATCCGCGCTTTGAGCATGTTCATCGCGGTGGCACGGTTCTTGTGCTGGCTGCGGTCGTTCTGGCTGGCCACGATGATCCCGGTCGGCACGTGGGTGATGCGAACGGCCGAGTCCGTCGTGTTGACGTGCTGCCCGCCCGCGCCCGAGGCGCGATAGGTGTCGATCTTGAGGTCGGCCGGGTTGATCTCGACCTCGATGTTGTCGTCGATTTCGGGATAGACCCAGACCGACGAGAACGAGGTGTGGCGGCGCGCCGAACTGTCATAGGGGCTGATGCGGACCAGGCGGTGGACGCCGCTCTCGGTCTTGGCATAGCCATAGGCGTTCTCGCCCTTGATCAACAGCGTACAGCTCTTGATGCCCGCCGCTTCGCCCGCGTGATAGTCGACCAGATCGACCTTGTAGCCGTGGCGTTCGGCCCAGCGCGTGTACATGCGCTGGAGCATTTCGGCCCAGTCCTGGCTTTCCGTGCCGCCCGCGCCCGCGTGAACTTCGAGATAGGCGTTGTTGGCGTCGGCCTCGCCGGCGAGCAGGGCCTGAACCTTGTCGGCATCGGCGCGGTCGGCCAGCGCGGAAAGCGTTGCCAGACCTTCGGCGATGGTCGCCTCGTCGTCTTCCATCTCGCCCAGTTCGACGAATTCGATGGCGTCAGCCATTTCCTGGCCGATCTGCCGGACGGTGCCGATCGAGGCCTCAAGACGGCGACGCTCGCGCATCACGGCCTCGGCGTTCCTGGGATCGTCCCACAGCTTGGGATCTTCGACGCGCGCGTCCAGTTCGTGAAGACGGCGCACCGCGCGGTCCCAGTCGAGGAACTTGCGCACCAGCGCCAGCGCGGCCTCGATGCGGTCGATATGGGCCTGCCCTTCGGCACGCATGACGGTCACTCTCCATATAAAACAGCGGCCACGCACAGAGGCGGGTCCACACAATCAAACGGGTCGCTTAGCGAAGCGCAGCGGTTTGTAAAGTGGCCCCGCCCGCAACGGATCAGTAGATGCCGCCCTGATCCTCGACGAAGTTCTCCTCGCCCCCGCCCTGTGGCGGCGCCACGGGGCCCCGCCCGGCACGCGCCTTGCGCAAGGCGTCAAGCACGGCGGCGCGCGCGGTGATCTCGGTGGGCTGCACGGTGCGCCGGGGTTCGGTATCGGGCTTGAAGGCCTCCCAGATGATCGCGGCCTTCTTTTCATCGTCCTGCGGCGTGCCCCCGAACACGCGCTTGCCCGAGACACGGTCGATCTTGACCATGCTGACGCCCGGCGGCGCGGTGAACGGAACGTCGGCCCAGCGCGCGCGGGTGGACAGCACGAACTGCTTGAACACGGGTGCGGCAAGCCGCCCGCCCTGCGCATAGCCGCCCAGGCTGCGCGGCTGGTCGTAGCCCATGTAGACCCCGGCAATGATGTCGGGCGAGCCGCCCACGAACCACACGTTCGTCGGGCCCGAGGTCGTGCCGGTCTTGCCGAACAGCGGCAGCCCCAGATCGTGGAGCGTTTCGGCCGTGCCGCGCACGACCACCCCTTCGAGCATGTGGACGACCTGATAGGCCGTGCGCGCATCGAGCGCCTGACGTCCGGCAGGGCGCAGGCGCGGCATCGGCTGGCCATCCCACTGCGGCATCGAACACCCGGTGCAGGCGCGGTTGTCGGCACGCCAGATCACCTTGCCGTTGCGGTCCTGGACATAGTCGATCAGGCTCGGCTCGCGCTGGCGGCCATGGTTGGCAAGCGCCGCATAGGCATTGACCATGCGGATCACCGTCGTGTCGCCCGCGCCCAGCGCCATCGAAAGATAGGGCTGATAGTCGCCGATCCCGACCGACTTGATCGTGCGCACGACTTTGTCCATGCCGGTGTCGTTGGCCACGCGCACGGTCATCAGGTTGCGCGACTGTTCGAGGCCCCAGCGCATCGTGTGATTGCCCGAAGCGCCCTCGTTGCCGAAGTTGCGGAAGCACTTCTGGCCCAGCGCGGCGCCCTGATAGACGCAGAACGTGCCATCGACGATCATCGAGGCCGGGGTCATCCCGTTGTCGAGGGCGGTGGCATAGACGAACGGCTTGATCGTCGAGCCGGGCTGGCGCTCGGCCTGGGTGGCGCGGTTGAACGAGCCGAGACGGGCGTCGAACCCGCCCTGCATGGCCAGCACGCGGCTGCTCTGCGGATCTTCGACGACCATCCCGCCCGAAACCTCGGGCACCACGCGCAAGGCATAGGTATCGCCGCCCGCAGGGGCCACGGTGATCACGTCGCCGGTCTTCATCGCGGCGGGCAGGCCATAGAGGGTGCCGGTCTTGCCATCGGCAAAACCGATCTGCCCGGTCGTCCCGCGCCGCGAGACGAGCACGGCCACGCGCCAGTCGAGATAGCGGATCGACAGGTTGCTGCCGATCAGTTGCGACTGCCAGTTCACCTGCCCGTCATCGTCCTGGCTGCTCATGTCGATATGAGCGATCGGCCCGTGCCAGGGCCGCCCCGCGCCATAGCGCAGGAGCCCGGCGCGCAGGGCATCCTGCGCGGCGGTCTGCAACTGCTGGTCGAGCGAGGTACGCACCCACAGCCCCCCGGCATAGACGCTGTTGGGGCCATCCTTGGCCTGCTCGCCAAAACGGTCGATCAACTGGCGGCGCACTTCCTCAAGGAAATAGCCCGCATCCGCCGTGTAGTTTTCCGAGCGCCGCGCGACGAGGCCGAGCGGCTGGGCCTTGGCCTGGGCGACATCGCCCGCGCTGGCCCAGCCATTCTTCTGCATCTGGTCGAGCACCCAGTTGCGACGGGCCAGCGCCTTGTCGGCATAGCGGGCGCGGCTGTAATTTTCAGGCGCCTTGGGCAGGATCGCGAGGAAAGCGGCCTCGTGGAGCGCAAGATCGCCAACGTCCTTGTCGAAATAGGCGCGCGCGGCAGCCTGGACGCCGAAGCTCTGCCGCCCGAGCGGAATTTCGTTGAGATAGAGTTCGAGGATCTGCTGCTTGGTCAGCACGGATTCGATACGCCGCGCGAGCAACATTTCCTTGAGCTTGCGCGTGACCGAATATTCGTTGCCGATCAGGATGTTCTTGGCCACCTGCTGGGTAATGGTCGAGCCCCCGCGCGCGCGTTCGCCCGAGCCATACTTGGTCACATAATCGACCACCGCCCCGGCAAGCCCGGTCAGGTCCACCCCGCCATGGGTCCAGAAGGTCTTGTCTTCAGCCGAAAGGAACGCGTTGATCAACTGGGGCGGGAAATCGACGAAGCGCAGTTGCACGCGGCGTTCGCGCGCATAGCTCGACACGATCTGTCCATCAGCCCCGCGCACCATCGTGGGCAGCGGCGGCTGGTACGTCAGCAACGTGTCCGCCGAAGGCAGCGTCCGCTCGACCGTCACCCACAGCAACCCGCGCGCCACCACCAGTATCAGAACCAGCCAGAGCAGACGGCGCAACCAGCGCGAGCCGGTCACGCGGCCGCGCAAGCGGCTCCACAGCCCGCCACGGCGGAACCGCAAGTGTTCACCAACACCACCCGGGTCATCGCGGCCGGGATCATCGCGGTTAGGATCATCACGGTTGGGCGCATCGCGGCGGACATCGATCGGGGGCAAGTCTTCGGCCATCGTCGCGCGCTCTAGCACGGCGGCTTGGCGCCGCACCAGTGCCTACATGCCCCTTCCCGGAGAGGTCGGCCCGCACACACGCACTCCGCCGGCAATCACCCCGCCGGCAATCCGGTGTCCGGCTCGGCCAGAAAGATCTCGATGGCATGGGCCAGCGTCGTGGCAAAACGCGCGCGCCAGGCCTTGTCGGTCATCGACCGGACATCGTCGGCGTTGGAGACATAGCCCGCCTCGACCAGCACCGAAGGCAGGTCGAGCGACTTGAGCACGACAAAAGCCGCCTCGCGCCGGGGATCTCGGTGAAAATGCAAGGCCCCACCTCCCTCACCCCCGGCCCCGCCCTCACGCAGGATCAGCTCGGCCAGACGGATCGACCGGCTGCGCATTTCCCGCCGCGACAGGTCGACCAGAATCGAGGACACCGCATCCGAACGCCCGGCCAGCGCCACCCCGTTGACGCTGTCGGCGCGGTTTTCACGCCGGGCCAGCGCATCGCTGAGCGCGTCCGATCCGCGATCCGACAGGGTATAGACGGTCGCCCCGCCCGCGTCCGCCGCCGAAGCGGAATCGGCATGGATCGAGATGAACAGGTCGGCATGGAGCCGCCGCGCGATCCCCGAACGCTCTTCGAGCGCGAGGAAGCGGTCCCGCTCGCGGGTGAGCGCCACGCGCACCCGCCCGTCGGCCAGCAGCGCATCGCGCAAGGCCAGCGCAAGGGCCAGAGTCAACTGCTTCTCGCGCAAGGTGCCAGCCCCGCTCGCGCCCGGATCATGGCCGCCGTGCCCAGCGTCGATCACCACCAGCGGACGGCTCGCGTCAGCCGGCCCCTCGATCCGCGGCAGGTCGATCGCGCGCGTTCCGTCGGGCAACACGATGCGCAGAACATGCCCGTCCGAACGCCAGCCTTCCGGCGCCCCCACCCCCAGAAACAGCCGCGCCCAGAGCGCCGCGACCAGCAGCGGCACCACGAACAGACCAATGATGACGACCCGCTGCTTAACCATCGTGTTGCCGCCTATGCCGCGCGCTCCCACGCACGGTCCAGTCCAAAACGGCGCCATTTCAACCTTCCTGGCAAGTGCGGATGTTTTCATGACACGGTTTTAATTGCCGCTTTGCAATTGGGATGCTAGCACCCCATCTACAGGAGCAGTTCGGCTGCCGTCTGTCCCACGCCGCGTCGCCGCCGCGCACGCTCGATTCCCTCGGATTATAGTCCGGGTTTCCCGGATTACAGTCTGGGCCCCCGGCTTCAGTCCGGGGTGCGGATCGGGCCTTGGCATTTCATGTCAAGTCGCGCCTGGCAGCATCGCCCAAGGCCCACGCGCCATTGGCTGGGGAACAGACAGGCCGGGCCTGATCCAGGCGGGCAGGAAGGGACAAGGCAGATACGCCGCCCCGCCCGCGTTCGAGGTTGATGCCGTGATGAAGAGCCGTTTACCGTTCCAGCCAGGGAGCCCTTTCGGGGCCCTTCGGCGTTGGACGGTCACCCCGATGGGGAACGGCGCAATCCATTCTGTCGAGCGCCAGTCGCGCCGCTTCACCACCGCAGACGCACACCAACCGCCGCCGGGCGGTGAGCACATCGGGCCCATGGCGCAAGCCAGCATGCCCGCGCTCCGATCCGGCACCCCCACATTTGCGACGCGCCACTGGCCCGGCCCTAGCCGGACGCCTGGCCGTTGCTTCACCACAAGAAACCGCGCCATGAACCCGGGCTCTGCCCCGAGGCCGCGCGGCTGGAGAGAATTGAATGACCACGCGCATGCTGATCGATGCGCGCCACCAGGAAGAAACCCGGGTGGCTGTGCTCAAGGGCAACCGTATTGAAGAATTCGACTTTGAATCTGCCGATCACAAGCAGATCAAGGGTAACATCTACCTCGCAAAGGTTACTCGCGTAGAGCCTTCGCTCCAGGCGGCCTTTGTCGATTTCGGTGGCAATCGCCATGGCTTCCTGGCCTTCAGCGAAATCCACCCCGACTACTACCAGATCCCCAAGGAAGACCGCGAGGCGCTGCTGGCCGAAGACGCCGCCCACGCCGAGGAAGAAGCCGCCCTGCGCGCCGCCGAATACGGCGATGAGGACGAGGACGGCGAGTTCGAAGGCGGCTACGACGATGGCGGTTACGACGAAGACGAAAACGGCTTCGAAAACGGGCAGGGCCTGACCGAAGTCGACACGTCCGAGAAGGATCAGGTCGCCACGATCGAGGGCGGTGTCGTCGAAAACGGCTTCGACCACGATTCCGAAGACACGACCGACGAAGGCGGTGCAGACGGGGCCGGTGCCGATGAAACCGGCGCCGAAGGGGGCCGCCGTGGCCGCCGTCCGCGTCGTCAGGGCCGTGGCCAGAGCAAGGAAGCCGAAGAACTGCGCGCCAAGCGCATGGCCCTGCGCCGTCGCTACAAGATCCAGGACGTGATCCAGCGCCGTCAGGTTCTGCTGGTGCAGGTCGTCAAGGAAGAACGCGGCAACAAGGGCGCGGCGCTCACCACGTACCTGAGCCTGGCGGGCCGCTACTGCGTGCTCATGCCCAATTCGAGCCATGGCGGCGGCATCAGCCGCAAGATCAGCTCGGCCTCGGACCGCAAGCGCCTGAAGCAGATCATTTCCGAGCTGGAACTGCCCCGCTCGATGAGCTGCATCGTGCGCACCGCCGGCCTCCAGCGCACCAAGCCCGAAATCAAGCGCGACTTCGACTATCTCGCCCGCCTGTGGGACGAGATCCGCGAACAGACGATGCACTCCTCGGCCCCGGCGCTGATCCATTCGGACAGCGATCTGGTCAAGCGCGCCATCCGCGACATCTACAACCGCGACATCGAGGAAGTGGTGGTCGAGGGCGAAGCGGGCTACCGCGCGGCCAAGGACTTCATGAAGCTCCTGATGCCCAGCCACGCCAAGCGGGTGAAGCAGTATGCCGACCCGGTGCCACTCTTCCAGCGCTATGGCGCCGAAGACCAGCTCTCGGCGATGTACGATCCGGTCGTCCAGCTGCGTTCTGGCGGCTATCTGGTGATCAACCCGACCGAGGCACTCGTCTCGATCGACATCAACTCGGGCCGCTCCACCAAGGAGCACGGCATCGAGCAGACGGCCGTTGCCACCAATCTTGAAGCCGCGCGCGAAATCGCCCGCCAGTTGCGCCTGCGCGACATGGCCGGCCTCGTCGTGATCGACTTCATCGACATGGAATATGGCTCGAACATCCGCAAGGTCGAGAAGGCGATGAAGGACGCCCTCAAGGACGACCGCGCGCGCATCCAGGTCGGCCGCATCTCGGGCTTCGGCCTGATGGAGATGAGCCGCCAGCGCCTGCGCACCGGCGTTCTCGAAGCGACCACCCGCGCCTGCCCGCACTGCGACGGCTCGGGCCTCGTGCGCACGGCCTCCTCGGCCGGGCTCTCGGCCCTGCGCATGATCGAGGACGAAGCGGCCAAGGGCAAGGGCTGCATCATCTCGCTCTACGCCAGCCAGGAAGCGGCGATCTACGTGCTCAACACCAAGCGCAGCGATCTCGCCGAGATCGAAATGCGCTATGGCGTGAGCGTCGAGGTCATCCCCGAGGGTGAGAACGAGGGCGCCAAGATGCGCGTCGCCTCGCGCGGGCCCAAGCCCGAGTTCATCCCCCGCTTCGAGCCCATCATGGAACCCGAGGAAGACGACATCGTCGAGGACACCTACGACGAGGACGAGGACGAGGCTCTCGAAGAGCGCCGCGAGTCGGGCGAAGGCCAGAATGGCGGCGAACAGGCAGGCGAAGGCAATGGCCGTCGCAAGCGCCGCAAGCGCCGTCGGGGCCGCAACCGCGACCGTCGCGAAGATGGCCTTGCCGCCGGTGAGGCTGGCGAAGACGACGGCGAGGACACCGCCGAAGCATTCGCCGACGAAGCAGGCGATGACGCTGCCCACGATGATGCGGAAAGCACCGATGCCGAAGGCGCCGAAGCTGCTGACAGCGAAGGCGAGGCTGGCGAAGGCGAGGAAGCGGATCGCGGTCCGCGCAAGCGCCGCCGCCGCAGCCGTCGCCGTCGTGGCGGCCAGCGCGACGATGCGGGCGAGGCTCAGGCCGATGACACGGCTGACGAGGAGGCCCCGGCAGGCGTGAACGAGGCGGCTGAGGCTCCTGCCTCCGCCCCTGCCCCTGCCAATGTCGTGGCCGAGCCGGTCGCCGAACAGGCCCCGGTTGCTCCGGCTCCCGAGCCGGAAGCCGCTGTCGCCAGCGCGGCCCCGGCGGAGGTTGCCACCGAAGCCCCGGCTGTCGAGGCCGAAGCCGCTCCGGCCAAGCCCAAGCGCGTGCGCAAGAAGAAGGTCGCCGAACCGGTTGCGGAAGCTCCGGCTGGCGACGCTGCGCCCGAAGCCCCGGCTGCCGAGGCCGAAGCCGCTCCGGCCAAGCCCAAGCGCGTGCGCAAGAAGAAGGTCGCCGAACCGGTTGAGGAAGCTCCGGCTGCCGAGGCCGAAGCCGCTCCGGCCAAGCCCAAGCGCGTGCGCAAGAAGAAGGTCGCCGAACCGGCTGTGGAAGCCCCGGCTGGCGAACCGGCGGTGAGCGAGGCCCCTGTGGCCCCCGCCCAAGCCGCACCCACCGAAGCCGCTCCTTCGGAGAGCGCCGCAGAAAACGGCCCTGAAGACGACAATGCCGACGATGGCTCCGCACCCCGTCGCGGCTGGTGGCAGCGCACTTTCGGCGCCTGACCCCCGGCTTCATCGCCAACCCCGGACCCCGTCGCATCACCCGATGCGGCGGGGTTCGTGTCTTTCGGGGCTCCCGCCCCCTTCTCCCGCCAGCGTTCTCATCCATACGTATGAGAGCGCGTGAAAAGCACCATTGCGCGTTGGAATGCGCCGACAGGTCTGTCTATGCGGGGACATGCTGTCGATTCTTGCCATTACCGTTCCGATCTTCGCGCTGATTCTGGTGGGCTGGGGGGCCCGGCGCAAAGGTATTTTCGGGCCGGCCACCAGTGGCGAACTCAACCGTTTCGTCGTCAATCTGGCCCTGCCCGCGCTGCTGTTCCAGATCGTCGCCAAAGTCCGCTGGCAGGAAATCTGGCAACCCGGCTTCATCGGCGCTTTCGGGATCGGCGCTTTTTCCGTGTTTGCCATCACTGTCGCGCTGCGCGTGCGCCGCTCGCGCCATCTGGCCGATGCGGCGATCGACGGGCTCAACGCCGCCTATGCCAACACCGCCTATATCGGCTTCCCCCTCGCGCTTTCGGCGCTTGGCCCGGCCGGGCTCACCGCGCCGCTGATCGCCAGCATCCTGACGGTCTGCCTGCTCTTCGCGCTGGGCCTGATCCTGATCGAAGTGGGCCTGCAACAGGAAGCCCATCCGCTTCACATGGCGGCAAAAGTGGGCCGGGCGTTGGCGCGCAACCCGCTGCTGGTGGCCCCGGTGCTGGGCGCGGTCTGGCTGGCGACGGGCATTCCTCTGCCCGACAGCGCCGATCATTTCCTCAAGCTGCTGGGCGGGGCCGCCTCGCCCTGCGCGCTGGTGGGTCTGGGCGCGTTTCTGGCCGAGCGCCGCCCGGCTGGCCGGGGCGAAGGCGCCAGCGTGGCGGTGCTGTGCCTCGCCAAGCTGATCGCCCAGCCCCTGCTGACCTGGGTTCTGGCGACCCGGATCTTTCACCTCGCGCCCGAAACCACCCGCGCCGCCGTGCTGCTGGCCACGCTGCCCACCGGCACCGGCCCGTTCATGGTCGCCGAATACCATGGCCGCGAGGCTACGATTACCGCGCGCACGATCCTGATCACGACCCTGCTCTCGCTGGTCACGATCACCGTGTGCCTGGCGCTCCTCCCGTAAGAGCCCGACCCAAAAGTCCTGCGGGTCGGGCTCCAAGAGACGCGGGCCGGATGGTTACGGGTTATACTTCGCCAGAAAGCCGCCGATGGCATTGAGCATCGCCTCGCGGTCGGCCTCACGGGTGAAATAGTGGTCGGCCTTGGGCAGGCTGACATAGTCCACCGTCTTGCCCGCACCGCGCATCCGGCTGGCCATCGAATCCGATTGGGAGACGTCAACCGTGATGTCTTCGCGGCCATGGATCAGCAGGAGCGGCGCCTTGATCCGCGCCACCGCATTGAGCGGGGACACCGCCGCGAAATCGGGCGTCATCGCCTTCCAGTCATCGGTGAATTTGCCTCTGAACAACTCGTTGCCGAAATCATTGACCTCGCGGCGCAGGCTCGCCACGCCGGAAATGGAAATGCCGCAGCGATAGAGATCGGGGTCCTTGGCCAGCCCCCACATCGCCGCATAGCCGCCATAGGACGCCCCCACGATGCAGGCGCGTGCCGGATCGGCCAGCTTTTGCGCCACGGCCCAGTGCAGCGCGTCGGTCAGGTCGTCCTGCATGGCCAGCCCCATCTGCCCCTCGCCCTTGCGCATGAACGCCTCGCCATAGCCGGTCGATCCGCGGAAATTGGGCTGGATCACCACATAGCCGCGCGCCGCGACATATTGGGCCATATAGTCCCAGTCCGCCGTGTCATGCGCCCAGGGACCACCATGAGGCATGACCACCACCGGCAAGGGCGCGGGCACCTTGTCATCGACAAGCCGCGCCTTGGGCAATGTCAGCACAGCCTCGATCTCCAGCCCGTCGCGCGCCTTGTAGTGCACGAGACTGACCGGATTCTGCGGCCGCTGGCGCAGCGCATCGTTCATCACCGCAATCCGCTGCATCGATGTGCCACGGGCGTTGTAATAGTAGATCGCACCGGGCGAATCGGGGCGATCGATGGTGACCAGCATGGCATTGCGATCGGCGCTCAGGCTGGAAATGCGAACCCGCTTGCCCGTTCCCGCCACCGCCTTTTCAAGATCACCCTGAACCTCGGCCAAGACGGGATCGAGCCAGTGGACTGCATCGGCCTGGCCATCGGGGCCCTTCGACAACACGACACCAAGCACGGTGTTGCCATCATCGGACTGGATCGTACGCTTGATCCCGATCCCCTCGGGGGCTTCGTAGACCGTGCGCACCGACTTCATGGTCAGCATGTCGACCTCGTAAAGACCCGTGCGGCCATCCTCCCCTTCCCGGATAACCAGGGCATGATCGGTGCCCGGAACGAAGACTTCCGGGTCGAACAGGCTCTCGTGCGCGCGGGTGCTGGCGCGGTCGATCTCGCGCAAGGATGCGCCCGCCTGCGGGCCACGGTACAAGAAGCGCTGGAGGCGCCCCTCCTGCGCATAGCCGTTGGCCGAGCGCACGATTCCGGCACTGTCGGCCTGCCAGTACATCATGCCCATGCGGGGCATCTGCACGATCTTGTCGTTGCCCCCGGCCAGATTGACACGCCAGACCGTGGGGTAGAAATCCTGCCCCATGTAGATCGAGTTCTGCGCCGAAACGAGGATCTGCGGCGATCCGTCAGGCGCCACCCAGAGCACGCGCGCCGCATTCTGCCCGCCACTGTTCCACAAGATCCGCACGATCTTGCCGGTCTTCCGGTTCACCGCGATCAGGCGCGAGACATAGGCCTTGTCAGCCTCCCCGAATGGCAACAGCGCCGACAGGTGGACGAGGAGGAAATCGTTGCCGACCCACTGCACCCAGTTCGCCTGGGTCGATTCGGGCACGCCGACCGTAAAAGGCTTTTCCTTGCCATCGAACAGGTTGCGGATACCGATCACCTGCCGCCCGCCCACGGCCATGAGCCCACCGATCCTTTGCCCGTCAGGCGAAATCGCCGCCTGCGCCACGAACGGCAGGGCCGCGAACGCCTTGGCATCGGTCGGCAGCGCCACATCCGCATTGGCAACACCGGGAGTGGGAGTGGGAGCGGGAGTGGCCGCCGCGCTGGCCCCATCGGCCGCCATGGCCACAGTCCCCACCCCGGAGACGCCAAGAAGGGCCACCCCCGCCACCAGCACCGACTTCATCGAAATCCGGGCCGAAACCCCACCAAATACCCGCACAAAGGCCCCCGAGATCATTTCACTTCAACATATTATCCCCCATAGCGCTGTCCAGCGGGCAAATCGCCGGTTACTTCCACATCGGCGGGATCGGCAAAGTCTTCCACATCCAATATTGCGATTGATACGCAATAGTTTAATTTTGATGCCAAGACACTGAATATCGGTGCCACTCCCCCCTTGCCCCATGCTGCGTTTGCGCTAAGGACGACTCGTGAAGCCGGCTTGGGCGTTGCCCATCGGCAGCCAAGTGGAACAGGATCCGGTTTTATGGCGACTTTCTCACTCCCGAAGAACTCCACGATCACCGGCAAGGGCCGTCATCACGCGGCCGCGACCCAGGGACGGATCAAGAAGTTCAAGGTCTATCGCTATGATCCGGACAGCGGTGAAAACCCCCGCTACGACACGTTCGAGATCGACCTCGACCAGTGCGGCCCGATGGTGCTCGACGCGCTGATCAAGATGAAGGGCGAGCAGGACCCCTCGCTCACCTTCCGCCGTTCGTGCCGCGAGGGCATCTGCGGTTCGTGCGCGATGAACCTCAACGGCCGCAACGGCCTGGCCTGCACGACGGCCATCGAGGATCTCAAGGGCGACATCCGCATCACCCCGCTCCCGCACATGGAAGTGATCAAGGACCTCGTCCCCGATTTCACCCACTTCTATGCGCAGTACGCGTCGATCCGCCCCTGGCTGCAAACCGTTTCGCCCACCCCCTCGGGCAAGGAACGCCTCCAGAGCCCCGAGCAGCGTGAAAAGCTCGACGGCCTCTACGAATGCATCCTGTGCGCCTGCTGCTCGACCTCGTGCCCGAGCTACTGGTGGAATTCGGACAAGTTCCTGGGTCCGGCGATCCTGCTCCAGGCCTATCGCTGGCTGGCCGACAGCCGCGACGAAATGACCGGCGAGCGCCTCGACGAGCTGGAAGATCCCTTCCGCCTCTATCGCTGCCACACCATCATGAACTGCGCCAACGTGTGCCCCAAGGGCCTCTCGCCCGCACGCGCGATCGCGGAAATCAAGAAGATGCAGGCCGAACGCGCCATCTGACGCGCCCGCGCCGCCTTTCTTGCGTCATCCCAAACGCCGGCCGGGCCACCCCGGCCGGCGTTTTGCTTGCATCAGGCCCTTATCCATCATGACCCGCATCACCGAACGCTATGCGCAACTGGTCGCCTCGGGCCAGCTGCGCCCCGACCCCGAACAGGCCGCCGCCGCCGCCCGGCTCGACCGGTTGCAGCAGGAACTCGAAAGCCCGCCCCCGGCTCCCGGCCTGTTTGGACGCCTGCTCGGCGCCAAGGCCCCCCCGCCCCCGCGCGGGCTCTACATGTGGGGTGGCGTCGGGCGCGGCAAGTCGATGCTGATGGACCTGTTCCACGACAACCTGACCTCGGTGCCCAAGCGGCGTGCCCACTTCCACGCCTTCATGCTCGACGTCCACGCCCGCCTGCGCGAGGCGCGCAAGAGCGAGAGCGGCGACCCCATCCTGCCCGTGGCCGCCTCGATCGCGGCGGAATGCCGCGTGCTGTGCTTCGATGAAATGGTCGTCAACAACAGCGCCGATGCGATGATCATGAGCCGCCTGTTCACCGCGCTGATCGTGGAGCACGGGTTGATCGTGGTCACCACCAGCAACCGCGCTCCATCCGAACTGTACAAGAACGGCCTCAACCGCGAGCACTTCCTGCCGTTCATCGCCCTGGTCGAGGAACGCCTCGACGTGCTGGCCCTCAACGGGCCGGTCGATTACCGACTCTCGCGCCTTCAGGGCGTGAACACCTGGCATGTCCCCAATGGCCCGGCGGCCACCGAAGCGGTGCGCGAGGCCTTCTTCCGCCTGACCGACTTCGCCCCCGAAGACAGCGCCAACGTCCCCAGCGCCGAACTCGACGTGGGCGGCGGGCGCATGCTCCATGTTCCCAAGAGCCTCAAGGGCGTGGGCGTGTTCAGCTTCAAGAAGCTCTGCGCACAGGCCCGTGGCGCCCCCGACTATCTGGCCATCGCCCGCGCCTACCACACGGTCATCCTCGTGGGCATCCCGCGCCTGGGCCCGGACCAGCGCAACGAAGCGGCCCGCTTCGTGACGCTGATCGACGCCCTCTACGAACACAAGGTCAAGCTGATCGCCACCGCCGACGCCGATCCCGTTAACCTTTACGAATCAGGCGACGGCCGTTTCGAGTTCGACAGAACCATCAGTCGCCTGATGGAAATGCAAAGTCAGGACTATCTGGCAAAAGGCCACGGCGAAGACTGACCACCAGCCAAAGTCATCCAACAGAACACACAAACAAAAAGCCCGCGATAAACATCGCGGGCTTTCGTTTCTTTATAGACGCATTACACAAGCAAATGTAAACTTTTGTTAAGTCTATTTCGCATGTGGCGTCTTTTATCTAGCTTAGTTGAACAGCCAGCGAAGCATGAGAACCTCCATCCACGGTTGGTTCCTCTTGGCTATCACTAACACGGATGGTTAACAAGTCGTAAACACCCCTCGCGAGCACGCACATCCTACCGACCTGTCCCAATTATAGACAGTCAACTTCATGAAAGATTATGATTTTTTTGATCTATCGCAGTGACGCTCCAAGCCTCTGAACGGGCATATCGCCACGCAGGAATTGGCCAAGCGGCTTCACATTCGAATTGAACCTCAAGCGCCTCAGACCGCGCGGATTCGCGCTTCAAGTCCAGCCTGATAGTCCCGGAACATCACATCAAACGGCTGAGGCTTGCTCAAATAATATCCTTGCGCTTGATCACACCCCAGCGCCGCCAAAAGCCGGAATGTCTCCCGGTCCTCAATGCCTTCGGCCACAACCTTCTGCCCCAGCGCATGAGCCAAGCCGATCGTGCTACTCACAATCGCACGATCACGCTCACTGGTCAGAAGGCGAGAGACAAAACGGCGATCAATCTTGAGCTCATCGCTCGGGAGATCAGCCAGATAGGCCAGACTAGCCTCCCCGGTACCAAAATCATCGATCGAAAGACGGAACCCCAACTCGCGCAACAAACTCAGGTTATGGACAGCCTCAGCGCGATTGATCAGGCTTGAGGTTTCCGTAATCTCGATAGTCAGCAACTGCGGATCAATACCGCGCCGCGTCACGATCTCATGGAAGTTTGCGACAAGATCAGGCTTCCCGACCATCTGCGCTGAGAGATTGATACTCATCTGGAAGCGCGCGCCCAATGCGTTCATCGATTGGGCAGCCGTAATAGCCCCCTCCAGCACCCAATACGTGAGCGCATCGATGCGCCCCGCTCGCTCTGCCTGGAGGATGAACTGGTCTGGCGGAATAAATCCACGCGTCGGATGATTCCAGCGTATCAGCGCCTCTGCGCCCGAAATCCTCTGTCCATGGAAGTCCCATTGAGGCTGAAAAGCCAACCAGATATCACCGTTCCGCAGCCCTTCATCGATGCGAGCATGCAGCGATAATTCCCATGGCGCCTCCGCAAGCCGATGGGCTTCAAAAACCTCCACAGCGCGCCCACTGCCCAATGCATCATTTGCGCTGGCCAATGCGGAATTGACGCGCGTAAGCGGGTCAATTCCTTCATTGCGATCAAGGCCGAAATGGATGTTTGTGTCGAAAGTATGAGTCCCCACCTGCAAGGGAGCCGAAAACAGCGCCCGCAGACCCTCAAGGTGACTCAACTGAACATCAAGCGGACGCGCCTCTTCGCACCAGGCAAAATGGCCACCATCTCCGTGATAGATCTGTGCCGCCCCGGAGCCGACCGAAAGACGCCTGGCAATCTGCTTGGCACATTCTCCATGCAGTTCGCGCGGCAACGTCGCCAACATCTCTTCATATCGACCGACAACCGCGACAACAACATCTCGCCCAACCTCTATTGTGGATGATGACAATGCCACGAAGTTAGGAAGACCGGAGATACTCGTTTGCTGAATCAAGTTCGTCCGGCGACGCCAAATTCCAATAGCACCATAGCTGCACAGATACATGATCGCCAGTTCAGGCGATGCATAAATCCCAAAAATTGCCCTGATCGAGATTGGAAAATAAAAAACAATAAAAACAACGCCGATATAGCACAAAGCCTTCAGCTTGCGCCCACGCATATTGCTGACAAGCCAAGTCGCCAGAGCCGCAATAATAAGGATCGGCAACGCCCCAACGTCATAACTGAAAGGACGTTTCAGAGCCTCAGCTCCAGCTATGTCATGAAACACCGGAGGCACGATTCCATGCCCCCAATACCGCAAAGCACCCGTGCCACTTGTTGACGTAACGATAATCGTCCGCCCAGAGAGGATGCCAGGGTCAACTGTGCCATCGAGAACATCTCGTGCCGAAACATGCGGAACGGTCTTGGGGTCAATTGAAAAATCGGGATAAAACAAGCGCCCTTGCTTTGGCTGAACTCCAGCCAAAGCCGACGAGAGCGAAGAATAATCCCGCCCGCCCAATTGAACAACATATGGAGCAGATACAACTGCATGAATGAAATTATCATTCCACGCCGAAACATAAACGGAATGATTGCCAACAATTTCCTTTGGAGGGAAATTGAAAACAGCATCATCATGCCGATTTTCTTCTGAAGAACGAACAACAAAAGAAATATCATTACCAAAACTGTCGATAGCTTTTTTTAGATTATCATCGCCTTTTTTATCAAGCCCGTAAGGCATCCGAACATCAAGGAAAATGCGACGGGGCATATCGCGACGTAGTCCGTCGACAATCTTGGATTCACTATCCGTATCGACGTCGCCCAGACTATCAACCGACACAACGACAAAGGACGAACGCGCAGAGCGTGTTACAATCTTGTACGCCGTGTTCCAATAAAGATGGGCAACCCCTTCAGCGAGACCAAATGGCCAGGCAGGCCAAAGCGCGAGGCTTAGCAGCAGCGATATTCCGATCGGGGATCGCAAGAAAGTTCGCATGGACCGTCGCACAGTGGATTACACCATAGGCTTAGTCCAAAATGGTTTAGATCACCTTACCGTTACCCATTGGGTGCAACGGGAGCCCGGATATCCGCCATTTCAGGCCGCCAGCGATGGGTCCAGACGGGCCAAACTGCGGTCCAGCATCAGCAATTGCCACAGGATACGGCTGTTGTCGGCGCGGCCTGCGATGTGGGATTCGGCCAGGGCAACCATGTGGCCTGCCTCGAACCAGCCCGTGCGGGCGAGCGTGCCGCCGCTGGCCACGGCGCGGGCCTGCTGAGCCAGTGGGCCGCGCAGCCAGGCGGCGATGGGGGTGACGAAGCCCATCTTGGGGCGGAACAGCACGTCGTCAGGCAAGTAGCGGCGCATGGTCTGCTTCATCAGCCACTTGCCGGTGGCGCCATGGACGCGCATGTTTTCGGGCAGGCGCGTGGCGAATTCGACCAGGCGATGGTCGAGCAGGGGCTCGCGCGCTTCGAGGCTGACGGCCATGCTCGTGCGGTCGACCTTGGTCAGGATGTCGCCGGGCAAGGTGAACGTGAGGTCGGCATATTGGGCGCGGTCGAGGCCGCTGCGGGCCGGGGCCTCGCGCATCAGGGCGAGCAGGGGCTGTTCGGCGCGATAGGCGCCGCGCAGTGCCAGAAAATCGGGCGAATAGAGGCGCTCGCGACCCTCGGGCGCGGTGACTGCGAGGGCGCGCGCATAGCCGAGGTCGCCATCCTGCGCGAGCGCGAGGAACGTGGCCTTGGCCCGCAGGGGGCGCGGCGCCCAGTCGGCCTTGGGATAGAGGCGCCCGAGCGTGCCGAACAGGGGCCCGCGCAAGGACTGGGGGACGAGCGCACGCACCTGTTCCTCGCGGTGGTGGAAGACCTGACGGCGATAGCCGGCAAAGGCCTCGTCCGCGCCGTCGCCCGAGAGGGCCACCGTCACATGTTCGCGGGCCAGTTCGCACACGCGCAAGGTCGGCAGGGCCGAGGCATCGGCGAAAGGCTCGTCGAACAGGCCGACGAGGCGGTCGATCAGCTGGAAGTCGTCGGACGAGACGGTCCGTTCGTGGTGGTCGGTACCATAGCGGCGCGCGACTTGTGCGGCCCAGCCGGTTTCGTCCAGCCCGGCCACGTCGAAGCCGATCGCACAAGTCTTGACCGGATCGGCACTAGCCTCGGCCATCAGGGCCACGACGGTCGAACTGTCGACCCCACCCGACAGGAAGGCCCCCAGCGGCACGTCGGCAGCCATGCGCGAGGTGACCGCCTTGCGCAGGCGGTGGAGCAGATGAGCTTCGAGGTCGCGCTCGCTCGCCGTGTCGCGCTCGGCGAACGAGACCTGCCACCAGCGGACGGGCGGCGGCGGGGGCGCATCGTGGCGCAGCAGGCGATAATGACCCGCGCCCAGCTTCTCCACGCCTGCAAAAATCGAGCGGTGATCGGGGACGAAGCCCCAGGCCAGATAGTCTTCCACCGCCAGCGGATCGAGCGTCCGCCGCAGCATCGGATGGGCCATCAACTGCTTGAGTTCAGACCCGAAAATCACGCTGCCATCGGCCAGCGTGGCCATGTGGAGCGGCTTGACCCCGAACCTGTCGCGCGCCAGCAGCAGGGTGCGCGCGCGCAAGTCGTAGAGCGCGAAGGCGAACATGCCGTTGAACCGCGCGAGGCAATCGAGGCCCCAGTGTTGCCACGCGGCAAGGATCACCTCGCTGTCGCCATCGGTGTGGAACTGCGCGCCCAGAGCCTGCAATTCGCGGCGAAGCTCGCGGTAATTGTAGATCTCGCCATTGAAGACCAGCATGGCCGAGCCATCGGTGCTGGCCATCGGCTGGGGCGATCCGGCAAGGTCGATGATCGAGAGGCGGCGATGGCCAAGGCCCACGCCCGGCGCGGTCCAGATCCCTTCCCCGTCGGGTCCGCGATGGGCGATCACGTCGCCCATGGCCTGAAGCCGGGCTGGATCGACCGGTTTCATCCCCTGGGTATGGAAAATGCCCGCAATGCCACACATGGCCTTGATCTTACTCCTTTACGCCCGAAGAAACAGCATCAATCCACGGGCCCAGCGGCCCGAGCGCGGCCACGAAGGCCGCGACGCCCTGCGCAGGATCGTCGGCGTCGGACGACACGATCAGGGTGGCCGTGGGCCGCGCGCGCAGCAAGAGCCGGTCGGCCATGGTCCACAGTTTGAGGCGGGCATTGCTGCTGCCCAGCCAGGCCGCAGTGCCCTGCCCCTGACGATACCAGGTGACCGTCAGCCGATGGACCGGGCCGGGGGCCTGAATCATCTGTGCCTCGCCCCCGGCAATGGGCGCGGCGGACATTTCCCAGGCCCAGCCGCTGTCAGGCGGCAAGGCACCTTCGCCAAAGCCGCCCGCCTCGCGCCCCTCGCCCTGCCCGGCATAGAGCGCGAAGGAAACGTCGACGACATGCCCCTGTGCATCGGCATAGCGGCCCAGCAGGCGATGATCGGCCCCGCTGTGGCGCGGTTGCCACGGCCAGCGTGGCGGCTCGGCCACGCGGTGCCAGCCGGGCACGGTGGGAAGGTCGATCCGCGCGGGCAGCGGGGCTGCCAGGCGATTGGCCGCCGCGCCCCAGCCGATACAGGCCAGCGCCAGAGCCGCGACGAGGCCGAGCGCCACGCGCGCGTCGATCCTGAGCCTTGCCAGCCCTGCAAGGCGCGCGTCGGCCAGAATCGCCCCGGCGTTGATCGGGCATTCCTCGCGCGGGCGGTCGAAGAAACGCCAGCCCGCCAGCATGGTCAGCACCATGACCACCGCGAAGAAAATCCAGCCATAGAAGATGTGATCAAACCCGGCGGCAAAAGCGATCCCCCGCCAGCCCGCGATCACGATGGTCCCCCAGGCGCGCACCCCATTGGCGAGAATCGGGACGACGAGGCTGAGCGCCATGAAGGCCACGCGGCGCGGCCACGAACGGAAGCAGACCTGACAGACGAGCACGCCATAGGCGATCATCGCGATCAGGAATTTCACCCCCGAGCAGGCCTCGGCCACCTTGAAATAGCCCGCCGGGACCGTGATGAACACGCCGTCGAGCGTGGCCGGAATGCCCGCAAGATGCAGCAGGACCATCACGATCCGCGCCGTCACCGTCTGGAGCGCGGGGATCAGCTCGTCGCCGAAGGGCACGAGGAACAGCATGTAGGCGAGCGGAAACAGCAGCCCGGCCCCGACCCTTGGCCCCAGCAGCGCGAGCAGGCTGGCCTGAAACATCAGCACCACCGCCGTTTGCGTGACGAGCGCCACCCCGGCAAAATCGCCCAGAACCCACAGGAACCCGGCCCCGGCAAACAGCACGAGGCCCGGCCACCAGCCCTGCGGGGGCAGCGCCAGCACCGCCCTTGCCCGCAAGCTCACCAGCCAGACGAGGATCAAGGGAACGAGCAGGATGTGGTTGTAGGTCGAACTGTCCCACCACTGCCCGGCCATCGCCCGCCAGTCGCCGAAGAACAGGGCGATCAGCGCCAGCCAGCATAGCCCAAGGCGTACGAGCGGGCCGCGCCATGAGGATGGAAGAAAGAGCGATCCCCCCTCAGGCAAGACCGAAACCCAGCAATTGGGGAAGCGGGGCGAGCATCCGGTCCCAGCCATAGCGTTCGCACACCAGCGCGCGGGCCGCGCGGCCCATGGCCTGACCCCGGCGCGGATCGGACAGCAGGCGCACCACCCGCGCGGCCAGTTCTTCCGAGGCAATCGGCGAGAGCGCGAAATGGGTGCCGTCGCTCCCGGCAAGGCCGGTTGCCGCCTGTGGGCTGAGCAGGACCGGGCGGCCCATCGCCATGGCTTCGAGAACCTTGTTCTGCACCCCGCGCGCCAGCGCCAGCGGGGCCACGACCAGATCGGCCCCGGCCAGCCACGGGCGCACATCGGGGACGGCGCCGGTCACCCGCACGCCGTTTTCGCCATCGAGCGCGCAGACACTGCGGGCAGGCGCGCGGCCCACCACGTTGAACTGCGCCGCCGGAAAGCGCCCGCGAACCAGCGGCATGACATGGCGGGCGAAATGGATCGCCGCCTCGACATTGGGGGGATAGTCCATCTGCCCGGTGAACACGATCTGCGGCCCGGCGCTCGTCATCCCGGGTGCGGGGGCAACGCCAGCAGGATCGAACAGGGCGGTGTCGATGCCGTTGCCCATCGCGCGCACGTCGCACTGCGCGGCGCGGCGCGGGCCCAGCCGGGCGCGGAACAGCGCGGCTTCCTCCTCGCTCACAAACAGGCTCGTCGTCGCGCGGCGGGCGACGCGCGCCTCGAACCGGCGCAGGAGCCAGGCCTCGCGCATGTAGGCGAGCGCAGCGGGCGTGGGGCGGCGGGCATATTGGGCGAACTTGGCCGAATCGACATCGACGAAATCCATCACCACCCGCCCGGCAAAGCGCGCAGGCACATAGCGCGCCATTTGCCCTGAAAAGACGTAGATCGCGCTGATCGGGCGCTCGGCCAGAACCTTGCGGACATAGCGCGCCAGACGTCCGCTCGCAAAGGCGGTGAGGCTGAGCGGTTGTCCCGTGACCAGCGCGACAAGGCCCGCGCCCGCCAGCGAGGCGCGGCGGCGGACGAGGCAATGGCTGGCGGCCAGAGCTGCCAGTTCGCCCTCGTGGGCCATATCGTCGGCATTGTCGGCCAGACAGGCGACATGGACCGGCGCCATGGCGGCCAGCGCGCGCAGGACATGGTGCGAGCGGATCTTGTCACCCCGGTCGGGCGGGAACGGGATGCGGTGGGCGAGGAACAGGATTTCGCTCATGACGCTCAGGCCAGACCCCGCGCGATGAACGGCCCGAGCAGGTTGGCGAGCGACAGGGGCAGTTTTTGCCAGGCGCGGATACGCGCCTGATAGCGCGGGCTGCGCGGATCGACATCGCGCGGCTGCGCGCCATCGGCCGTCCAGTGGGCATAAGCCAGCGGCTCGGGCGTGAAGCCCCAGTTGCGCTTGAAGTGATAGGCGCCTGAATCGAGCTTGGAGCGCCCGAAATCGAAACGGTCGGCCCCGCGCCGCCGTGCATGGTTCATCAGCGCGTGATACATCACATCGTTGGCGCGCAAGGCCCGCGCCGCCTGCACGCCCCCGCCCCAATAGGGCATGACCGCGCCGCGATGGTAGAGGCTGAGCACGCTGGCGACGGGTTCCCCCTCGTGCAGGACGGTCAGGATGTCGGCACTCTCGCCCATGCGGGCGAGCACTTCGCGGAACAGGCGGCGGGGAAAGACCGGGGTGCCCAGATTGCGCACCGATTCGCTGTAGACGCGATAGTGCCAGTCCTGATCCTGCGCGCTGGTGCCGGTGCGCACGGTCAGGGCCTGCCCCAGCCCCTTGCGCAGTTCGGCGCGCTGCTTGCGCGGGACGGCCAGAAGCTGGGCCTCGTCGTCGGCGGCCAGGGGGCGAACGAAACCGGCGTGGCTGTCGCGCTTTATGTGCCAGCCGGGCGTTTCGGGCAGAATGCCGCCGCGCAGTTCGATGGTCGGGCTGCGCAAGCCTGATGCGAGGGCCTGCGCGGCCTGAGCCAGCGCAGGTGCTGCCGCCGGATCGCCGATGATCCCCCCGCCCACGGCAAAGCCGGTTGAGACGAGCGCGCGCCCGAACAGCAGCGAGGACACCGCATGGAGCGGCAGCGCGGCGACGATCACCCCCGCCTGCTCGGCCAGCAAGAGGCGCGTGGCATGGCCGCTGGCCGCGCTGATCGCGTCGAGCCAGGCGGGCTCGTGAAACACGCTGGCCTTGCTTTCCCCGGACAGGAACCGGGCATAGGCGGCGCTGTCGGCGGGCCCGGCCTCGCGCACTTGCGGGGGTTCGAGGCGGAACGGCGCGTTCATGCCGCGACCTGCGCTTGCGCGTCGAGGCGGGCGGCCTCGCGCGCGGCGACGGCGGCCATCGGTTCCCACGCAAAATCACGGACCACGCGCGCCAGCTTGGGGGCCATCGCCGCCAGCCGCGAATAGTGGCGCAGGCGCGAGCGCAACGGGGCATCAGTGCGGCGCGGCTGGTCGGGGTCGATCTCCCACGGGTGGAAATAGAACGCCGCCGGGCGGCCTTGCGCGTTGACTTGCGCAATCGCCCAGCGCGAAAAGGCATAAGGCAGCAGGCGGAAGAAACCCCCGCCCCCTGCCGCCAGCCGCCGCCCTGCGAGCAGCGCGGTCGTCACCGGAATTTCGACCAGCGGCGCATCGGCCAAGGGGCGAAAGGCAAAGCGCGGCGCCTCGGGCCAGCCATAGTGATCGTGGACCACCGGGGCGACGCTGGAGGAATAGGCATAGCCTGCCTGCGCCAGCACGCGGTGCGCCCAGGGCGTGCGCGCGTCGATCGAGAAGCTGGGTGCGCGATAGCCGGTCACGCGTTGGCCGCTGGCCTGTTCGAGCGCATCGCGCGCACGGGCCAGATCGGCGGCAAAACGCGCGGCATCGAGCGTGAAGACGCGGGCATGGTCCCAGCCGTGGCTGGCGATCTCGTGCCCGGCCTGCGCGATGCGCGCGATCAGGCGCGGGTGGCGCTGCGCCACCCAGCCGAGCGTGAAGAACGTGGCCTTGACCCCTGCCCCGTCAAACAGCGCCAAAATCGCCTCGACATTGCGTTCGACGCGCGATTCCAGCCCGTCCCAGTCGGCGCGGTCGATCACGCGCTCGAAAGCGCCGACCTGAAACCACTCCTCGACATCGACGGACAGGCCGTTCAGCACGGGTTGGGCCGATACAACAGGCATGACAACAAAAGCCCCTCAGGCAGGCCAGACAATCGGCAGGCGGGACAACAGGCAGGCGAGCGGAAAGAACGGTCAGGCGGCGCGCTTGGGGCGGTCGCTCTCGAACCATTCGATCAGCATGGTCAGGACGTGGCGGATCGCCTGTTCCTGTTCGGCCAGCCGGCCCTCAAGATGGCCGATCCGCGTGGTCGCGGTGTCGAGCGCGCTTTCGAGGGCCTGACGACGGGCCTCTGCCGCCTGAGCCGCCTGTTCCTGTGCTTCCGCATCGTGTGCCGGGGTGGCGGCTTGTTGCGCCTGCGCCGCGCGCATGTCGGCCAGTTCGATCACGGCCTGCTGCAATTCGGCGATCTGCTCGTCGCGGCTGCGCAAGGACGCCTCGATAGCCTCCATGTCGAGCGCGGGCTGACCTTGCGCGCGGCCTTCTTCGGCGTGGAAGCGGTCGACCGTCAGGCCAAGGGCCTCCGCACGGGGGGCGGGCGCCTTGGCCGCGGGGGCGCCTTCCTGAGGCTGGGCATCCTGCGCCATGTCGTCGAGCACGGCCTGCAAGAGCCCCGCATCGATCCGGTTGACCTGTTCGAGCGCGCCGGCGAGCAGCAGGCGGCTGACGATCTGGTTGATCCGGCGCGGCACCCCGCCGCTCGCGCGGGCGAGTTCGGCATAGACGCGCGGCTCGAACGAGGGCGTGCCGTTCCACCCGGCGCGGGTGAGCCGGTGTTCGACATAAGGCCCGACTTCGGCGGCCTCCATCGGCGCGAGGTGGTGCATGGCGATCACCCGCTGGCGCAACTGCTCCAGATCGGGCGAGGTTTGCAGGAGGGTGCGAAACTCGGGCTGGCCGAGCAGCAGGATCTGGAGCAGCGGCTGCGCACCCAACTGGAAGTTGGAGAGCATCCGCAGTTCTTCCAGAGCGCCGACCGAAAGGTTCTGCGCCTCGTCGACCACGAGCAGGCAGCGGCGCCCGGCGCGCGCTTCCTCGTGCAAGAAGGCCTCGATCCGGGCGAGCGCGCTGGCCTTGTCGTGGCCCGCGACATCGAGCCCGAAGGCGCGCGCGGCCATGTGGACCAGTTCCTCGCCATCGAGGCGGCTCGTCACGATCTGGGCGGCGGTGAGTTGCGCGGGATCGACACTGGCGAGCAGGTGGGCGGCCAAAGTCGACTTGCCCGCCCCCACCTCGCCGGTGATGACGATGAAGCCTTCGGCCTGGGCCAGGCCATAGCCGAGATAGGACAGCGCCTTCTTGTGGGTGGCGCTCTCGAAGTAGAAGTCGGGGTCGGGCGTCAGCTGGAAAGGACGCGCCGAAAGCCGGTAGAAATCATCGTACATGGGCGTTCCGCTCCTTTACCGTCACAGCGTATAGCGCAAGCCGAGCAGGCCCGTCACTTCAAGTTGATCCGCCGTCAACTGGCGGCTGACCCCGTCGATCCCGACCGAGGCGGTTGCCGTCAGCCTGTCGGCCAAACGGCGGAAATACGAGGCATAACCGCCATAGGCATTGGTCCGGCCCAGCGTGCTTGTCCCGCTATCATACCAGGTGTCGAAGACCGCCACGCTGAAGCTCGATTCCCGATCAATCGGCGCGGAAACCCCCGCGTCGACATACCAGTTCTGGTCGACCGTGCCATTGGCTACCCCCAGCACCGTGCCCGGCGCGGCAATGAACCGACGGTGGGCATAGCCTGCCCCCACGGCCAGCCGCAGGCGGCCCATGGCAAAGCCATAAGTCGCATTGACGCCGCGTGCGCGGAACACCGAGGAATTGACCGACGAGAGCGCCCCGTTGACGCACCCCCCGCCCGCCGCGCCCAGGCCACAGCCCGAAAAGCCCCCGCCGCCCAGATTGGGCATCGCGGTGAAGTCGGTCGGCACCCCGCGCAGCGCATTGTCGAGGCCCGAGCCGAAGCCCGAGATCCCGTCGTAGACCGACAGGCTGAACGCGCTGCGCGTGTTGGGCGCATAGGAGAAGCTGCCGAAATAGGTCGTGCTGTCATAGCGCCGCCCGACAAAGGCCGAAAGCGAGGTGCGGCGGCTGGGCCGCCACATCACGCCCACGTCCCAGGTGAGGCCGTCGCTGTCGTAGGCGATCTGGCGCGGTGCGCTCTTGTTCGTGACATAGCGCCCGTCGCGGCCGATCACCGGCGTCACCCCATCGGGCCCGCGCAAGGCATCGCGCGAGGACACCCGGATATGCTCCCAGCCCACATCGCCCACGAGCTGGACCGTGCGGCTGACCGGCAGGGTCGCGCGCAGGCCTGCGCGCTTGTCGTCGATGCGCTGGTCGAGATTGGAAATGTCCTCGCGGTCCCAGCCCGCGCTGGCGGTCAGGCCCACGGGCAGGATCACCCCCGGCTTGACCCCGGCGGACACTTGCGCCGACTGCATGATCGAATGGTCGAACACATCGACCCGCGTGCCGTCGGCGGCAGGGCGATAGCCGTTCTTCTGGTCGAGCTTGGAATAACCGGCCATGTACGAGGCGTTGACCCCCACGTCGCCGACATGGGTGGTGAGCTGGGGCGCGGCATAGACCGAATAGATCTGGCTGACCGAATCGTTGGGCGAATAGGGGTTGAGCGAAGTCGAGCCATTGGCTTCGAGCCGGGTGCGCGCGGCCAGGGCGCCCACATCGATGCTGAGCGTGCGCGGCACGATCTGGTGCGAGACGCGCGCCATGCCCGAAATGGTATTGGTATCGCCCACCCGGCCCTTTTCCACGAAGCGGTGTTCGTAGCGGACCGAGACCTGCCCTTGCGTGCGCCGCCCGGCCAGCGTCGCATCCACCCCGGCGGCGAGCGTGGTATAGGTCAGCACGTCGTTGCCCGGCGTGATCTGGGCCAGCAGGTTCTGCGAGGCCTCGATATAGGGGCGGATCGTCGTGCGCGCAGACGAGCCACCGACACGGGCGCTGTGCCCCCCGTGAAGGCCGCCTTTATCCCGTGCATCTGCGTCCTGATCACCCGACACGGCATCATCGCCGGTCGCCTGATAGGGCATGCTCTGGGCATGGGCGCTCGCCCCGGCCAGCACGCCGGCCAGAAGCCCGCCAAGGACAAGAGAAGGCGCCCGCATCACTCTTTATACCCGTAATACGTGCCAAACCGCCGCCCGGTGGGCGAGAAGCGGGTGCCATTGAGCAGGAGCTTGATATCCGCGCAGCCCGAGAGCATCCCCACCGCATCGCGCAAGGCGGCCTCGCCCGTCACATCGGCGCGCACCACCATGACCGCCTGCCCCACATGCATCGCCAGTTCGGACGCGGGCGAGGCCGCGAGCGCGGGCGGGCTGTCGAAGATGACGATCCGGCTGGGCGCCTGGGCGGTCAGCCGGTCGAGGATCGCGCGGGTGCGGGCCGAAGCGAGATATTCGGTGTCCGAGCCGGTCTGGTTGCCCGCAGGCAGCACGGCCAGACCCGAAATGTCGGTCGGGATGATGCAGTCTTCCACCCGCACTTCGGGATCGGCCAGCGCATCCATCAGCCCCGGCCCGCCCGGCAGGCCGAGCGTGGAGAGCACCGAAGGCTTGGCGAAATCGGCATCGACGAGCAGAACCTCGTTGTCCTTTTCCGCCGCGATCGACAGCGCGAGGTTGACCGCGCAGAACGTCTTGCCCTCGCCCGGCAGGGCCGAGCAGATCAGGATGCGCTCGCCATGGGGCGCCGTGCGCCCGGCCCGCGAATCCGCGGCGGTCAGCAGCAGATGGCGCTTGATGATGCGAAATTCCTCAAGCAGCGCGCTCACCGGCCCTTCGGGATCGATCAGGCACTGTTCGCGCAGCAGGCGCCGGTCGACCGGACGGGGCGGCGTGCGGAACCGCTGGCGCGAGGGAATGCCTTCGAGCGCCGCCGCATTGGCCGCCGCCTGATCGGGCACGGGCACGAAGACCTGCGCCCCCGGCGCGGCAAAGGCAGGCGCCGGTGAGGCCGGGGCATCAGGCGCCGGGGCAACCGGTTCGCTGGCAGGGACAGGCTCAGACGCCGGGCTGGCCAACAGAGGGGCGGCAGGCGGAAGATCGGCAGGCGCAGCACTGATAGGGGGCGCACTGGCAGGGGCCGCACTGGCAGGCGGCACGGCAACCGGGGGCTTTGCTGCCACCGGGTGAACCGACCCCACCCGCATATAGCTGCGGAAATCGAACGAACCGTCGGCCCGCTCGATCAGCGAGGCCCGCGCCGGACGCCTGACCCGATCAGGCGCCTTTCCGTCCTGCCCGGTGCCATCCTGTCCGGTGCCATCCTGCCCGCTTTCCGTTGCCCCGGCGCGCGGTTCCTTCCCCGGTTGGCCCGAAGGCGTCGGCGTGTCGTCGTGATCGTTCATGTCCGCCCCCTTCATGCCACCATCCGCCGTTTGATGAACTCTACAGCCAACAGCACCATCAGCACCAGCACCAGCCCGGCGACACCGCCGCCAAACAGGCGCAACTGCTTCCACTGCCCGGCACGCGCCGCGGCCGTCTGGGTGAGCGAGACCGAACCCAGAACGACCATGCCGGTCGCACGTTCCAGCTGGGCGGTCGTCGCATAGCTCGACCGCAGCTGGGCCATGGCAAAGGCCACCCCGCAGCCCGCCGCCACACCCACCACCAGCACCAGCACCAGCATCAGGGGCCGGTCGGGCGCGGAAGGGCCGCGCGGGGTGGTCGGCGGATCGATCACCTCGAACTTGACCGAATTGTGCTCGCTCTCGACCTGACCGCGCAGGCGCAGTTGCTCGCGGTCGCGCAGGAGCTTGTCGTACTGGTCCTTGAGCACGTCGTAATCGCGGTTGATGCGCGAGGCTTCGGCCGCAACTGCCGGTTCGCTGTACTGCTGGCCGGTGAACTGGGCGATTTCCTGCTGGAGCGAGGTCTTGCGCGATTGCAGCGCAACCAGACTCGCCTCGCGATCGGCCTTGATCGACTGAAGCGAGGCATAGGCCGGGTTGGGCGTTCCGGCATGGGTGCCTTCCGCCGAAGCCTGACGCTGGAGGCTGGCGATCTGGGCCTTGGCGGCCTGGACATCGGGGTGGTTGTCGGTCAGCCCGCGCGCGCGCATCGAGGCCAGATCGGCCTGGGCCTGCGCCAGCGCGCCACGCGCGCCACCTTGCGCACCGGGAATGGTGATCGTGGGCGGCGTGCCCGAAAGCTGGCCGTTGATCGAGGCCAGCGCGCTCTGCGCGGCCAGAAGATCGGATTCCACCCCGCGCAGCTCCGAACGCGCGCCCTCCAGCTTGCCCGCGAGCGAGCCGGTGCCGGGCATGAGGTCGGCGTTCTTGGCCTCGAACTCCTGTCGCTTCTGCTCGGCGGCTTCCAGATCCTTCTGGCGGTCGGCCAGTTGCTGGTCCATGAAGGCCAGCGTGTCGGTCATCTCGCCGCGCCCGCCCGCAAGGTTTTCCTCGCGGAAGATGTCGATCATCTTCTGCACGATGTCCTGCGCGAGCTTGGCGTTCTGCGCATCGGTATAGGAACTGCGCCCCGAGGTCGCGCTGATCTCGAACAGGTTGTCCTGCTGGTTGACCACCTTGATCTGCGTCGACAGGCCCGCAACCGCCGATTCCATCTGCTTGTCGGTGGTGACCTTGTCCCCCAGGCGGGTCGCGCGGACGACCTTTTCGAGGTTGACCGAACTGGTCAGCGTCTGGCGCACGCGGTCGATGTCGCGCTTGGCATCGCCCCCGATGCCGATCTGGTCGGAGAGCACGTCGTCGATCTGGATGAAGATGCGCGCCTTCGATTCGTAGGTATTGGGCACCATGGCCACGACCAGCCATCCCAGCAGGCACACCACCCAGGCAACGCCCAGCGCCAGCCAGCGCCGGTGCCAGATGCCATAGAGGGCGATCCGCAGTTCATCGAGGATGTTGCTCATCGCCCGTGCATCCTGTTCGCCCGCCCGCTCAGAACATGCTCTCGGGAATGATGATCACGTCGCCGGGCATCAGCATGACGTTGGCGCGGGTATCGCCCTTGCGCAGGAGATCGGAGATGTGGACGGCATATTCGGTCTGCTTGCCGGTGGTCTTGTCGAAACGCACCAGCCGCGCGCGGTTGCCCGCCGCATATTCGGAAAGCCCGCCCACCGCGATCATCGCATCGAGCAGGGTCATGTTGGCGCGATAGGGGATCGAGGCGGGCTTTTCGGTGGCGCCCACCACGCGGACCTGCTGGCTGAACGTACCGGCAAACTTGTTGACGATGACCGAGACGATCGGTTCCTGAATATACTGCGAAAGCTGAAGCTTGATGTCTTCGGCCAGCATCGAGGGAGTCTTGCCCACGGCGGGCATGTCGGTGATCAGCGGCGTCGTGATGCGCCCGTCGGGGCGCACCTGCACCGAAGCGCCCAGCTCCGGGTTGCGCCACACGAAGATGGTCAGCTCGTCGAGCGGGCCGATCACATATTCCTCGCCCGGCCCTTCCTGAAGCGCCACGAACGAGGCAGGCGGCAATTGCGGCGCATGGCCGGTACCCGCGCAGCCGCTCAAGCCTGTCGCCAGAACCCCGGCCAGCAGCATGCCCCGCGCCATCTTCCCCCGTGCCACCTTCCCGCGCGCCACCATGCCCCGCTTGCGGCCAGACCGCGCGGAAAGGCCGGAAACGGAACCGGCAGGCGTGAGGCCGGAATGGGACGACATCAACAATAGTCCTTTGCTTGGCACTGCATCCCCAAGGGGATCACCGGGCATCTTGGCTAAGCATTACCCCGTATCGAGGGCAGGCCGGGCCGCTGTCTTGCGCCCAATCTATGGGGAGAAAGGGTGAAGATAGGGTTAGTCTTGTTGCCCGCAGCCCTTGTCGGCAAGCCGCTTGGGGGCCCAGGTCCCAATTCGGGACGGCCCATTTCGCAAAGGTTAAACGGCGTTTGGGACGTCTGGTCCCAAACGCTCGTTTCCAAGCGTTCGGCACCGGCCCGAAATTCGCCTCTTCGGCGAATTCCAGATCAAACACTCAAATCAGGATTTCAGCCGCCGGGCCATGGCCAAGGAAGGCCGAGGGGCTGGCGCTCGCGCCATAGGCCCCGGCACAGAACACCGCGACCAGATCGCCCTCCTGCCCGTCTGGGAGCCCGGCCCGGTCGGCCAGACGGTCGAGCGGGGTACACAGGCACCCCACAACGCTCGCCGCTCCAGCCACCGGCGCGCCCATCTGCCCCGCCAGCGCCAGCGGATAGTTGCGGCGCACGACCGTCCCAAAATTGCCGCTCGCGGCCAGTTGGTGGTGCATGCCGCCATCGACGACGAGGAAGACCTCGCCCCGGCTTTCCTTGCGCTCGACGATCCGCGTCAGGTAAACCCCGGCCTCGCCCACCAGATAGCGCCCGAGTTCGACCGCAAGGCGCGTCTCGCGCAAGACAGGCGGGCAATCCGCCAGCAGGTCGCCCAGCCCCGCCCCCACCATGGCCAGATCGAGCGGCGCATCACCGGGAAAATAGGGAATGCCAAAGCCCCCGCCCAGATTGAGCGCGGGCAGGCTCACCCCGGCCTCGCCCGCCAGACGCACGGCCAGATCGAGCGTGGCGGCCTGCGTGGCATGGACCGCCGCCGCATCGAGCGCCTGGCTCCCGGCAAAGATATGAAAACCCCGCCATTCCGCACCGGATTGGGCAATCTGGCGCGCCAGCGGCGCGGCCCGTTCCGCGTCCACGCCAAAGGGCCGCGCGCCCCCGCCCATCTTCATCCCCGATCCGCGCAAGTCGAAATCGGGATTGACGCGAATGGCCAGCCGGGGCCGCCGGCCGAGGCCTTGCGCAAGGGCGAGCGCGCGCTCCACCTCGCGCGCGGATTCGCAATGGAGCGTGACCCCGGCGGCAATCGCGGCCGACAGGTCCGCGTCGCGCTTGCCCGGCCCGGCAAACCCGGCGCGCACCGGGTCGATCCCCTGCGCCTGCAACAGCGCCAGTTCCCCGCCCGAGGCAATGTCGAACCCGTCGACGAGCCCCCCCATCAGCGCCACGAGCGGCCCGAACGGATTGGCCTTGACCGCATAGTGGAGCGCCACCCGCGCGGGCAGTGCCGCGCGCAAGGCCGCCACCCGCGCCCGCACGGCCTGGCTGTCATAAACGAACAGCGGCGTGCCATGGGCCGCGACCAGATCGGCGGCGCGCTGTCCGGCGATGATCAGTTCGCCCTGCTGCGCAGCATAAGGCGCAGGGATGGGGCCCAAAGGCTTCACGATATGTCCCCTTCTTCATGGGCCACGAGAGCTTGAAAGAGCCCCGCACGGTCCAGCTTGCCATTGGGCGAGAGCGGCATGACGGCCAGCCAGTGAATCACGCGCGGCTGGATCGGGCCGGGAAGGTCGCGCGCCAGCGCCGCGCGCAGGGCCGCCTCGTCTGCCTCCCCCGCCGCCCGGCAGACCAGATGGATCGCCTGCCCCAGAGCCGGATCGGGCAGCCCGAGCGCGACCGCCTCGGCCACCAGCCCGGTCGCCAGCGCCGCGTCCTCGATCTCCTGCGGGCTGACCCGCAGGCCCGAAGTCTTGATCATCGCGTCGCGCCGCCCGACGAAATGGAGCAGCCCCGCGCCATCGCGCCGCACCCGGTCGCCCGACCACACGGCCCGCCCGCCCAGCACCGAAAAGGCAGGGGCCGGGCGGAACCGCTCGGCGGTGCGCGCCTCGTCCTGCCAATAGCCCTGCGCGACAAGCGGGCCGGCGTGGACCAGCTCGCCCTCCTCGTCGATGGCCGCTTCCTCGCCCCGGTCGTTAACGACCATGACTTCGGCAAAGGGAATGGCCTTGCCGATGGAGGTGGGGTGTGCGTCGATCAGGGCGGGGTCGAGGAACGTCGAACGGAACGCCTCGGTCAGCCCGTACATGGCGAAAACCTGCGCTTGCGGGGCCAGCGCGCGCAGGCCCCGGACCATCGCCGGGGTCAGCGCCCCGCCCGAATTGGTCAGCCGCCGCAAGGGGGCACGCGCCGCTTCGGGCCAGTCCTGTTCGAGCAATTGCACCCAGAGCGGCGGCACGCCCGCCAGCGTGGTGATCCCGTGCCGGGCCACCGCGCGCACGACATCGCGCGGCAAAAGGTAATCGAGCGGCACCACGCTGGCCCCGGCGTACCACGCGCCGAGCAACTGGTTCTGCCCATAATCGAAGGCCAGCGGCAGGACCGCGAGCACGCGATCATCTGGCGCCAGCCCCAGATAGTGCGCCACGCTCACCGCGCCCAGCCACAGGTTCGCCTGACTGAGCATGACCCCCTTGGGCTTGCCGGTCGAACCGCTGGTGTAGAGGATCGCGGCCAGATCATCCCCGCCCACCTGCGAGGGAGGCAGGGGATCAAACCCGTCGAGCAGGCCCGCCACCACCGCCTCGTCATGGCACGCCGCCGCGCCCCGGTCGCCCGGTTCGAGACTGTCGAGCCGCCCGGCATTGGCGATCAGCAGCCCCGCCCCGCTGTCGGACAGGATATGGGCCACCTGCCCGCGCCGCAGCACGGGGTTGATCGGCACATGAACCAGCCCGGCGCGCACGGCAGCCAGCGGCATCAGGCAGGCGATCAGCCCCTTGCCCAGCCAGCTTGCCACCCGGCCACCCGCGCCCAGCCCCGGCTGTTTAGTCATTTCGGCTGCCAGCCACGCCGCCAGTTGCCCGACACGCCGATTTAACCCTTCATGGGTTAGCACCCCGTCCCTGAGCACCAGCGCCACCGCTTCGCGCTTGCCGCACAAGGCAAGATGGTCCAGCGGTCTGACGGTCGGAGAAAGGCAAGCGGTCACAGGGATTCCCGGGCCATCGGCCAAAGCAAGAGGATGGGGCACCGGATCGGTGACGTTGCGGGTCTATCATGCCGAACCTGAAGAGGCGCAAGCCCATCCGCGCCTTGGCGCCCTGATGCGGCGCGGCCAGGCGGCAGGGCCGTTCGACCGGCTCGACTGGCTCACCCTGCTCGCCCGGGAATGCCTCTCGCCCGCCCGCCCGTTTCTCGCGGTCGCCGAAGAGGACGGGGCAATCCTCGCCCTGCCCCTGCTGCAAGGCCCCCACGGCCTTTCGGCCTGCGCCAACTGGTACAGTTTCTGGGCCCGCCCGCTCACCAATGCGCCCGACCGCGCGCCCGCGCTGATCGCCGCGCTGGCCAGAACCCTTGATGCCCCCCTCGATTTCGCCCCGCTCCCCACGCGCGAGGCGGGCTGGATGGCGCAGGGCCTGCGCGCGGCAGGCTGGCTGGCCATGGTCGAACCGGCCCACATGAACCGCCATCTCGCGCTCGAAGGCCGCGACTTTGCCACATGGTGGGCAACAAGGCCCGGCGCCCTGCGCGCCACTGTCCGCCGCAAGAGCAGGCAAGGCCGGGTCGCCTGCCGCATCGCGACCACGTTCGACGAGGCCGACTGGGCCGCGTTCGAGGCGATCTACGCGGCCAGCTGGAAACCGCAGGAAGCCTCCCCCGCTTTCCTGCGCGCCTTTGCGCAAGGCGAAAGCGCGGCGGGCGCGCTGCGGCTGGGCCTTGCCACGATCGAGGGCGAACCCGTCGCCGCGCAAGTCTGGAGCGTGGAGGCGCAAACCGCCTTCATCCACAAGCTGGCCCACCGCCCGCAGGCCAGCCGCGCCTCGCCCGGAACCCTGCTCACCGCCGCGCTGATGCGCCATGTGATCGACATCGACCGCGTGGCCCACGTCGATTTCGGCACGGGCGATGATCCCTACAAGGCCGACTGGATGGACGATGTGCGCCCGCGCTGGCGCCTGCGCGCGCACAATCCCCGCGCCCTGATCCGCGCGCCCCTGCGCCATTGGCGCGACTGGCCCGATCTGGCACGCGACCTTGCACGGCTCGCCACTGGCCGCACCCGGCTTGCCCCGCCCCCCGGTGATGATTAAGGGGCCGTTCAAATGCCTGATACAGCCCCCCCCGCCTCCATTCCGGCAATCGAATCCGCGCTGCGCGACCTTCTGGCCCAGGTTCTGGGGCTTTCGGCAGAGCGCGTGGGTGCCTTCACCCCCGACACCGCGCTGTTCGGCGCCCTGCCCGAACTCGATTCGATGGCCGTCGCCGGGCTCTTCACCGCGCTCGAAGATCGCTTCGCCTTCATTCTGGAGGATGACGAGATCGACGGCGATCTGGTGGAAAGCTTCGGCAGCCTCACCGCCTTCGTCACCCGCAAGCTGGGCGTCACGCAGGACCATGCCTGAAGGCCCCGCCCCCGTCCGCTGGCCCTGTCCGGGGGCCGCGACGGAGGGGGAATGGGCCCTGAGCAGCGCCGATTCGGCCCACCGGCGCGGCGACAGTTTGCCCTGTGTGCTGATCGTGCCCCCGCTGTTCGACGAGATGAACCGCACGCGGCACATGCTGGCGGGCGTCATGCGCCTGCTGGCACAGGCGGGGATCGACAGCGTGCTGCCCGACCTGCCCGGCTGCGGCGAAAGCGTGCAGGACTTTTCCGCGCAGAGCCTCAACGCCTGGCGCGCGGCGATGGAAGCCGCCGCCCGGCACTTTGCCGCCAGCCATGTCCTGACCTTGCGCGGGGGCGCGCTGGTCGCCCCGCCCGCGCTGCCGGGCTGGGAACTCGAACCATGCAGCGGCCATGCCCTGCTGCGCACGATGCTGCGCGCCCACACTTTTGCCCAGCGCGCCGCCGGACGCCGCGTGGACAGCGCGGCCCTGCTCGAACAGGGGCGCGAAACCGGCCTTGAGCTTGCCGGCTATCGCTGCGGCGCGGCGCTGATCGCCGGGCTTTGCGGGGCCGAACCGGCGGGCGAAGGGCGCCGCGTGCTCAGCCTGTCCGATCTGGGCCAGAGCGCGCCCTGGCTGCGCGCCGAACCGGCGCCTGCCCCGGCGCTGGCGCAAGCACTGGTCGCCACGATCCGTGCCGATCTCGCACGGGAGGATGCGGCATGAACCGGATGGTCGTGCCCTTCGTGTGCCAGGACAGCGTGCTGTTCGGCACGCTCGACCTTGGCGCGGCGAGCGGGGCGACGGGCCTGCTGATCGTCTCGGGCGGAGGCGAAATCCGCGCGGGAAGCTGGGGCGGACAGGCCCGGCTGGCCGCGCGTCTGGCCAACGAGGGCATCCCGGTGTTCCGCTTCGACCGGCGCGGGGTGGGCGATAGCTGCGGGACCAATCCCGGCTTCCGCGCGCTCGGGCCCGACATCGCCGCCGCGCTCACCGCGTTTCGCGCCGCCGCCCCCCATGTGAAGCGCATCGTCGCCTTCGGCAATTGCGACGGGGCAAGCGCGCTGATGCTCCACGCCGCCGCGATCGGCGGGATCGACGCGCTCGTGCTGGGCAACCCCTGGACGCTTGAAGAGGCCGGGGAAGATGCTGGCGAAGAAAACGACCCGCAGGCCGGAACGCCCACCCATTCCGCCGCCTCCCTGCGCCGCCATTACTTGCGGCGCCTGACCGATCCGCGCCAGTGGCTGCGGCTCGCGCGCGGGGCGGTCGATCTCAAGGGTCTGGCTCTGGGCCTGCGCATGGCCGCCCGGCCCCAGCCGCCTTCGGCGCTGGC
>DQVI01000026.1 GCA_015661825.1 Novosphingobium capsulatum
CGCGTGCGGCCAGCGTCCAGATGCCGAGGGCGACCACCAGCACAACGGCAAGTCCGATCAGCCAGACCGACAGGCCGGAATGCCCGCGTCGGTCTCCAGATACGATGCTCATTGCGCTGCGCGGTCTGCCCGGCCCCGGATGCTGGAGGGCGGAACGGCGGGCGTGCCCGTGACCGGGCCAGTGACTGTAGTGGACATGATCGCTTCCCCGATTGGTCTCGTTGGCCGAAAAAGACCGAAAAGAGCCAAGGGGAACAAGGTTGAATTCCAAATGTGCCGATTGAATATGGTGATAGGTCGGCTGGATTTTTCTGTCCGCGATCATCTGGCACCACGTATGCAGGGGCCGGTTTCTGGCAATCATTTTTTCGTGGACGGCACGTTGATCGAGGCCGGGGCCACCGTGAAAAGCTTTCGCCTCAAAGAAGAAGGCGGCCCCGGCGATGATGGAGGGGCTGGGCCGGTCGCGCGCAATGACGAGCGCACTTTTTGCGGCGAAAAGCGCAGCAATGTCGTCCACGCCTCAACTACCGATTCAGACATGCGCCTGGGCATCGGCGCGGATGGATTGTTTGTACCCCGTAGTGCTTCGGTCTGGCGGGCGAGGTAGGCCCAGGTTCTCGCGCAGGGTCTTGCCTTCATAGTCACGGCGCAGCAGGCCGCGGCGCTGCAATTCGGGCACGACATCCTCGACAAAGCGGTCGACCGAGGTGGGCAGGGTCGGGAACATGATGTTGAAGCCGTCGGCGGCGCCTGCGTCTTGCCAGCGCTGGAAGTCGTCGGCGATGTCGCGGGCATTGCCGAACAGGATGCGGTGCCCCCCAGCGGTCAGCTTGCGCAGCAACTGGCGCACCGTGGGGCGCTCGCGGCGGACCAGATCGACCACCAGTTGCTGGCGGCTCTTGTGGGTATTCGTCTCGGGGATCACGTCGGGCAACCGCACGGGTTCGTCGAGCGGAAGGGTCCACAGGTCGACGCCGATGTTGACGAAGCGGGACAGGCTGCGCAGCGCGCTTTCGGGATCGAGCAGGTCCTGAAGGGCCTCGTATTGGGCGCGGGCATCGTCGGCATCCCGTCCGACATAGACCGCGACGCCCGGCAGGATGCGGACATCGTCGCGGCGGCGTCCGTGGCGGGCCAGCCGTCCGGCGATGTCGGCCCCGAAGGCCTGTGCCTCATCGAGGGTCTGTGCGGCGGTGAAGATCAGTTCGGCGGTACGCGCAGCCAGTTCGCGGCCATCGGGGGACGAACCGGCCTGGGCGATCACCGGCCAGCCCTGAACTGGGCGCGGGGCATTGAGCGGCCCCTGAACCGAGAAGAATTGCCCCTTGTGATCAAGGCGGTGCAGGCCAGAGGGATCGGCCCACCGGCCGCCTGCCTTGTCGAGCACGAAGGCATCATCATCCCAGCTGTCCCACAGTCCGGTGATGACATCGAAGAATTCCTCGGCCCGCTGGTAGCGCCGGGCATGGAGGACATGGTCCTCGCGGTTGTAGTTCTCGCCGCCACCGAGCGAGGTGACGAGGTTCCATCCGGCCCGCCCCGCGCTGATGTGATCGAGCGAGGCCAGCCGCCGGGCCAGCGTATAGGGCTCGTTGTAGGTGGTGTTGGCCGTGCCGATCAGTCCGATCCGGCTGGTTACCATGGCCAGCGCGGGCAGCAGGGTCAGCGGATCCCAGCGTGCGCCGTGGGTGTTGCGGGCCAGAACATCGGGTTCGAGATCGGGCACCGAGACGGTGTCGTTGAGAAAGAGCGCGTCGAAGCGTCCTTCTTCGAGTTTTCGGGCGACATGGACATAAGTCTGGACATGGCGCGCGGCATCGGCGTCCACGTCGGGCAGGCGCCAGGCCGCGCCATGGACTCCTGATCCGGAAATGAAGGCGCCAAGATGAAGGGGTTTGGTCATGATGGTTTCCCGGTTCAGAACGTATAGCTCAGGCGTGCGTAGTAATACCCGCCGTAGAACCCGAAGGGGGACTGGCCGGGGTAGGGCGGAAAGCCGTTGGTGTCGGGAACGGTGTTCTTGTCGGGGTAGGTGTTGAACACGTTGTTCGCGCCAACGGCCAGGTTGAAGTCAGGGGTCAACTGGTACGATACATCGATGTCGGCCACCCATTTCGCGCCATAGAACTGATCGCTCGCCGCGACGGTGGCGATATTGGCAAAGGGGCCGTAGTAGGTTTCGCGCGTGTTCACGCGCAGCTTTCCGGTGCTGAAATTCTGGCTCAGGATCAGCTTGTCCTGCGGGGCCGAATACTTGATCGCGCCTTGCACCGAACGGTCGAAAAGCGTGAGGTTGAGGGCGGTGAGCTGGCTGGGCGAATCCGCGATGGCGGTGATCCTGGTGACATTGTGGTTATAGCCCAGCGTCAGGGCGAGATCGCCGATATGGGGAATCTTGCGGGTGTAGTTGGCGGTGACTTCCACGCCGCGGGTGCGGGTGTCGATCGCATTGGCGAAATAGCGGATCGCCTGCCCGCTGGAAAAACCGCTGGCCGCCAGAATGGCGTTCACCCCGGAACCGGTCAGGTAACCGGTCTGGACGATGCGGTGATCGAGCTGGATCTGGTAGGCATCGGCCGTCAGCGTGAAGGCGGGGGCGAGCTTGAGCGTACCACCAAACGAGATGTTGAGCGAACGTTCGGGCTTGAGGGCCCGTGCGCCCAGCGCCTGGCCCAGCGCGCTTTGCGGCGTGACCGATTTGGAGGTGATGTAGGTCTGCACACCGTTCACGACGGTGTACTGGTTCGATGTCTGGGCATAGCCTTCCTGCGCCAGCGAGGGGGCGCGAAAGCCGTTGCTGATGGTGCCGCGCAAGGCGAAGGCCGGGCTGAAGTCGTAGCGGGTGGTGAACTTGCCCGAGACCGTGTTGCCCGCGCTGTCGTCGTAATGTTCGAAGCGCCCGGCCAGGTCGACGAACCAGCGTCGCACGGGGTTGAAGCCGACATCGCCATAGACGGCCAGGCTGTTGCGGTGGAGGTTGGCCTGGTCGCCGGGGGTCAGCGTGATCGCGCCCTGGGCACCCACGGTGGCATATTGCCCGGCAAGGGGGCCGCTGGTGTAGCGGTAGCCGCCATTGGCATAGGACAGGGGATCGCCCGAGGTCGTCGTGTAGCGTTCATAGCGGTGTTCTGCGCCGAACGAGAATTGCAGCGGAAGGGCCAGGCCGATGTCGAAACTCTTCGAGATGTCGAGGTTGTTGGTCCACTGCGCGAACTTGGCGTTGAATGTGCTGAAGCTGGTCGGGCTGTCTTCGCCCAGCGAGGCATTGATCGTGTTGGTCGAGCCGTTTCGGGCGTAGTTTTCGCCATATGTGCTTGAGATGTCCCATTTCCAGCCGGACAGGTTGCCCTTGAGGCCCCAGAGGGTCTGGAAATCGCTTTCATGCAGCGTGTAGTTGGGGGCGTAGCCGTCGGGATAGATCGACACGATGTCATTGGTGGAATTGGGACGGCGGAAATTCTGCCCGACAATGGCCCGGCGGATGCCGTAGGTGGATGAGGAATAGAACGTGGTTGAAGGGCCGACCGGCACTTCGGCATTGTACAGGAAGATGCCCTGCCGCACATCGGGCAGGCCACCGGCAAAGACGGTCTTGTCGCGGCTTTCGCGCGGGTCGGGCGCGCCATTGGCCAGAGGATAATAGAAGGCTCCGGTGGCCGGGATGGAGCGGAGCGCAGCCCTGTTCTGTCGCAAGGTGGCCGCGAAATTGATGAAGCCGCCTTCGCCCAGCTTGAAGCCGATATTGCCGTTGGCTTCAAGGTTGCGCCCGTCGGAATGGCCGCGATAGCCATAGCGCTGACCGGCGGTAAAGCTGAGCGAACCGCCGTGGTCGGCATCCTTGAGGATGATGTTGATCACCCCGCCGATCGCGTCGGAACCGTATTGCGCGGCGGCGCCATCGGTGAGTACCTCGATCCGCGCGATCGCGGAAACCGGGATCAGGTCGAGGTCCACCGGGTTTGCGCCGGAATCGGTCGAAGTCGACAGGTCGTTGAGCGCGGCATTGTGGCGCCGCTTGCCGTTGACCAGGATCAGCACATGGGCCCCCCCCAGTCCGCGCAGGCCCGCCGGGCGGGCCACGCTGTTCCACGAACTGGACGAAACGGTCTGCTGGTTGAAGCTGGGCAGCAGGGCGGTGAGCGCATCGCGCAGCGAAGAATTGGCCCCCAGCCGTTCAAGCGTCGGGCTGTCGATCACCTGGATCGGCGCGGGACTGTCGATGGTGGTGGTGGCCCTCGCGCGGTTGCCGGTCACCACGATTCCCCCGCCCTGTTCCCCATCGGCACCGGCATCTGCGCTGGCAGCGATGCTGGCATCGATTGGGGTGCTGCTGACTGGCGCGGTATCGGCGGCAAGCGCGCGATTTCCTGATACGCCGGCGCCGGTGACAATCGTGGTGGCCAGCAGCGCATGATACGCGCGAGATCGTGAAGGCCATGTCAGCGGTTGCATGATAACTCCCTGTCATTGTGTGCAGTTTGTTATCTATTAATTCTGTAGAGTTTGTTGAAACAATTAAGGCGAATTCGGAGATGAATTGATCTAATAAGATGCCTCTATAGTAATCCCTTCATCCATAGCGGGTGGATGTCTTGTCTTGATTGCAGCAATCCTTCTTTGACGAGGAAATCGCTGATCTCCTGCTGGTCTCGTATGACCGCGTCGTTGATTGGCAGGATCTGGCCGGGACGGCTCTGTTCGCGGGCGAGGCGCTCGAACAGGGCAATGGGGGCGCCGGTCAGTTTCGCGGCAAGCCGGGCCCATTCGTGCGGATGGCGTGCCACCCAGTTCCACGTGGCTTGCTCGCGCCGCAGATAGTCGGCCAGCGCGGAGCGCCTGACCGGATCTGCAAGCGATCCGGTGTGAGCCGCGATCACGAAATTGCCCGCATAGATCCCGGCCAGATCGCGCGACAGCCAGCGCCCGCCCATCGCCTCAAGTTGCAGGGCGGGCAAGTTGCTGGTGGTGCAGGCCTCGACATGGCCACTCTGGAACGCGGCATTGGCATCGAGCGCGGACAAGGGCACCGGCTGGATGTCCTTGATACTTAACCCGTGCCTGTCGAGAAGCTTGAGCAGGTAGAAATGGTCGTTGGTGCCCGGCACATACGTGACCGTGCGCCCGCGCAGGTCTTCTATCCGGCGTGCGCTGGAGCCACGATTGACCAGAATGCCACCATTGTGGGTGTCCCCCGCGTAAGTCGCCACCAGTTTTATCGGTACGCCCGAACGCAGCGCGTAAACCGGTGGTATCTGGCTCATGAATGCATAGTCCAGACCGTCGCCGGAAAACGCGTTGAGCACCATCTGGCCGCCCGGCAAATCGGCATATGTCACCTGATAGGGGGTGGGGGGCAGCCCGGCGGCTTCCATGAACCGCGAGGCGGCCAGCTTGTGGCGCCAGACTCGCAGCGTAATGCCTTCCAGCCCGGCTTTCGTCTGGCCATGGCAGGCGCCCAGAGCCAGGGTTCCCAGCGTTGCGGCCAGCATGGCACGTCGATCCATCGTCATGGCGCTCAATCCAGAAGGTCGGGCTCTTCGGCCACGATCTGGTCCCAATAGGGCAGGAAATTGAGATAGGCCCAGGCTTCGCGCGCCTGTGGGTCCTGGTTCCATACCGGCGCGTCGATCCGGGGATGGCTAGCAGCCCGCGCGGCCAGATAGATCTGCGCGGCGCGTTCAAAGGCGATGAAGCGCCACACGGCGGCTTCCACGGTCTGCCCCACGGTCCAGTGGCCGTGGTTGCGCCAGAGCAGGATGTTGCGTTGCCCCAGTTCTTCAGCGAATTGTGCGGCAACCGTGTCGCGGTTGCCCGGCGTATCGGCTGGCCGGTCTGCGGCTGGTGAGGGAGCATTGTCGCGGCGCGGCGTGAAGAGCACCTGATCGTCGTGAAAGGCGCCCAGATCGGCGATGATCGGTTCGATCACTTCGCCAAAGGCGGTCCAGGTGGAGGCGTGCAGGCTGTGGGCATGGACAATGCCGACCACTTCGCCACGGGAACGCTGGATGGCATGGTGATAGGGGATGCCCGAAAGGTTCACGGGCCCCTTGCCCTCCACGATCTGCCCCGCCGAATCGACCAGCAGCAGGTCCGAGGCGCGGATATGGCCAAAGGGCACGCCCACCGGATTGACCCAGAACCAGTCGGTCTGTTCGGGATCGCGCGCGCTCAGGTGTCCGGCAAGGCCCGGTTCGACGCCGAAACGGGCCAGCAGGCGCAGGCCCGCGGCCAGTTGCCGTTTGCGGTGCGCGCGTTCCTGTACCGGATCGGCATGGCCTGGCGGCACGGCGAATACCGGGCCGTTATCCTGGCGGGGGTGGCTGAAGATACGGGGTTGGTTGGAGGTTTCGGGCTGGTTGACGAAAGGGGTCTGATGGACAATCGGAAGGGTTTGGGACATTGTCGGGCTGTTCCGGAGGCTGCGCATCCCGCCTCTGGAAAGGGCGGGGCGATGCAGGAGGGAAGCCCGGTATCCGGTTCCGGGGGCACCATATCAAATGAATGGTGCAGGCGCTTGCGTGACGGTTTCTTATAAAGCGCTGCTTTCAGGTAGATTTGTTCAGGCACGGGTGAAATGAAGCGCGCGCCTTCTTGCGCGCAAGGCTCTGTCGGGCTTGTCAAACCCGTACAGAGCCTTGCGCTCGCAGCCCGGATGAGTACCGGGCCGTTTTAACCTGGAACGGTTGATCCGATGCAATCGGATCATAAACCGCTCTAGAAATCCTTGCGCAGCAGGAAATCGGCGTAACGCTTGGTCGCGTCAGATGGCCAAGACGGAGGCGGGCCTGTGACCATGCCCGTCATGGTCACAGGCCCACGAAGGGCTCAAGCGTCCGGCTCACCAGGAAACCAACCGATTTCCCGGTGTTCCAAACCTCAGGCAGCCGCCATCACTTCGGCAGGATCGGGTAATAGACGCCCGGATGCGGCGCGGTGAGGTCCAGTTCCATAACCTCCTGATCCCAGTGCGATTCCGTAAGCGCCCAGCGCGCGGTTTCGCCCGCAGTATAAGCATCGAGATCGGGAAACAGCTTCTGGATCACCTGCCCGCGCGTAATGTTCAGTTTCCGGGCCTTGGACGCGGGGGGCGAGATGTTGATGATCATGAAGTCCCACTGCGGGGCGAGCGAGTGCCCGGCATTGGCATAGACAGTCGAACTGGTCGTGACACCCTGCTGGATCTGATAGTCCATGATCGGACGGTGCCATTTGAGATAGAGTGCGAGCCATTCGTCCTGCTTGCCCGGAGGCGTCTTGTAATAGCTCACCGACAGGCGCGGACGATCTTCGAGCTGACGGCCCGACATAGCCTGACCGAATGCGGGCGCTGTGCCCGTGGCTAGCGCGGAGAGGGTGAGAAAAGCACCGGCAAGACCGGTGCACAACGACTTGCGCATCAAAACGATTCCTTGTTTTCGGGGGGATTGGAGAGGGGGAAAAGGATGGAGGTCAGAACTTGACGCCCACCCCTAGGTAGAAAGTCCGGCCCAAAACATCGTACGTGCTTGCCTCGGTCGTGCCGATGCGACCGTTGAGCACGGGGGGGGCCTTGTTGAAGAGATTGTTGACGCCATACCGCATCGACCACTCCTTCCCGACCGAGATGCTCCCGAACAGATCGAAGAGGTTGTACGAAGGCACGCCGGGGGTCGTGGTGGATGGATTGGTCGCCTTCGAGGACGACGCCATCTTGTCGAGGAAGCGCCAGCGTAGGCCGAGGGACAGGGCCTTGTTCGACCAGGCCAGCGTGGTGACCGCCTTCCACGTGGGCAGGGAACCGGGCGCAAAGCCCGAAGGCGAGCCCACCGTTCCGGCATAGTGATAGAACACGTCGCCCGGCAGGGTCTGCACATCGAACTTGTCGAGCCAGCCAATCGCGGTGTTGATGTCGAGCGCGCCGTCACCCAGTCCGAGCGACGCCAGGTCGATCCCCCAGTCGAGCTGGAAATCAATGCCCGCCGTTTTGTAGGCCCCCAGATTCAGGGTAGGCTGACGCATGTCGGACAGCAGGCCCGAGGAATCGCGCGTAATCGTCTGGCAGAAAAAGTTGGTGTTGGAATAAGTCGGGTTCGACCCATCGACGTTGAAGCACTTGGCTAGGCTCGTCTGAACCCCTACCACGCCGATCGCATCCTTGACCGTAATGTTGTAGTAATCGAGCGTAATGTTGAAACGCGAGAACCACGGCGTGGAGAACTGCGGGTTGAAAGCCGCCCCGATGGTGAACGTATTGGCGGTTTCCGGCTTGATCCCGGTATTGCCAGAATTGGTGGCGTTGGTGTCATTTTGCAGGTTGATGAAGCTGTCGGCGACATTGGCGGGCACGCCCTGTGCGACACAGAGCGCGCGGACCGCCGCGCCGTTCGCGCCACTGCGCGGGGCACTGCGGATGTCGCAATAGTCGCCAAGCCCGTTGTAGACTTCACCGATACCCGGCACCGCGCCCGATGGCGGCACGAACAGTTCGCCCACGCTGGGTGCCCGCACTGCGCGGGCAAAGCCGCCACGGAACGACAGCGCGCGGGTCGGGCCCCAGATCAGGTTGGCCTTCCAGGTATGCGCCCCGCCAGACAGATTGTAGTACGAATAGCGGTAGCCGGCATCGACTTCGAGCTTGTGCACAAAGGGCCTGTCGGCCAGCAGCGGGAAGAGAAGTTCGGCATAGAGTTCCTTCACATTGGTCGATCCTGCGCTGTCGCTGGTGTAGGAAACCCCCACGACGTCGGCATTCTTGAGGATCTGGTCGACCCGGGTCGAATATGTGTTGCGACGATAGCCGAGCCCGGCAGCAAAGCGTGCCTGGCCACCCGGAAGGGTGAAGAGCTTGCCCTGAAGATTGGCCTCGACCACATCCTGCTTCAGCGTCGTGTTGCGCCAGGGCGAAGCCACGAGATAGGCATCGCATTCCGAAGAAAGCGTGGTAACCCCAAACGGATTGTAGCCGCCCGCGCAGATGCTTTGCCCGCCGTCCGCCGCGTTGAGCAGGGTATTGAGCGAGGAGGTGAGCACCGAGCCGGGCTGTCGCTCGTGGATCACGGTTGCCCCGTGCGATCCATAGACTTCCCACGAACCGTCGATCGCGGCCAGATTTCCGCGCAGGCCAGCCATGACTTGCGAGATCCTGAAATCGCGGTCGGTCACGCGTGGACCGGCTTCATAGAACCGCTTCTGCAAGGTGAGATTGGCAGCAGGATCAGGCCGGCTCGCCAGAATCGTGGCCAGACTTGACGGGATGAACGGATTGGTGACCGGGACCGAAAGCGCGGTATTGCCGGATTCCACAAGGATTTTGGTGTCATAGGGCACATATTGCCCCTGCACGAAAGCGGTGATGTCGTCGGTCAGTTCGTATTTGGCCTTCCCGAAGGCCGAATAGCGCTCCATCGGCGCCTGAAGTGTCAGGAATACATTGAGATTATTGACCGTTCTGCCACTGTTGTAGAGCAAATTGCCGTAGTCACCCTTGAAGTTGGTGACCCCGTTGCTGGCGCTGAAAAGCGTCCCGTCGCGATTGAAGCTGAGACCGGAATTGGCCGCCACGGTGCCGGGCGCATAGCCATATTGAGCAAAGGCCGCATCGACTGCCGATTGGCTGGGGGCATTCCCGCTCGATGTATAGACGCCCGAGGGAATGCGCAGATCGGTTCCGCCCTGGTTGCGGCGGAAAAATTCGCGCGAATTGAACCGCACCGTATCGCGTGCCGAATAGCCCAGTGCGACCACGACATTGCCGCGTCCGCCGCCAAAGTTGGTGCCCCACAGCGCCGACAGGTCCTTGACCATGCCGTCGGCCTTGTCGGTGATGTTGTACTGCGCATCGAGCGCGAGGCCCTGGTAGTTGTCCTTCAGGTGAAAGTTGACCACCCCCGCGATGGCATCCGAGCCATAGACCGCTGATGCGCCTCCGGTGATCACCTCTACGCTTTCGAGCAGCGCGCGAGGGATCGTGTTGATATCGACCGATTGCTGCACGTTGGCAGGCTGCATGCGCCGGCCGTCGATCAACACGAGATTGCGGAAGGAACCGAGCCCGCGCAGATTGAGCGTGGCCTGTCCGCTGGTGCCATATCCGGTCGAGGTGGAATTCTCCCCCAATCCGAACTGGGGGTTCATCGACAGCGCCTTTTCCAGCGTGACCTCGCCGGTCGACCTGATCGCCGTGGCGCTGAGCGTGGCGAGCGGAGAAGGAGATTCATAGTCGCGGCGCACGATGCGCGAGCCGGTCACCACGATGGCCTTGGCCGCCTCTCCTTCCGCTACTCCGTCGGAAGCGGGCTGTTCCTGGGCCAGCACACCTTGTGCCAGCAAAAGCGAGAAGGCAGCGCTACCTGCCAGAAGGCGCGCCCGTGGCGCGCATGGCAATGAACTGCAAAAGCGGTCGAGCATCAACGATTGGTCCCCTGTTCGGCGATGCATGGCCCCCGCCGCACATCGCCTCGCCTCGTACCAAGCGCCCTTCCATTTGATATTGATATTGCGTCATATTCTGTATGATATTTACTCAATGTCGCCAATTGAGATAAATGATTGCGCATGCGGGATGGATCAGGCCTTCCATCATTCGGGTGAATACGCCCATCGCGCCCCACCGTTTCCAATGGCAGTCTCGCTTTTCCGTTTCGGTGCTGCCCGCGCCCGGACGGAACAGGGCGTGGGCAGCACCGGGGGAGGGGCAGCAAAAGGAAGAAGGCTTGTTCTGCGCCTTAGTCCAGCGCCGCTTCGATCTGCGGCACGGCCTGGAACAGGTCACCACCAACCAGCCCTTCGGCGAATGGAACAGGGTTTTCCCGGATTCCGCATGTCTCTCGCCGCCATCGACAGGCTCGTGCATCACGCTACCATCTTCGGAATGAACGTCGAAAGTTACCGGCGGCGCGCCGCACAGGTCAGGCGCACCGGGGCCGGGCGTCCCGGCCGCTTACACAACGCCAAAGGTCCTCGAGGCCATCCGCGACCATCAGGATGAGAACGGCTAACTTGCCAGCGACAATCACATTCTCATCCTGATTGATGCGCAATCCTCTTCCAGTTTGCCGCGCTACAGCTTCCTGCCGATCCATGTCTACGATACCGCGACCGGCCGTCCGGTCGCGATGCTGCTACGGACCGGCAAGGCGCCGTCTGGCGCCGAAGCTGCCGGCCACATCCGGCGCCTGGCGCGTCATATCCGCCGGCACTGGCCCGATACCCACATCACTTCCGCGGCAATGGGCATTATGGGCGGCCCGAGGTCATGGCGTTCTGCAATACGCCCGGGATCTATTATGTGTTGGGCTTGCCCACCAATGCCGTGCTGCGCGCCTATGCTTGACCCGCCAGCGCCGCGTCGTCGCCCGGATCGAGACCAGCACGCTGCGCATGGACATCCGCTATGTCGTCACCTCGCTGGCCGAAGGCTCGGCCGAGCAAATCTACGACACGCTCTACTGGCACGTGGCCAGGCCGAGAACCTGATCAAGCGCCACAAATCGTAGCTCGCCAGCGACCGCACCTCGTGCCGCTCGGTCAATGCCAACCAGATGTGCCTCATCCTCCACACCGCCACTGATTGGCTGCTGTGGCGCGTTCAGCAGGCCATCCCCAAAGCCGCCGTGCTGGCCACCGCCGAGTTCGCAACGCTGTGCCTGTTCAAGGAAGAACCCCCTCCGGCCGGATCAGTAGAACAGGTGGCTGCGCATCGTGTCTTCCTCGATCAGGGCGCTGCAACTGGCGATGAAGGTTTTCACTTTGGCCGATTGGCGCCCGTGCCGGGGGCGCAAGGTCGAAATCGCGAGCGAAGCGGTGGCATGTGGATCGGCAACCGGGGCAAAGGCCAGTTCGTCGCCGAGGGGAGACCAGGGATGGGCCGGGCGCACGATGCGCAGTGAGACGCAGTCGCTGGTTCCGACAAGGGCTTGAGCCGCCGTGCTGATATTGGTGACCATGGCCTGTCTGGGGGTGAGGCCCTGATGGCGGTAGAGCCCGCTGAACAGTTCGAGCGCGGGGCCATCCTGAATGTAGATCTGCGGGAATTGGGCAAGCTCTCGCAAGGTGAGCGGGGCGCCTTCGCGATCGAGCGGGTGATGGCGCCGCATCATCGCGCAAGGCGTCGGATGACACAGGTGCAAGTGCTCGACGGCCGGGTCCGGTTCGGCATCGACCAGAAACGTGATAAGGACATCGACGTCTGCATCAAGCAGGGGGCCGTTGCCCTGATCCATGAAAATCGTCTTGAGTTTGACGTCTAGGCCGGGGTGCTTGCGCCGGACATGCTCGATCGCGCGGGGGGCAAGGGCCCAGCTGAGCCCTTCCTGACAACCGACCGTGAGCTCGCCGGTCAGCGCGCGTCCCTTGGGGGCAAACAGGTTTTCGACTTCGGCCAGATCCTGAAGCAACCCGTGCGCGAGTCGAAGCAGCCTGCGTCCATCGGCCGTCAGCGAGACCCCGGTCGAGCGGCGACGAAGCAGGAGGCGCGTTTCCAGCTGCTCTTCAAGCGCATCGACGGCATAGGCGACCGCCGAGGCCGACAGGTTGAGCCTTCCTGCCGCCGCAGCGAAGCTACCGGCCTCTACCGTAGCGGCAAAGCACCGCAATTGCTCTGTTTTCAGCATCCATACCCCGAATTTTTCGATGTTGTTCCGCAGATAATAGCATTTTTCCGGTCTAGTCTTCCATGCAAGTCTTCCTCCCACAAGAGACGACACTCTCGACGACATTGGGCAGGAACGGAAAGGGCAAGTATTTCCCCGGCGCTGTGGGACAGGATCAACCGGGCAAAGTCCGGCGACTGTGGACGGCATTTTTGCCGCGCGGGATGATTTTGTAAAAACAATCTGAAACAAAGCCTTGCATGCGCGGCATGCGGCAACGGGCGGCCTTCCTGTGTCGACCCGGCCGTCCCCCCACGCGCAGTCAGGGCACGAGAGGAGAAAGAAAGGCGAAATGGGCCGGATCACCGACGACACTCTGGGTGCGCTTGCCAATCTGGGCGACTTGTTCGCTTACCGTGCACGCGATTGCGACGGGTCTGCCGCGATCGTGCAGCAGGACCACGCGCTGTCCTTTGCGCAAGTCTGGGATGAGGCCGGTGCGCTTGCGGGTTTCCTGCAACAGGTCTGCGGCGTCGAACCGGGCGATCGTGTTGCCCTGATGCTGTCGAACCGTCCCGAATTTGTAGTGGCGACGGCCGCTATCCATGCGATCGGCGCGGTGCAGGTCAACATCAATCCCCACTATGTAGCGCGCGAACTGCATCATCAACTCGTCGATTCCGGGGCCGGGACGATCATCCTGTCGGGACGCGAGATGGCGGTCCTGCGGGCGGCGAATGCAGACTGCGTGTGTCATGCCGTGGTGATCGATGCTGAAAATGTCGAAACCTCGCCCGGTCTTGCACTCGCGTCCTATGTCGAGGCGGTCGCAGCGGGGATGTCCTTCGTGCCTTCGCGGCGTGGACGCGACGATCTGGCTCTGTTGCAATATACCGGCGGCACGACCGGGCGCGCCAAGGGCGCGATGTTGAGCCATGGCAATCTGCTGTCGAATATCGCGCAGTTCACCGGCTGGATCGAAGGGGGCCTGAAGGAGACGGGGCTGGGAGGCGTGCCGCCCGTCGTACTGACGGCCATTCCGCTCTATCATATCTTTGCCCTGACGGTGAACCTGCTCGGGACTTGGGCAATGGGCGGTCGCAATGTGCTGATCCGCGATACCCGCGACGTTGCCTTGTTGAGCGAGGAATGGTCTCGCCACGGCGTCTCGTTCGTGACCGGGGTCAACACGCTTTACAAGGCGCTGCTGGCTTCGCCCGAATTTGCCGGGCTCGATTTGTCGCAGGGGGTGGTCGCCATGGGCGGCGGGGCCCCGGTTCAACGCCCGGTGTCTGATCGTTGGAACGAAAGGACAGGACGCCATATCATCGAGGGCTACGGCCTTTCGGAAACCTCGCCGATCCTGACTTGCACGCCGTTTTTCGAGCGGCGCTTCCTGGGCAGTATCGGGCAGGCGATGCCCGGAACCCGGATCGCCATTCGCGATGAATTCGGACAGGATCTGCCAATCGGAGAAACTGGCGAACTCTGCGCCAGCGGGCCGCAAGTCATGCAGGGCTATTGGAGACAACCCGAAGCGACGGCGCAAGTTCTGGGTGAGGACGGATTTCTGCGCACCGGCGATCTCGCGCGGCGTGATGAAGAGGGCAACTACTATATCCTCGACCGGGCCAAGGACATGATCCTCGTTTCCGGGTTCAACGTCTATCCCAACGAGATCGAGGAAACCGTGTCGGCCTTGCCCGGCGTCGTCGAGTGTGCCTGCGTCGGCGCGCCCGATCCCAAAAGCGGAGAGGCGGCCGTGCTGTTCGTGGTTGCCGATCCCGCCGCGCTCGACGAGGCGGCGGTCCTCGATCACTGCCGCGCCAATCTTACCGGGTACAAGGTGCCGCGCCGCGTTTTCGTCGTGCGCGAAATTCCCAAGTCCGCAGTGGGCAAGATCCTGCGTCGCGAATTGCGTGACGCGGCTCCGGCCATGCTTGCCGGGGAGGTTCTGTCCGAACCGGTCAGGGCTGCCTGATCCCCCGCAGGCGGTGCGCATAGCCGCTTGCGGGAAATAAAATTCAACAACGACAACAAAACGAGGATGTCATGAAAGCTGTGCGTATTGGCGCCGCGATGGCGGCGATGGCGATGCTGTGCCCGGAAACCGGGCATGCGGAGGAATTGTGGAACGCTTACCCCTTGCGCGGTTTCTGGGAAGGTCTGCCTGCCGGGGCAACCCCGCCCAAAGGTGTCTACACCGCCGTCAGCGCCTATTGGGCCAACGATCGGTATTACGGCGAACAGGGCAAGGCAGTGCCGGGAACGGACCTTACCGCCTTCGTGGTGACACCAGTGATCGAATGGGTTCCGGGGGTGAAGATTCTGGGTGGCACATACTCCGTCGGGATCGCGCAGCCGTTCGTTTACAATACGTCGGCCGGCCTTTCGGGCAGCACCGGACGCGGGAACTGGGGCACGTTCAACACGGTGCTCTTGCCTGCCCAGCTTGGCTGGAAACTGCACAATGTCCATGTGAAGCTGGGCGTCGGTGTCTATCTCCCCAATGCCAGCTCGACAGTATCGGATCTCTATGCGGGAAAGCTGCATAATGGCGGGCTGCCATCGGGCAGCAATTTTGCCGCCGTCGAACCTGATCTGGGAATAACCTGGATGCACAAGGGCTGGAACGTTTCGGCCGCGCTTCATGCCGCCATTCCGATTTCGGCATCGACGGCGCCGGGATATCGCTACTGGTCGGGGTCGGAATTTGCCGCCGATTACACTATTACCAAGACACTGGGTAAATGGACGCTGGGTGTCGGCGGACATCAGATCAACCAGTACGAGGATGACCGCTTCAATGGCGAAGTCGTGCCCGATCATCGCTCGCAGCTTTACGGTGTGGGCCCCATTGCCGGGGTTCAGGCCGGGCCGCTCAATATCACGGCCATGTGGAACCGCACGGTTTCGGCCCGCAATGCGGTTGCCGGTGACATGGTCCAGGTGCGCTTTACCACGCGCCTCTGACTCCTTTCCTTTTCCGGTTTTTTCCTCGGCCGTGGCGGTATGTGTCCGCCACGGCTTCCTCGTTCGGGAGTTTGTGTAATGTCGGATGTGTTTCTTCTCTCGGCGGCGCGTACCGCCATTGGCGGCTTTGGCGGCTCGCTCAAGGACTATCAGCCGGGCGAACTGGGCGCGGTGGCCTTGCGTGCGGCGATCGAGCGGGCAAACGTCGATGCCGCGCAGATCGGCCACGTCGTGATGGGGACCGTGATCCCGACCGAACCGCGCGATGCCTATGCATCGCGGATCGCTGCGGTCGGGGCGGGTATTCCGCATGAAACCCCCGCATTCAACGTCAACCGCCTGTGCGGTTCGGGCATGCAGGCGATCATTTCGGCGGCTCAGGCCATTCTGCTGGGCGATTGCGGCATGGCGATCGGCGGCGGGACAGAAGTCATGAGCCGCGCGGCGTTTTACGCACCGACCGCGCGCTGGGGGCAGAAGCTGGGCGATACGGTTCTGCTCGACGCGCTCAACGGCGCCCTGACCGATCCTTTCGGCAAAGTCCTGATGGGGATCACCGCCGAAAACGTCGCCGAGCGGTACGGCATCACCCGCGAGATGCAGGATGCGCTTGCCGTCGAAAGCCAACAGCGTGCCGCAGCCGCGCAAGCAGCGGGGCATTTCAAGGATCAGATCGTCCCGGTCGAAGTGAAGGCGCGTGGGGGCAAGCGCCTGTTCGACACCGACGAGCATCTCCGCCCGGATACCACCCTCGAAAGTCTTGCCACGTTGAAGCCGGTTTTCCGTCGCGACGGGGGAACCGTTACTGCCGGGAATGCCTCGGGCATCAATGACGCGGCGGCCGGGGTCGTGCTCGCCGGAGAAGCGGCGGTGCGCGACAGCGGAGCCAAGCCGCTGGCTCGTCTTGTCGCCTATGGCCACGCCGGGGTCGATCCCGCCTATATGGGCATCGGTCCGGTTCCGGCGAGCCGGGCTGCACTCCAGCGGGCCGGGCTCACGGTTGCCGACCTTGACGTGGTTGAATCGAACGAGGCTTTCGCTGCACAAGCCTGCGCCGTTGCGCGTGAACTCGGCCTCGATCCGGCTCGCGTCAATCCGAACGGCAGCGGCATTTCCCTGGGCCATCCGATCGGCGCGACCGGGGCCATTCTTGTGACCAAGCTGGTCCACGAATTGCACCGCAGCGGTGGTCGCTATGGCCTTGCCACCATGTGCATCGGGGGCGGGCAGGGGATCGCGACGATCTGGGAACGGATCTGATCTCTTTGGGGATCGATGTCGCGCTTCAACCGGCGACCTCGATCCCCGCCAGCCGCAGCGCCGGGCCCATGGCATAGGCCTTGGGCGAGGGCTTGAACGCGTTCACCCGGTCAGTGCTGAGTGGCGGTTCCATCACGCGTTCATGGCCGTGGCGGCGTATGGCGCTCTTCAGCATGTCCGCGCCGATGTTGGAGAGAAACTCGAGATTATTCGCCTTGTCGAGCAGTCCCGGCAAAGCGAACCTGCATGATATGCGCAAAGCAGGCGTCATCATTGGGAAAGCGCTGGAAGAATTCACGAACCAAGAATTCAGGCGATGCGGAAGGGCTCTTGCTCATGCATCAGCTTATGCGAGTTCGTTCTGCATGCACCAAGGGGATAAGCGGGATTTCTTTTGGAATTAGGGTCCTCATCGCAAGCCTTTTTTTCAGCGGTATGTGTTTCGGTCCAGCCTGCCCGCAGCGCGGAGAAGAGCGGCCTCTGCAATCAGAACGTCGGTTCTTGCCAGGGCGACGGCAAGCTGTGCGGCGCGGAAGCTCTGGTCGGCGACGAGGATGTCGACCGTCGAGCGCAGGCCGAAGCCGTATTCGGCCCTAACGCCCTTGAGCGCGAGATCGGCGGCGGCAAGGCCCACGATATTGGCGCGCAGTCGGCTGCGGGCGGCGTTCAGCATGGCCCATGCGGTGTCGGCACCGCGCAACGCCTCACGCTCGGCGGCATCGGCCAGGAACCGTTCCGCACGGTTGTTCGCTTCCGCCTGCCGGACGCGCGAGGAAACGAGGCCGCCGGTCAGCAAGGGTATGTGCAGGGTCATCCCGACAGATCCGGCGGAGGCGAAATCGTGCAGGCTTCCGCCCGAAAGCTTTTCTCCGAGTCCATAGGCGCCGCCCAAGGCGAGCGAGGGGGCGCCATCGGCTTGCGCGCGGTCGATCCTAGCGCCGGAAGCGTCAACGGCAAGGCGCTGCTTAAGCAACAGCGGATTGGCCGTTTCTGCTGCCTGGCGGGCCTCGTCCTGGCTTGCCGGAAGCGTGGCAGGCGCGGGGACTTCGGCCGTGAGCGTACCAGCATCATGCCCTACCGTTGCCCGGTAAGTCGCCGCCGCCGTGGCGAGCGCGCCTTCGGCATCGGCAAGGTTGGCGTCGACGGTGGAGCGCTGCGCTTCAAGTTGCGCCACGTCGGTACGGGTCGCCTTCCCGAGATTGTAGCGGGCGCGGGTTTCCGCCACTTGCGTGTCCAGCCGCTCGATGCCGACCCGCGCCACTTCTACTGCCTGCTGGTTGTAGAGCAGTGCGGCGTAAGCGGAGACGACACCTTGCAGAATCGCCGCCTCGGTGTCGCGCAGCCCTTCTTCTCCGGCAGCGACATCGCCATTGGCGGCGCGCACGGCCGATGAGACCCGGCCGCCGGTCCAGATTGGCAGGGTGACGTTCGCGGTCAGCGATGCCGACTTGCCGTAGCCCAGGTGGTCGTAACCGCCATTGCCGTCAACCGAGAGCGTGGGCCGCGCCAGCGCACGCTCCTGTTCTGGCGTTTCGGCGAGGGCTTCCTGCCGTGCGTGGGCGGCGGCAAGCTGGGGGTTGCTCTCGTAAGCCGCCGCGATCGCCTCGCCGAGGGTTTCGGCAGAGGCTGGAGAGGCCAGCAGCAAGGCGGTGACCACCCATGCCGCTCGCTTGTCCATGATCCGCCTATTCATGACGGAGCGCCCAGGCCGGAGCCGCACGGCTGGCGCGCAGCGATTGTCCGAGCACCGTCAGCACGGCAATCACCGTCGCCAGCAGGCTGCCGCCGATGAAGAAGAGCGGCGAAAGCGCAATGCGGTCGTCGAACCCGGCCAGCCAGGTCCGCATCGCCACGAAGGCAAGCGGCCAGGCCAGCAGGTTGGCCAGCAACACCGGGCGCAGGAACTGGCCGACCAGCAGCCTGACGATATCGCGGGAGGAGGCCCCCAGAGTCTTGCGGATGCCGATCTCCTTGATCCGCATCTGGGTGTTGTAGGACGCCAGCCCCCATAGCCCGACACAGCCGATCAGCACCGCCAGTCCTGCGCCGATGGCGAAAAGCCGCGTTGCACGGTCGTCCGCCTCGTAGAACTTGGTGAGTTGGGTTTCGGCGGTTTCCGCCTCGAACGGCACTTGTGGCACGGTGCGCTGCCAGATCGCGCGCACGGCATCCATCGTCTCGTGGGGATTGCCCGTGAAGCGGATGGAGGCGACAGCCGTGCTCGTACGCTCCGCCTCGCGATAATAGATGTAGTAACTGGCGCTGGTGGGTTCACGCGGGGAGAAGAAGCGCATGTCCTCCACCACGCCGATGATCGTGCGCGGATGGCGACCGCCGACGGTCTTCCCTACTGCATCCTCCGGCGAACGGAAGCCGAGTGTCGATACCGCGCGGCGGTTGATGACAATGTTGAGCCCCTTGGCGTCATCGCGACCAAAGGAGTCATCTTCGCGATGAGTATTATCGAACACGCGCCCGGCCAGCAGGCGGGTGCCGTAGACCTTGAAGAAATCGGGACCGGTGACGATCCAGCGCAGCGAAGGTCCATCGCCGGCAACGCCCGGCAAGGGGACATTATTGGCATTGTCTTCACCGCTGCCGCCGACGGCACTGTTGCTGATGGCCACGGCACGGACAGATTGCAAATTGCGGATGGCGGAGACGACCGCGCGGGTCTGGGCGCTGGAGACAAGGCTGTCGCGAGTGGAAAGCAGCACCATCAATCCATCACGCTGGAAGCCGAGGTCCGATTGCCGGACATGGCGCGTCTGCGCGACCAGTACACCGGTGCCGACCATGAAGGCGATGGCAAGGCCGAACTGGAGGACGACCAGCCCTTCGCGAACGCGGGTGCCGACACGCCCCCCGCCGGGCGAGCGGGCCGAAGCAAGTACGCTAGCGGCCGGAAAGCGGGACAGCAGCAACGCGGGATAGAAACCTGACAGCAGGCCGACGATCAGTGTGAGTATCACCAGAGCGGGCACCACCAATGCATAGGGGATCGTCAGCGAGAGACCGCCAGCGGCATTGACCAGCGGCAGGCTCAACTCGGCAAGAACGAGCCCGAAGAGGGCTGCGATGCCCACCGTCAGTATGGCTTCGCCCAGGAACTGGCGTACCAGTGCCAGCCGGTCCGCGCCCAGCACCTTGCGCATGGCGACTTCCCGGGCCCGCAAGTTGGCACGTGCCGTCGCCAGATTGACGTAGTTCACGATCGCCACCAGCAGTGTCAGAAATCCGACGATCCCGAGCGTGACGACCGTGATCTTCTGACTGGCGCTGGCCGTACCGGTCGGTTCCAGATGCATCCGTGTGAGCGGGAGCAGCTTGAGTTGCTGCACCCTGGAGGCATCCTTGCCCATATCGGCAAGGCCTCGCCGGTTGACGAAGGGAGGCAGTTTCTGCTCGAACGCGCGCGCGGCTTCGGGCGTATCGAACCGCAGGAACGTCTGGAGCGAAGTGCTTCCCCAGTGGAACCACTGCGGCGAAGGCGGCGTGGTGGGCAGTGGCACCAGCAGTGAAATCTTGAAATCGCTGTTCTTGGGCAGATCGCGGAAAACCCCGGCGATGCGGTAGTTGGCGGTCTTGTCTACCGAGATCGTCAGGGTCTGGCCGATCGGATCGGTTGTTCCGAAATACTGGCGTGCCAGCGTCTCGCTGATCAGTACGTTGGCAGGCTGGCGCAAGGCCGTGCCGCTGCCGCGCACCATCGGCAGATCGAACACCTCGAAGAACCGGGCGTCGACTTGCGCGACATCCGCCGTTCTGGCGATGCCGCCCCGGATGACGGTGCCACCGTTCTGGCCGCCCCTCAAGCGGGTGCCGACGACGCCGGGAAAGTCCTCGCGGATCTGTTCGAGCAGGCCGCCCATCGTATAGGAATAGGCGCCGTTGAACGGGCTTTCCGGCATGTTCCACACGGTCTGCATCACATAAATGCCATCATGGCGGGGCAGCCATTTCTCATAGCTGGTTTCGAACCGGGCATAGAGGCCCAGGACGAGGAATACCGCGATCCCCACCGCCAGTCCGCCGATATTGAGCGCGGCATAGAGCTTGTGGCGGGTGAGCGAGCGGTAAAGCGAGAGCAGCGTGAAGCGGTTCATCCGAGGCCTCCTCAAATCGACCGCATGGCCGAGGCGACGATGCGCCCGTCGAGCATGTCGATGCGACGCCGGGCCATGTCGGCATGGCTGGGCGAGTGGGTGACCATGACGATGGTCGCGCCTTCGTCATTGAGGGCCTGAAGAATGTTCATCACCTGCTCGCCATTGGCGGTATCGAGGTTGCCGGTCGGTTCGTCCGCGAGGATCAGCTTGGGATCGCCGACGATGGCGCGGGCGATGGCCGCGCGCTGCTGCTGACCGCCGGAAAGCTGGTGGGGGAAGTGGCGCGCGCGGTGGGCGATGCCGACTTTGTCCATCGCCGCCGAAACCCGCGCGCGGCGGTCTCCGCCATTGGCACGGTAGGCGAGGCCGAGGGCGACGTTTTCCTCGATGGTCAATTCGTCGATCAGGTTGAAGCTCTGGAATACGAAGCCGAGCGTGGAGCCGCGAAACTTCGCCAGGTCCTTCTCCCCCAACGCGGCCAGGTCCTGATCACCGAACAAATAGCGGCCGCCAGTGGGCCGGTCGACCGTGCCCAGCGTGTTGAGCAAGGTGGACTTGCCGCAGCCGGAAGGCCCCATGATGGCGAGGAATTCGCCCGCGGCCACTTCCAGGTCGATATCGCGAAGCGCGGTCGTCTCCACTTCGTCGGAGACGTAGCGGCGCTGGATATTTTCCAGACGGATCATGGGTATAGCTCCCTGTTAGCGGAGATTGAGGATGTCGCCGGTGACCGACGATGTGTTGGAGATGACGATGCGTTCGCCCGCCTTGAGGCCAGAGAGAATCTCGACCTGTTCGGGATTGCGGCGACCGGTCTTCACGGCGCGGCGGCGGGCATGGGCGCCATCGGCGTCGAGCACGAAGACAGAGGTGCCGCCGCCCGCTTCCAGCCAGCCGCCGACCGGGGCGACCAGCGCGGGGGCCGTGCTGCCGAGGGTGATGCGGATATCGAGCGTCTGCCCGCGATTGAGTCCGGCGGGCGGTGCGCCCGCGAAGTCCAGCTCCGTGCGGAAACGACCGTCCTTCACGGCGGGCAGGACTTTCGAGACAGTCAGGCGGGCGCCGTCCATGGCGGCCTTCTGGCCCACGGCAACGCGGCGCAGGTAGTATTCATCGACATCGGCGGTGAGTTTCCACGAACCTTCGCTGTCGACTTGCCCGGCCGGATCGCCGGGTTTGAGCGTCTGTCCGGGCTGGATCGTGAAGTTGGTGAGGCGGCCGCCCATCGGCGCGCGGATGGTCAGCGCATCGAGGCTGGCGCGCACGGCGGCGAGATTGCTTTCCAGCCTGCCGCGCGTGTCGTTGAGCCGGGCGCCCTGCGTGGCAGTGATGCTCGCCTCCCGCGCGCTGCCCGACTGCAACTGGGCAAGCCGCTTCTGCTGGTAGGCCGCCTCTTCGGCATAGCTGCGTACCCCGGCATCGGAGAGATAGCCCTGATCGTAAAGCTGCTGGCGGATCGCCAGTTCGCGGCGCGCCTTGATGAGATCGTAATTGGCCTGCGCGACTTGTCCGGCGCGGTCGATGCTGTTGCGCTCGATGCCAAGGTTCTCGCCGGCCACGCTGCCAAGCTGGCTGGCGATCTGTGCCTCGCGGGTGAGCACGTCGAGCCGCAGTTCGGGATTGGCGAGCGTGGCCAGCGGCTGGCCTTCGGAGACCATGACACCGTCCTGCACCAGCAGTTTCTCGACTTGCCCACCCGAGAGCACGCCGACCAGCGTGGTCACTTTCGGGGCGACCGTCGCGCGCACCGGCAGATAGTCGGCGAAAGGCGCACGGCTCACCGTGCCAGTCTCGATCTGGGCGGTTGCGATATCGGTCGATCCGCTGGCCGGCAATAGCCGCCAGAGCAGGGCGGCAGCCACCGCGCCCCCGGCCATCGCCAGAACCGCAGGCCGCCGCCACAGCGGTGTGCGACGGCGTTCAACTTTGCGATCCATTTCCGCGCCGGGGGAAACGGTTGCATGTACGGGCTGTTCGGTCATCATGGGGACAGTGTCACTCATCTCCGCTGGAAAGCCTAAACGTCGATGAATGCTGGGGTTTTTAAAGATACCGGTTCCGGTGGCCGTCCGCGGGTGGACACTGTGTCCGCAAATGGACAGTCGGGCGGCCTGTCAAGCGATGGTGCGATTCTGCTGGTCGATGACAACCCTGCCGTTGCCGGGGCCATGGAAATTGCTTTCCGCATGGCGGGACGCCGGCTCGACACGGCCGGTGGGCCGGAAGAGGCACTCTCGCGTCTGGCCAGTCGAAGGTTCGACGCGATCCTGCTCGACATGAATTTCTCTCCGGGCCGGTCGAGCGGGGAGGAAGGGCTGGCCTTGCTCTCGCGCATTATCGCGGACGATCCGGCGGCCTGTGTCATCGTCATCACCGCGCACAGCGGCATCCGGATCGCGGTAGCAGCAATGAAGGCCGGAGCGCGGGACTTTGCGATGAAGCCATGGCGCAACAGCGACCTCGTCGCCAAAGTGGAGGCCGCCATTGCGCGCGAGGCGCCAGTTGGCCCCGTTGCGGCTTCCACCGCGGGCGATGCGGAACCTGTCCGCTTGCTGGGTGAAAGCACGGCGATGCAGGCGTTGCGCGAGCTTGTCCGACGGATCGCGCCGACGCCTGCCGGGGTGACGGTGACAGGCGCGTCAGGCAGCGGACGCACACTTGTGGCGATGGCTGTTCATGCCGCTTCGGGGCGTGAGGGGGAGCCGTCAAGGATCGATTTGCGCGATGAAAGTGCATGGGCCGGTTTGCCTGACAGCACCGGCACCGTGATCCTGCGTCATCCCGACAAGCTGGGCGAAGTGGCGCAGGCGCGCTTGCTGGACCGTTTGCCGGCCGCTGCCCGTTGCATTGCGATTGCCGATGATCTCGCCGCGCTGACGCCGGCCTTGCGGCGACGCATCGCCACCGTCGAAATTGCGGTGCCTCCGCTTGCCCGGCGAGAAGGCGACGGCGTCCTGCTCGCCCGGCACTTTGCGCGCGTGGCTGCGGAGCGCTTTGGCCGTCCCACGCCCCGGCTGACGGCTGCGGCCGAAGAGGCGATCCGCACGACCGCGTGGGATGATGAAGTGCGCGGTCTTGCTCTGGCGATCGAGCGGGCGGTGCTGCTGACGGAAGACGGCACGATCGATGCGGCAGCGCTGGCGTTGCCGGTGCCGCAGGTCGCCATGGTAACGGTGGAAGCCAGCTTCGACCTGAACGATGCCGAGAAAACCATGATCGAGGCCGCCTTGCGCGAAAACCGCCATAACGTGACACACGCTGCCACCGCTCTGGGGCTCAGTCGGGGTGCGCTTTATCGCCGAATGGCGCGCTATGGGCTCTAGATGGCGCGCGGTCCTGACCGGGATCGCGCTGGCGCTCAGCGGATTGGTAGCAAGCGAGGCCTGGCATCGCGGTATGTGGGGCACGATGACCGGGGCCGGGCTGGTCGCGGCCTGGATCGTTCTGCTCCATGCTTGGCGTTCTGGCCTGGATCACGCACCTGAAAGCAAGGCAATTTCGGCTCCGGATGGACAAATCGGTTCGCATCGTCTGCTGCTCGATGCCGCCCCCACGCCGATGCTCGCCATTGAGGGTGGCAGCGCGCGGGCGCTGAACCGGGCGGCGCGGCAGCTTTTCGCGACCGACGACAGAGTGTTGCCCATGCCGACCGCGCTGGTCGAGGGCGATGTGAGCCATTTTCGCCATGAAGGGCGCAGCTGGCGGATCGATCGGGTGCAGCTCGCGGCCGAAAACCGCGCCGTGATCACTCTGATCGATATCGAGCAGGAAGAACGCGCGGCCGAAGCGCGGGCTACTGCCGAAATGATCCATGTGCTCGGCCACGAGCTGTTGAATGGACTGGCGCCGATCGTCTCGTTGGCGGATAGCGGGCTGGCCGCAATCGATAATTCCCATCCCGACATGCCGTTGCTCCGCGAGATATTCGGCACTCTGACCCGGCAAGCGGAAGGGCTTCAGCGGTTCGTGGAAGCCTATCGCACTTTGGCGCGTCTGCCTGCACCGCAGCTCCGCCTCATCCCGGTAGAGCAGCTCATCGCAGATATCATGCGTCTTTTTGCAGGCCGTTGGCCAGAGGTCGCGATTTCGGTCGACGTTGAAGAAGGTCTTTGCTGGCCGGTGGACCGTGATCAGATCAGTCAGGCCCTGTGGGCGCTGATCCAGAACGCGGCGGAAGCAGCGAGCGCTGATCGCGGTGCCGATGCCGAGATCAAGATAGCCGCTTTCTCTCGCGATCAAAGCCTGGCCTTCGAAGTCCGCGATAACGGCAGTGGCATTATACCCGGCCATGAAGCGCTTGTGTTTAGGGCCTTCCACACGACGAAACCCGAAGGGACAGGGATCGGTCTCAGCCTCGCTCGCCAGATCGCTCATGCCCATGGTGGAACGCTCTCAAGCCATCGGTCCGTTTATACGGTTTTTAGCTTGTTATTGCCCAAGAAAGGCGGTGATTTTTTGGGTCCCCATTGAACCCGTTGGTGGCAAAAAGGCGCACCTTGAAAAGCCAGATCGACCGCTGCCGGCAAACCCGGCAACCGGCGAAACGATCCAGATTGCAGCGTCAAAGAAGCGCGCCTTCACTGTCGCAAAGGCCGTCAAGGATTGCCTGAACGGCTGAAGCAGAGCGGTCTGCTTGCCGGGCAGCGGCGAGGAGCCTTTGGCCCTTGAAAGTCGAATTCGCAGGACAAACGCGATAGCGATGACACGTTGGCGATCCCCCGGGGCGATTGTACCGGGGGATCGCATGGGGCTCAGGCCAGATCGAACCGGTCGAGGTTCATGACCTTCGTCCACGCCGATATGAATGCCTCGACAAAGGCGCCTGCCGCATCATCGGTGGCATAGGCCTCGCACAAGGCACGCAACTGTGAATTGGATCCGAAGATGAGGTCCACCCGCGATGCTTTCCACGCTTCCTGGCCCGTAGCCCTGTCTCGTGCGACGTAGACGTCCTCCCGATCCGGAGATGCCTCCCATTTCATTGTGAAGCTCGACCGGAGCAGGTTCACGAAGAAATCGTTCGTCAGGCTCTCGCGCCTCTCGGTGAATACGCCCAGATCGCTGTCGCCATGATTGGCGCCCAGCACACGCAGGCCGCCCACGAGCACGGTCATCTCGGGCGCGGTCAGGGTCAGGAGATTGGCGCGATCGACGAGCAGTTCTTCTGCGGCATGGATTGACGGTGTGCCGCTGAAATTGCGAAATCCGTCGGTGGTCGGTTCGAGTGGGGCGAAGGAATGGGTATCGGTCTGCTCCTGTGTCGCATCCGTGCGTCCGGGCCGGAACGGTATCGAGACCTTGTGCCCCGCATTGGCCGCTGCCGCCTCGATCGCTGCATTGCCACCCAGGACGATGAGATCGGCTATCGATACTTTCTTTCCCGTTGTCTGCGATGCGTTGAACGCGGTCCCGATCGCCTCCAGGGCCGTCAGCGCGTTGGCAAGTTCGGCTGGTTCGTTCACCAGCCAGTCGCGTTGGGGCGCAAGCCGGATGCGTGCGCCATTGGCGCCGCCCCTGAGGTCCGAGCCGCGAAAGGTCGAGGCCGATGCCCAGGCTGTCTTGACGAGGCGCGCGATTGAAAGGCCCGAGGCGAGTATTTCGGCCTTGAGCGCGCTCGCGTCGGCCTCGTCGATCAACGCGTGATCGACGGGTGGCACCGGATCCTGCCAGATTCGGGGGGCCGGCGGCACTTCGGGGCCGAGCAGCCGCCCATGCGGACCCATGTCGCGGTGGGTGAGTTTGTACCAGGCTTCGGCAAACACGGCCGCAAACGCGTCCGGATTGGCATGGAAGCGGCGCGAGATCTTCTCATACGCGGGATCGAAGCGCAGCGAGAGATCGGTGGTGAGCATTGTCGGGCGGTGGCGTCTGGCGGGATCATGAGCGTCGGGGACCGTTGCTTGCGCATCCTTTGCCACCCATTGGTGCGCACCTGCCGGGCTTTTCGTCAGTTCCCATTCGAAGCCGAAGAGATTGTCGAAGAAGTTATGGCTCCACTGGGTCGGAGTCTGCGACCACGTCACTTCGAGGCCGCTGGTGATCGTGTCGCCGGCATTGCCGGTGCCGAAGCTGTTCGCCCAGCCCAGCGCCTGCATCTCGACGGGGGCGCCTTCGGGTTCGGGGCCTATGTAGCGCGAGGGATCGGCAGCGCCATGGGTCTTGCCGAACGTATGCCCCCCGGCGATGAGCGCGACGGTTTCCTCGTCGTTCATCGCCATGCGTGCGAAGGTTTCTCGAATGTCGCGCGCGGCCGCCACGGGGTCGGGCTTGCCATCGGGCCCTTCCGGGTTGACATAGATGAGCCCCATCTGGACGGCTGCCAGCGGGTTTTCCAGATCGCGATCACCGGAGTAGCGGCTGCCCGGCTTGTCGCTGGTGGCGAGCCATTCGCGTTCCGGCCCCCAGTTGGTATCGACGTCTGGTTCCCAGACGTCGATCCTGCCACCGCCGAAGCCCGCGGTTTTGAATCCCATCGATTCGAGCGCGCAATTGCCGGTCAGGATCAGCAGGTCGGCCCAGGAAAGTTTGCGCCCGTACTTCTGCTTGATCGGCCAGAGCAGCATGCGGGCCTTGTCGAGATTGGCATTGTCGGGCCAGCTGTTGAGAGGTGCAAAGCGCTGGGTGCCATGGCCCGCTCCGCCGCGGCCATCGCCGATCCGATAGGTGCCGGCGCTGTGCCAGGCCATGCGGATGAAAAGAGGACCGTAGTGGCCGAAGTCTGCGGGCCACCAGTCCTGCGATTTCGTCATGAGGTCGGTGATGTCGCGCTTGACTGCACCGAGGTCGAGTGTCGTGAAAGCTCCGCGATAGTCGAATCCGGGCATGGGGTTACCTGCCGGCGGATGCTTGTGCAGGACGGTGAGATCAAGCTGGTGTGGCCACCAGAGGCGGTTCGTCATCTCGAACAGCGCGGCTTTGCCCTCAGCCTGCCCGTGGCCCATCGGGCATTTCGCTTCAGCGGTCATTTCGCCTCCCGTTGCGTCAAAAGTGAGATAGTGCCTGAAATCGGCGCATTTCTAGCGAAGGGTGCGGCACATCGTCTTTCGTTCGACGAACGGAATTTGTCAGATGCTGACACAAAGTGGATGGGCCGCAGGCTGACCGGTGTGGCGTACTCTTCGTGCCTGCAATCATGATGGACATTGAGGAATCCGCCAGCTTTCTGTTTCATGGCAACAAAAACAGCCAGGCTATTGCCAAATAAGGCAATGTTGATGATTTCGGGCTGGCCGGGGCTTCGACGGCTGCCCAATCGGTATCGCAAAGCCGCCATCGCCGGACATCGGGTGCGACCTGTCGCCCCCGGAAGGGCGGCCTGACATCGGCGGTCCTGATCGCGTCCGTCGTCGCAAGTTGATCGATGTGCGTCCCGTCCAAATCGGCATCCGAAAAGCCAAGACCGTCCTGATCGCGTGAACGACGATGCCCGGCGATGACACACAGACCAGAAGCCATGGGCCAGCGCCGGGGGGCAGCGATCACTGCGCTCCGGGCATGGATGCGAAAGCGTTGGAATGCGCAGTCGATGCTCTATGGCATGTTGTTCCTGCCGGGGGGCGCGCTGTTCGCATTGGCGCTGACCTGGCGTCCGGCGATCGCGCCGATTCCGGTCCCTGCGCCAGGTTCTTTTCCGGCGGAGATGGTCGAACGCGGCGCTGTTCTTGCGAGGCTTGGCGATTGCGCGGTCTGCCATACTGCGGATGGAGGGCGACCGCTGGCGGGTGGACGTGCGCTCGCCACGCCTTTCGGGACGCTCTATTCCGACAACCTGACTCCCGATCCCGAAACGGGGATCGGAACCTGGTCGGCCGAGGCGTTTCGCCGTGCGATGAAGGATGGCGTGAGCCGAACGGGCTCGCATCTCTACCCGGCGCTCCCCTACGAGCATTTCACCCATGTGAGCGATGCCGATCTCGATGCGCTCTACGCGTTTCTGATGACCCGGCGACCGGTCCATCAAAAGGCGCCCGCGAACAGGCTGATCCCGCCGCTTGGCTTCCGCCCGCTGCTGGCCGGCTGGAAAATGCTGTTCCTCCACAAGGGCGCGATCATCGTTGATCCGGCCCGGTCGGCGGTATGGAATCGGGGCGCCTATCTCGTCGAAGGCCTCGGCCATTGCGGGGGTTGCCATACGCCGCGCAATATCGCCGGGGGTGAGGTCCGCTCGCGCGCCTATGCCGGTGGCATGGCCGAAGGCTGGCGGGCACCGCCGCTCGACCGCTCGAACCCGGCTGCGCGGGGCTGGACCCCGGACGCGCTTTACACCTATCTGCGCACGGGCATTTCTCCTGATCACAGCGCGGCAGCCGGGCCGATGGGGCCGGTGGTCGAGAGCCTGTCGGCGGTTCCCGAGGAGGATGTCCGCGCGATCGCAACCTATATCGCGTCGCGGATGGCAGGCGCGGACGCCGGTTCGCCGTCACGCCCGACCCCTGACGATCCGGTGCGGGCTGCCCGGCTCTTTCCCGAAGGGGCGACGCTCTACGCCGGCGCCTGCGCGGGCTGTCACGGCCCCGGTGCGCCGATGATGGGGCAGGGGCGCCCGGCCCTGGGGCTTGCCAGCGCCTTGCGCGATGAGGTGCCGACCAGCGCCATCCAGGCGATCCTGCGTGGTATCGAGCCGCCGGTTGCCGGTCGTGGCCCCAAGATGCCACCCTTCGCCGACAGTCTCACCGACGCTCAGGTCGCCGCGGTGCTCGGTTATGCCCGGTCTCGCTACACCGATCGTCCGGCATGGTCGAAGCTGGATCGCGCGGTTGCCAGGGCTCGCAAGGAGAGTGCCCAACCATGACCCTCACCATCCATGTCAACGGCACGGCCCACAAGGTCGATGCCGATCCGGAAACGCCATTGCTTTATGTCCTGCGCGACGATCTGGGCCTCAATGGCGCCAAATATGGCTGCGGTCTCGGCCAATGCGGCGCCTGTACCGTCCATCTCGACGGCAAGGCGATCTTCTCGTGCGTCACGCCGGTTGCGGCCGTCGGCGACCGGCCGGTCCGAACGATCGAGGGCCTCGGGTCGATCGAGAAGATGAATCCGCTTCAGCAGGCGTTCCTCGACGAGCAGGCCGCGCAGTGCGGCTATTGCATCGCCGGCATGATCATGCGCGCGCAGGCGCTGCTCGATGTGAACCCGGCACCGACGGAAGCTGAAATTCGCGCGCACATGCAGCCCAACCTCTGCCGCTGCGGCACGCATGTGCGTATCCTGCGCGCGATCAATCGCGTCGCCGGTCGCCCGGTCAGGGATGTCGCGGCATGAGCGCCACCGCACAGTCGAAGGCCCTTGCCCGCCGCGAAGTGCTGGCAGCCGGCGGGCTGCTGGTCGCGTTCTCGTTTTCCGCGCGCAGCCTCGCCCAACTGGCTGGCGGCGGGGAAGGCGGGGCCGCGCCCAAGGCGATCCGGCCGGATCTGCCGGGCAGCCTCAAGAGCAATCCTGAACTCGATTCCTGGATCAGTATCGGACCCGACGGCAAGACCACGGTCTTTTCCGGCAAGGTGGAACTCGGGCAAGGCATCCGCACGGCCTTGCTTCAGGTCGCGGCCGAGGAACTGGATCTGCCGCCATCGGCGATCACCTTCATCACCGCCGATACCGCGCGTACGCCTGACGAAGGGCTGACGGCAGGCAGCCACTCGATGCAGGACGGTGGAACCGCCCTTGCCAATGCCGGCGCCAATGTCCGCATGTTGCTGACCCAGGCTGCGGCCAGGGTCTGGAGCATCGAGCCTGATCAGTTGACGACCACCGGCGATGGCCATGTCGCGGCGCCCGACGGGCGACGGCTGTCCTATGGCCAACTCGCCACGCGCCTTTCGCTTCATGTCGAGGCTGTGCCCGACGCGCCGCGCCGCGATCCTCGCCAATACCGGACGATGGGCAAAAATTTTCCCCGCGTCGATATTCCGGCCAAGCTAGTCGGCGGCGAAGCTTTCGTTCAGGACATGCGCTTGCCCGGCATGCTCCATGCCCGCGTCGTGCGGGGGCCGAGCTATGGCACGCGGCTGGCGGCGCCGAAGCTCGCGGCGGCGCGGGCAATGCCCGGCGTGGTTGCCGTCATTGAGAATGGCGACTTTCTCGCGGTGGTCGCACGCAAGGAATGGCAGGCGATCAAGGCCATGCGCGTTGCGCAGGAGAGCGACTATGTGCGCCTGCTGCCGCCCATGCCCGCCGCCGAGGGGCCCCATCATCTGCAAACCATGCCCTCGCGCGAGATCGTTGTGCTCGATACCCATGATGGCGACAGGCCGGCCTGGAAGACTGTGCGGGGCAGCTTCAGCCGGCCGTGGTACAGCCATGGGTCGATCGGGCCGTCCTGCGCGGTGGCGTTGGCCAGGGATGGCGGTCTCACGATCTGGTCGCACAGCCAGGGCGTGTTCGACATGCACCGCGCGATCGCCGAGCTGGCGGGACTGGCACCGGAAAAGGTGCGCTGCATCCACACCCCCTCGGCGGGCTGCTATGGCCAGAATGGCGCCGATGACGTGACGGCCGAAGCCGGGCTCATCGCGATGGCGCTGCCCGGCCATCCGATCCGCCTGCAATGGATGCGCGAGCAGGAATTCGGGTGGGAGCCATGCGGCTGCGGCATGGTGACGAAGGTCGAGGCGGCGATCGGACCCGGCAAGCGGATCGCGCACTGGACTTATGAGGTGTGGAGCAATTCGCATAATACCAGGGCTGTGAAAGCGGGTGGCTATGCCGTCGCCCAGCAGGTCAGACCGGGCTTCGCGCCGCAGGAGGCCAAGCCCATCCCGATGCCGGAGGGCGATGGCGATCGCAATGCCAACCCGCTCTATGTCTTTCCCAACATGAATGTGCTCTACCATTTCGTGCCGGAAATGCCGCTGCGCGTATCGGCGTTGCGCTCACTGGGCGCGCATCTCAATGTGTTCACGATCGAGAGCACGCTCGACGATCTGGCCCGCGCGGGCGGCGTCGACCCGCTGGCCTTCCGGCTGGCGCATATGGAAGACGAACGCGCGCGGGCGGTGATGATCGAGGCCGCCGGCCGTTTTGGCTGGTCGCATCGCCCCCGGCCGGATGGGCGGCGCGGCTGCGGCATGGCCTTCGCGCGCTACAAGAATATCGGCGCCTATTGCGCGATTATCATGGAAGTCGAGGTTGAGAGGGAGACCGGCGCGATCATGGTCCACCGGGTTAACGCTGCTGTCGATGCGGGACAACCCGCCTCGCCCGACGGCATCCGCAATCAGGTCGAAGGGGGCATCATCCAGTCGTTGAGCTGGGCGACCCATGAAGCGGTCACGTTCGATGCGACCCGCCGGACAAGTTTCGACTGGGGAACCTATCCGATCATGCGGTTTCGCGACGTGCCGGGCGCGATCGACGTCCATGTCATGGACCGCCCCGGTCTTCCCTTCCTGGGCGCTGGCGAAACCTCGCAGGGGCCGACATCCGCCGCACTCGCCAATGCAGTCGCCGATGCCACCGGCGTAAGGCTGCGCGACATGCCGTTGACCCCGGAGGTGGTCAAGGCCGCAATCGGTCTGATCGGCTAGGCGCGAGGATGCTCGCCGCCGCGAAGCTCCTGTTCGAGCGCGCCCACGAAGGCGCGGACTTTGGCAGGGACCAGACGCGCGGTTGGATAGACCGCCCAGATCGCCAACGGCTCGGGCTCGGCATCTTCAAGCCGGATCGGCTCGATCACTCTCGCGCGCAGATCGTCCTCGACGTTCCAGCCCGAGAGATTGGCGATGCCGAGCCCGCCGATACAGGCCTGGTGCAGGGCTTCGATGGAACTCGCCGTGAAGCGACCGCCGACCTTCTGGCGCACTGTCTTGCCGTTCCTGACGAAGACCCAGTGCGATCCGCCAGTGCCGAGCAGGCAGGCGTGATCGACCAGATCGGACAGGACGCGGGGTTTGCCGTGCCGCGCGATATAGGCAGGGGCAGCGCAAAGCCGTCGGGGATTGTCGGCAAGGCGGCGGGCGACGAGGTGATTGTCGCGCAATTTCGCGATCCGCACCGCGACATCGATTCCCTGCGCCACGATGTCGACCTGATCGTCGGTCAGCAGCAGATCGACGCCAAGGTCCGGGTTGGCGGCCATGAACCGGGCGATCATCGGGGCGACAACCTTGCGGCCGAATGCCGCCGACGCTGTAACGCGCAACTGGCCCGAAACACCGGCCCCGGCCGGGCGCAGGGCCGCAAGGGCACTGGCCTGTTCATCGAGCATCGCCTGCGCATGCGGCAGGAAGGCTTCGCCTTCAGCGGTTGGCGAGAGCGCACGCGTTGTCCGCTGTACCAGCCGGACGCCCAGCTCTGTCTCGAGCGCGGCCAATCGCCGGGACGCCGCCATGGCGTTGAGCCCCAGCCGCCGCGCAGCGGCTGCCAGACTCCCGCTACGGACGGCTTCGGCGAAAACCGCCAGATCCAGAAGGTTCATTGTATCGTTATCCGTTATGCTGACATAACTGAGCAGGTCACTACACCGATCAGGGATATTATTCCATATTTGCGGCCATCACAGTCGTCCAGTCGAAGGCGGTGCTCCTGAAGCGCGGCCGACATGGGCACTTCCATGAGGACACTCAGATGAGAAGTACCACCATCGAACAGGCTGAGGCGGCCGCCCCGACGATCGGACGCGGCCTTACCTTCGCCATGGCAGCCGCAGCAGGGCTTGCCGTCGCCAACATCTATTACAACCAGCCGATGCTCGGGATCATGGAAAAGGATATGCCGGGCGGTATCGTCGGTCTCGTCCCGACCGCGACCCAGCTTGGCTATGCCATCGGCCTGTTCGCTCTCGTGCCGCTGGGCGACCTGATCGAGCGGCGTCGGCTGATCCTGATCCAGTTTCTGGTTCTGGGACTCGCGCTGGTCGGGGCCGCGCTGGCGCCGACCGCGCCGCTTTTGCTGGCCGCTTCGCTGCTGCTCGGTGTCGCCTCGACAGTGGCGCAGCAGATCGTGCCGTTCGCAGCGCATCTGGCCGCGCCGGAAAAGCGCGGCGCGACCGTCGGAACCGTCATGTCTGGCGTGTTGTGCGGCATCCTGCTCAGCCGGACGCTGGCGGGGTTCGTTGCCGCGCATGAAGGGTGGCGCGCCATGTTCTGGCTGGGCGTGCCGCTGGCTCTGGGCGCGGGCGCGATCATGGCGGCATCGCTGCCCAGGAGCCACCCGGACACGCATCACAGCTATGGAAGCCTGATGGTTTCGCTCGTGCATCTGTGGCGGGAGTTCGGCGAGCTTCGCCTGGCCGCCGTTACGCAGGCGTTGCTGTTCGGCGCCTTCACGGCCTTCTGGACGATCCTGGCGCTCCATCTGCAGGAACCACAGTTCGGGCAGGGGGCGGAGGTCGCCGGCCTGTTTGGCATCGTCGGCGCTGTTGGCATCCTCGCTGCGCCGGTCGCCGGACGCTATGCCGACAAGCGCGGACCGCGCAAGGTCATTCTGGCAGGGACGCTCCTGATGGTCGTGTCCTGGGCGATCTTCGGGCTGTGGGCGTCGATCATCGGCCTGGTGGTCGGATGCATCCTGCTCGATTTCGCGGTACAGAGCGTTCTCGTCTCCAACCAGCACATCGTCTATGCGCTGCGGCCCGAGGCGCGGGCCCGTCTGAACACGATCTTCATGGGGGCGATGTTCCTTGGCGGCGCTGGCGGCGCGGCGGCGGCCACTGCGGCCTGGGGGGCGGGCGGCTGGACCGCAGTCTCGATCCTGGGCATCGGTTTCGCGACGGCTGCCGCAGGATTGCAGTTTGCGAATGCCCGTAAGGCTCGGTGACAGGGGCCAGGCGGCGTGGACAAATTCCACTTTGCCCACGCCGCCTAGCTCCGCCCGAAAAGCAGAAAATCGCTGGTTTGCGCCCCTCGCGCAGGAGCCTCTTGTCTAACGCCACCTGACCGGGTTCCCAGCCCGACAGGGCCTCGATTGCTTCGTTGTCGGTGCGAGGATGTGTCTTGCCGCATGCTTTGATAATGCTGTGCGATTTGGTATCAGTGTTGCGTGATATGCAACGGTGAACCATGGACCTGCTCGCATCGATGAAAGCGTTTGTCGCGGTGACCGACGAGGGCGGTTTCGCTCCGGCGGCCCGGAAGCTGGGCATGGCGACATCCTCGCTCACACGGCAGGTCGACGCGCTTGAAGCCCATCTCTCGACCCTCCTCCTCAACCGTTCGACGCGCAGCGTGACACTGACGCCGGCGGGCGAGGACTATCACCTCCAGGCGGTTCGCATTCTCGCCGATGTCGAGGAGGCCAATCGCAGCATCGCCGAGCGCGGGGGACAGCCACGCGGCTTGCTGCGCGTGAGCCTGCCCGTGGCCTTCGCCCGGCTTCATGTCGCGCCGATCGTTGCCGATTTCCTGCGCGCCTATCCGGAGATCGAGCTGGAACTGGTCATGACCGACCAGATCGTCAATCTCGTGGAGGACAGGATCGATGTCGCGATCCGGCTTGGCAGTCTCGACTCTTCCAGCCTCGTGGCGCGGCGTCTCGCGCCGCACAGGCGCATCGTGTGCGCGACCCCGGATTATCTTGCCGAATATGGCGAGCCGCGTGTACCGGGCGACCTCGCCCGTCACAATTGCCTGACATTTTCCTACGCCAGCGGTGACAGGATCTGGCGCTTCGAACGCGCGGGCAAGACCGAGCAGGTCAGGGTCCGGGGTTCGGTTCGGGCCAACAATTCCGAGACGCTGCGCGAAGTTGCCCTTCAGGGGCTTGGATTGCTGCTCATGCCGACATGGCTGATCGGCGAGGACATCAGCGCGGGCAGGTTTCGTGCAGTGCTTGCCGAGTGGACGCCGCAGGTCGGGAAGGGAAGCATCAATCAGTCCGATGCCGGCATCCATGCGATATTTCTCGCCGATCACCGGAAATCGCCGAAATTGCGTGCCTTCGTCGACTTCCTGGAAACGCGTTTCGGTTCGCCTCCCTATTGGGATCGTCACGTGCCCGCCTGACCGGAGGCTTCCGGAACTCGGACCACAAGGCGATCATCGTTGCGCAATCCGCAACGATGATCGCCGACATCAAGGGATTATCGAGATCCGTCGACCCGCCCATATCGCGTTCCACTGAAAGGGCGCCCATTCGCGCCCAGGTGGAGAAGTGTGATGAAACCCGACCTGTTCACTCCGCTTGCCCTGGGCGAGCTTCAAATTCCCAACCGTATCGTGATGGCGCCGCTGACCCGTTCGCGTGCGGGCGAAGGCAATGTCCCGACCGCGATGAACGTCGACTATTATCGCCAGCGCGCGACTGCCGGCCTCATCATCACCGAGGCGACCCAGATTTCGCAGCAGGGCCAAGGCTATGCCTGGACGCCGGGCATCCACACCTCTGCGCAGATCGCCGGGTGGTCGAAGGTCGCGCAAGCGGTCCATGGCGCAGGCGGTCGCATCTTCATGCAGCTCTGGCATGTGGGGCGGGTCTCACATCCCAGCTTCCAACCCGGTGGTGCTCTGCCGGTCGCTCCCACCGCGATGGCCGTGCCTGGCAAGACCTTCATCGTTGCCGGGGACGGCAGTGGCACCTGGGCGGACGTCCCGGTCCCCCGGGAACTCGATGTCGCGGGTATCAAGGCGATTGTTGCCGACTATGCGCAGGCCGCGCGTAACGCGATCCTTGCCGGAATGGACGGCGTCGAGATCCATGCCGCGAACGGTTATCTGATCGACCAGTTCATCAACAGCGCGAGCAACCTGCGGACAGACGACTATGGCGGCAGCATCGAGAACCGTGTGCGGCTTCTCCTGGAGGTCGTGGATGCCGTGGTCGCCGCCGTCGGCGCCAGCCGCGTCGCGGTGCGACTGACCCCCATGGGGCGGTTCATGGGCATGGGGGACGACACGCCCGAGGAAACATTCGGCTATATCGCCGCCGCGCTCGATCGTGTCGGGCTTGCCTATCTTCACATCGTTGAGCCATCGACGCTCGGGATTGAGACTGACAGTGACTATGATCCGCGCTGGGACGCGATCGTGCATCTCATCCGGGGCCAGTTTCACGGCACGATGATGCTCGCCGGCGGCTATGACCAGGCGAAGGCGGAAAAGGCTCTGGCCGACGGCCGCGGCGACGTCATCGCCTTCGGCAAGCTCTTCATTGCGAATCCCGATTTGCCGAAGCGTTTCAGGCGGGCAGCCACGCTGAACGAGCCCGATCGTGCCAGTTTCTTCGGCGGGAGCGCGCAGGGCTATGTGGACTACCCCGCACTCGACGCGGAAGGAGCCGGAGCCTGAATGGAGTGCCCCCACCCGGATCGCCCATTCAGGGTGGGGCTGCTTCACCTTTCGTCACAATCCACCAAAAAGCCGCAGCCCCGGCCAAGCAGCGGATGTGCCGATCAGGCAGTCTCGGCCCGCATTCTGGCCATAGTGGCAACCCCTTGTTGGAATCGGATCGCGCCATGATCTCACTTGTGAATCACACCCTGAAGGCCAATGGTATCAGGCAGAACTTCATTGATGCGGGCAAGGGCGCGCCGGTCGTGCTGCTGCACGGCTTCCCGGAAACCAATTTCGCATGGCGGCACCAGATTCCGGTTCTCGGCGAACTCTATCGGATCATCGCACCCGATCTTCGCGGCTATGGCGAGACCGAAAAGCCGGCATCGGGCTATGACAAGCGTACCATGGCGAAGGATCTCGCCGAACTGCTCGATGCCTTGGGCATCGGGCGGATCGCTCTTGTCGGGCATGATCGCGGCGCGCGCGTCGCGACGCGTTTTGCCAAGGACTATCCTGATCGCGTCGACCGTCTCGTCGTGATGGATAATGTGCCCACGCGCATTGTCGCACGGGAGATCAATGCGGAAATCGCCAAGGCCTACTGGTTCTTCCTGTTCCATCTCGTTCCAGACCTGCCCGAGGCGCTGATCTCGGGCAAGGAGGAGCAATGGCTGCGCTGGTTCTTCTCCGACTGGGCCTATGACCCTTCCGCTATCTCGGGCGACGCATTCGACACTTATGTACGGGCTTATCGGGCCCCCGGTGCGGTGCGCGGCGCAATGGTAGACTATCGCGCCAATGCCGAAGATGTGGCACAGGACAAGGCCGACGCCGACGTCAAGATCGCCTGTCCGACCCTGGCGCTGTGGGGTGCGGATTTCGGTGCGGTTGGCAAGATGTTCGACATGCCCAGGGTCTGGGCGGAGATGGCGGACAATTTGCGCGCGGTCCCGATCGAGCGGTGCGGTCATCTCCCGCACGAGGAGCGCCCCGAAGCAGTCAATGCCCTGCTTCTCGAATTTCTTCAGGGCTGGCAGGGGTAAGCGGGGTATCGCTTCACGATCCGGCTGCATCCATGGCTGGCATCGGGAGAGGAAATCCCATGAAAATCCTCTCCGACCGGCTCGATATCGCCCATTGGCTTTTCACTCTTCCCGAGGCCGGGTATCAGCCCTGCTGCGTCCCTGATCTTAACTGCGGCGAGCCACCGTCCTTTGTTCAAGGCATCGCACGGCGTGCCCGAGTGCGGCCAGAGGGCGAAACCTCAAGGCAGTGCGCCGGGCACAGACATCCCTCGATGTGCCTGCGCACCCGCGACAGTCCATGGAAAGGAAGTACAGATGAAGCTTGCCCGGGTGGGCGCCGCTGGCGCCGAACGTCCCGCGATCGTCGGTCTTGATGGCCGGGTGCGCGACCTTTCGGCGCATGTGGCCGAGATCGATGGACGGCTTCTTTCAGCCGAGCGTCTCGCCCGGATCTCTGCGATCGATCCCGCGACGCTGCCGGTCGTTGAAGGTCCGGTCCGCTTCGGGCCACCGATTGCGCGGCCCGGCAAGATTATTTGCATTGGCCTCAACTATACCGATCATGCCGCGGAAGTCGGTCTCGATGTTCCCACCGAGCCGACGATCTTCATGAAGGGGTGCGTTCCCACCGGCGCCAATGATCCGGTTCGTCTTCCACGCGATGCGGAGAAAGGGGACTGGGAAGTCGAGCTCGGCATCATCATCGGGCGCGATGGCCTCTATATCGACGAGGACGATGCTCTCGCCCATGTCGGCGGCTACTGCGTGGTCAATGACGTGTCCGAGCGGTCCTACCAGATGGAGCATGGCGGCCAGTGGACCAAGGGCAAGAGCTTTCCGGGCTTTGCCCCCATCGGCCCCTGGCTGGTGACGCCCGACGAGATTACCGATCCGGGCAATCTGTCGATATGGCTCGAGGTGAACGGCCACCGCTATCAGAACGGCACGACCCGCAACCTGGTGTTCAGCGTCGCGCAGATGGTGAGCTATGTCTCGCGCTTCTATGCGCTCGAGGCGGGCGATCTCATCGCCACCGGGACACCGGCAGGCGTGGGGCTCGGCCAGAAGCCGCCCGTTTTCCTGAAGGCTGGCGACGTGATGAAGCTCGGTATCGATGGTCTGGGTGTGCAGGAACAGAAGGTTGTCGCCTGGGGCGACTGACCGGCTGCCCGTGGTGTGATGGCTTCATCGGCACGGCGGGCCATTCCCTCTCATCCTTGCGCGTCAACGATAGGCCACCCGTGCCGGAACGACGATGCGAACCTCGGTCCCGCTGGGGGCGCCATCCCTGATGTCGAGCGATGCGCCCAGCCTCTGCCCACGTTCCTTCATCCCGATGAGCCCATAGTGGCCGTCCTTTCCGCCTGCGGCGCGCACCGCCGGATCGATCCCGATACCGTCGTCCGCGATTGTCACGGTGACATTGTCGCGGCCGTGATCGAGCTCGATGGTGACTTTGCTCGCCTGTGCATGGCGCAGCGCGTTGGAGAGGGCCTCGCCGGCAATGCGCGCGATATCGTCCGCGACAGGCGCACAGACCGGTCGGGGAACACCGCTCTGTTTGAGCGACCACCGAAGCTGGCCATCGAGCGTCGCCCGCGCGATGTTCGAGAGAAGCGATGCCAGTTCGACCGGCTCGATTGCCTGGCGCAGCCAGCGGACGCGATCACGTCCTTCTTGCAGAACGTCGTCCGTGCGGTCGAGCGTCGCCTCGAAATCGGGACGTATCGGATGTTCGGGGGGAAGGCGGTGGAGAAGCGACTGGAAACGCAGGACGAGGCCCTGAAAGCCCTGTAGCAGCGTATCGTGCAACTCCTGGGCGATATGTTCGCGAACGACGAGGCGGTCCTCGATCCGCTGGCGCGTGGCCTCGGTGGCGACGCGCATGCGCCACTGGACGAGTGCCCAGAGGGTGACGGCGACGATGAGCCCGACCGCTCCCTCGAACCACCATGTCTGCCAGAAATAGGGTTCGATCGTTACGCTCATGCTCGCCCCCGTGGTGTTCCACACGCCGTCCGGATTGGCGGCGATGACGCGGAACCGGAAGGTGCCGGGACCAAGCGCGGTGTAGGAGGCCTGTCGCTTGTTGCCGGCATCGACCCAGTCTCCGTCTACACCGTCCAGCCTGTAGCGATAACGGTTGGCAGCAGGGCTGGTCAGGCTGAGGGCCACATAGTCGAACTGCACGCGCGAGGTGCCGGCCGGTAGCGTCACGGCCCCTTGCAGATAGGTGGTCCCATTGGCTTCCATGCCGCGAATGACGACAGGCGGCGCGACGGGATTGCGGACGATGCGGGCGGGATCGACGCGCACGATCCCGCGGTTCGTCACGAACATCGGGTTGCCATCCGCGCCCGTCGCCGCGTCGTTGGAGACATAGGAGAAGCTGCGGCTGTTGAGCCCCAGTCGCGCGCCGATCACTTGATGCGGGATGGGTAGCGTCGGATTGGCAAGCGCCTTCTCGAAGTCGGTCCGCGTGATGCGGAAGATCCCTTCGTTGCCGATCAGCCACACATCGGCCCGGCCAATCGCAATGCCGCTGATCCCGCTCAGCCAGGGATTATAGCGCGCCTCGAGCGCAACGAACCGTTTGCCGTCATAGCGGGCAAGCCCCTTTTCGCCGCCCAGATACAGAAATCCACCGATCGGCCTCAGCAGCCGGACAAAGCCGATCGCGATCTGGTCGCCTTCCCACAAGGTCCGGACCGAGCCCGGCCGCGCATGTTCCACCGCGCGCATCGGCTGGTTGAGATAGAAGCCGTCCCGGCCATCGCTCACCATGATCTGGCCGTCCGGCCAGCCGGGCTGCAATGCCCATTTGCCATGATCGAGCGCGAACACGCCGCCGCCGGGCACCGAAATCAGGGCGCGCCCCGTCCGGTCGATGGCGCAATCGGTTGCCGAATTGACGCCGGGAGGACCGGCATAGCGCGTCCAGACGCCACCCTTGCGCAAAAGGGGCTTGTGCAGGCCGATGGCGAGCAGGAGATCGGGCGGCCCCGCGCACAAGGCGCTGACATAGAGTTCCTTGAGGATCATCTCGGGAGGGCGCCGGGAAAGCCGGTAGACGCCAGCATCGGTCGCCACGAAAACCGGGGCGCCGGGCCCGTTTCCGGGCATGAAGCCGGTCGTGGGGGCTCCCTTGAGCCCGAGCGGGAATATCGGCGAACGGATATAGCTGACGAGCCCGTCGGTGCCGCCGCCCCAGATCGTGCCTTCGCGGTCGCGATACAGGACGCGCGAGCGAACGGGGATGACATCGCGGCCACCGGGCATCGATTTGAGGTTGGGCAGGCGGATGATGCCTTCCTGATGCCCCGCCATCCAGGCAAGGCCGTCCTCGAACAACAGCGAGCGGCGTCCCGCGCCGCCTGCGCTCGGCCCGTTCGATGAAAAGGGGTGCAAGGTTCTGGGCGGGGTCAGGCGCTGCAACCCCCTGGCGCTGACGAGCCAGAGGATGCCCTGCTCGTCCTCGGCGAAAGCCGTCGCGAACCCCACCTGTTCAGGGATCTTCTCCGGGCGGGGGGCACCGGGGGCGAGCCGCAATATGCTTTTGAACTGGGCGATCCACAACGTGCCGTCGCGCGCTTCATAGAGGCTCTGGACAGGCTCCGGCTCAAGCCAGTCCTTCGCGCTGTGGCTGGTCCAGCGCCCTTTATGCCAGTGGCGCAGTTCGCTGCCGTCGCTGCCGTTGACGCTCACCCAGACGTCGCCGGCACGTGAAACGATCACGTCCCAAACCGAGCCGCGTGGCCGGGCCTGGGCATTGGCGTCCTCAAGGCGCCCATCGCGATAGACACCCACCCCGCCAAAGTCATAGCCGACCCACAAGGCCCCGTCGGGCGCTGCCGCGAGCGCGGTGATCTGGTTCGATCGCCAGCGATTATAGGTTGCGGGTTCTATCTTCTCGAAAGTGAGGCCGTCGAACCGGTAGAGCCCGTTGGACGTGCCGAGCCACAGGAAACCGTCGCGGGTTTGTGCGATGGCGCGAATATCGGGTGGCGCACCTTCCTCGATGTCCCAGTGCTGATGGCTATATCCCTTGATCTGTTGTGATTGTGCCCGGGGCGGACAGACAAGCACCAGAAAAAGCGCACAGAGGAGCACAAGAGATTGCAGTCCGCGAGGCAATCGATTGCGGTGGAACGCTCCGGTCGTTCCGGTCCAGGCCGTTTTCAGATGCATTGAGAATGCCCAAGTCTGGCTGGCACCGTTCCCCCCCCTGTCTTCGTCTCACCTTGAGAGCCCGGCCCAAAAGTCCTGCGGGTCGGGCTCTGGGATGTGGATGCGCGGACATGGCGCCACGCTCCGTTCGACCTTATAGGTACCGGCCCATCGTGAACCACAATTTTCAGTGCGCGACGACACTGCGGAATTCGGGGGGCGGGCGCGACACGTTCAGGCCTGCCTTGGCAAGGCGGCTGCGGGATGACGAACGCAGGCGGTCGTGCCCAGCAGGACCACCAGCCCGGAGACGAAGAGGGGCAGGGCGAGGCCACAGGCTACCACCATCCATGCCCCCAGTGCGGCGCCCAGCAGGATCGCCACCACCGCCGCGATACGACGCGCAAGGTTCGGGTTCGACCCGCCGGCCAGGCTGGAATCGGCGGCAATGCCGGTGATCGTCAGGGTCAGCACGGTGGTGGTGAGGTCGGGAACCTTGAGCTGGCGGATCGTCGCATTGCGGAATCCCATTGCCACCGCCGTCAGCCCGATGATCGCGAACAGCGCCCAGCGCGGCGAGGAACCGGCCGGATCATAATCGAGCGCGATCACCGCCGCCGTCCACAGGAGCACGGTCTCGACGATGGCGGCGACCATCAACCAGTGCCTGAGCGGCCTTTTGCCATAGGCAAGGCCCGTCCGCCCGGCAATCAAAGCACCGCCAATGAAGGTTGCCAGCGCGACAAGGTTCGGCTCGACACTGAACCCCGGCGTCCTGGCAAGACCGAAACCCAGGAACACGATGTTGCCGGTCATGTTGGCCGAAAAGGTCTTGGCCAGGCCCAGCACGCTCACCGCGTCGATCAGACCGGTCGTGACCGAGAGCAGGATCAGGAGACCCGGCAGCGGCGAGCCCGTGGGCGCCTTGGTGGGGGGGGAACTTGCCATGCGCTGGCCCTCCTTTTTTCTAGAAACGAAAATTGGCTTCGGTGCCGATCATCCGGATCGTCTTCGCGGGGCCGGTCTCCCTGATGAATCCGCCCGGCGCGAACACCGAGAAGGATGTCGACAGTTCGAGCTCGGCACTCGCCTGCCAGGCCAGCGTCACTTCCGCTTCCTTGCCGATGAACCGGGCCCGGCTGTCTCCGGCTGCGCGAAGCAGGTTACCCGGAATATCATAGACGCCGTCTGCGGTCGTGTAACGCCAATAGGCCATGCCCGCGAGGCTGGCGGAAACCTTTCGGCTGATGGGCGCGCTGAGACGGGGGTTGAGGCTGATGATGTTGGTCGGGCCGACCGGCGACAACTCGCCGAAATACTTGCCCTTGGGGAACATGGCGTTGAAGGTGCCGAGCGTGCCGTCGCCCTTGTGGGTATCGCCGCTCACGATGTTGAACCGCATGGTTGCATCGGGCGACAGGGGCAGTCCCGTCAGTGTGCGGCCGACTTCGGTGCCCAGCGTCCAGGCACGGATGCGCTGTCCTGCAAAATTCCCGAACTGGGCGGCTGCCTCGACATTCCAGTGCCAGCCGCGTGATGCGCCATAATAGCGCGCGCCGATCGTGTGGCGCTCCTCACGTCCGGGTACCCCGCCGAAATGCGCGGTGCGATTGCGAAAGCCGAGATAATAGAGGTCGAGCCGCGGAATTGAGCCATAGGCGCCCCATAGCGCCCTGGTGGACGAGGTCTTGTCGTCGAAACTGCCGGGGCCGGGCGTCACGGGTTTGACCGCGAACAGGTTGACCTTCGCCTTGCCCAGCCGCACGATGGCGCGCACGCCGTCGAACGCCAGCGGGACATTGGGGCCATAGCGCGTGCCGACCAGACGTTCGGTGCCCAGCGAGAGCATCTGGCGGCCCGCCCGCACCGTCACCGGGCCAAGGTCTGCCTCGCCGAATGCCTGAAGCATGTCCACGCGGGTCTGGTCGATCGGGCTCGCGGACGGGGCCACGCCCACGGCATAGGCGATGATCGGCTGGGTGAAAGCGCGGAAATGGCCCACGTGCAGGTCGGCATAGGGAAGCGCGCGCAGCCACAGATAGCTGTCGTCCGGCGCATCGGCGCCACCCCAGAGATTATTCTCGTAATTCTCGTTGCGCGCCCGCACCTCGATGCCGGTCGACAGCCAGGCATCGTCGCTGATCGGAATATATTTGAACTGTCCGGTCCAGTGGTGGGCGCGCTTGTCTTCGTCGGACAGATCGGACCAGTCTTCGTCATACCGCGTGATGCTCAGCGTGGGGGCCTGCCAGGCCTCATGCGTCTGCGCGGCGGCGGCAGTGGGCAGAAGAAGGGCGACCGGGCAAAAGGCAGCAAGCCTAGCCACGCCGCTTCGCCTGTTCGGCGACCAGCGCCGCAAGGACGAAGCCGCCGATCAGGCCGACATGCTCGAAAAAGGCATTGGTCGCCATGAACCGTTCCTGCCCGGCGGGCATTCTCCAGAAGGCATTGGCGGTAAAGGCGGCCAGCAGCGTGAACACGCCCAGCATCCCGGCACCCAGCCAGACCAGCCGTCCCGACAGGATCAGTACCGGTCCGGCAAGCTCGATCGCGATGGTGAGCGCCGCCCACAATGCTGGCGGGCTCATTCCGAAATGGGCCTGCTCCACGACCGCGCCGGGCCAGTTTGCAAGCTTGACCATGCCGCCCAGCAGATAGGCGCCGACCAGAAACAGCCGCGCGATGAACCAGGTCGGCGGCCAGTCGAGAACGGCATCGACGAAACGTGGATCACGGGGGGCGGACATGGTCACTTCGCCACACTGGAATGAATTTCCGCGATATAACCGCCGGGAAAACGGACAATCGCGCTCTGGCGGGCGCCGACCGTGACCGGCTGGACGAGCGTCTCGACCCCGGCGGCTGTCGCCCTCGCCAGCGTCGCGGCAAGATCCGGTACGTCATAGCCCGTCATGTCGCGGCCATAGGGCCAGGGAAGCTGGCCATCGGTGACGAACACGACCATCTTGCCATAGCCGCTATCGATTGCGACCCGGCGGATCGTCTTGTCAGGCTGGCCGATTTCCGCGCCCGAGGCGGACCTGTCGTCGGAAACGATCCTGCCGTGCGCGAAGCCTGTCCAGTCGCGGATGAAGCTGTCGGATACATCGCTTGTCAGGTAGATCCGGTTTTCCGGCACGGTGGCGAGCGGCGCATAGTTCGGCTTGGCGGTGTGCCAGTAGATCTGCATGTTGACCCCGCCGGGCCACTGGATCACCGAATCCCGGCCGATCGGATCGGGAAAGGTCGCGATGCGCCGGACAGCGCCGTGTCTGACCGCAGAGGCAACGGCGGCATCAATGTCCGTCACCAGATAGCCGGTACGCTCGTCGCCGAAGGGGTAGGGGATCGGGGTCTTGAAGCCGAAGACCGAGACCGTGCCCACCGGGGTCAGCGCGAGTTGCGACTTGGTCAGGCTTTTGGTGGGCGTGACCTGGAACTCGCCCTGTTTGCTGGTCGTGCCGCCGAAAGTGGCGACGAAGCTGGCAACGAAGGCGTCGAACCGGTCTTCAGGTACATAGACATGGGTCGTGTCATATTGCGGGCCGACCGAATAATCGGTCGTTGCCGCCTCGCGGGCCATGAGGGGTGAGGCGGCCGGGCCCGTGACGACCAGTGCGGCAGCGATGAGAAAGGCGAAACGCTTCATGGGAAATCTCCTGATCCCGAATTCGCTCAGAGCCCGACCCAAAAGTCCTTCGGGTCGGTTTGGCGGGCCTTTTGCGCCACCACGGCGTCGGCTGTTCGCCACGATGCTTCCAGCATCGCTGGGCTCTCAGCCTCCTTGTGGTGACCCAAAATCCCTCGCCAAA
>DQVI01000036.1 GCA_015661825.1 Novosphingobium capsulatum
AGCGATGCTGGAGGCATCGTGGCGAACAGCCGACGCCGTGGTGGCACAAAAGACCCGCCAAACCGACCCGAAGGACTTTTGGGTCGGGCTCTCAGGAACGAACGTCCTTGGCCACGGCGTCGAGCACGCCATTGGCGAACTTGGCTTCGCGCGCGTCGAAGAACGCGTGGGCCACGTCGAGGTATTCGCTGATCACCGTGCCGACCGCGATGTCGGTGCGGGCGAGCAACTCGTAGGCGCCGCAACGCAGGATCTGGAGCATCGTCTTGTCGAGGCGGGCCAGCGACCAGCCCTGCGCGAGGCGCGACTGGACCAGCGCGTCGATCTCGTCGCGACGGGCGATCACGCCCTTGACCACGTCGTCGAAGAATTCGACATCGGCAGCCGCATATTCAACGTCCTCGATCTCCCGGCCAAGGCGGTGGAGATGGAATTCGTCGAGCAGGAAGCGCAGTTCGGTGCCTTCCATGTCAACCTGATAGAGCGCCTGAACGGCGGCCAGCCGCGCGGCGGAGCGCGCCTGGCTCTTGTTGGTATTGGTCATAGTCCCAGTCTCAGTTCGATCGAGCGGGCATGGGCCGAAAGCCCTTCCGCATCGGCCAGCGCGATGGCCGCAGGGCCCACCGCGCCGATGGAATCATCGCTCACCTGAATGAAGCTCGTGCGCTTCATGAAGTCGAGCACGGAAAGCCCCGAAGAGAACCGCGCGCGGCGCCCGGTGGGCAGCACGTGGTTGGGGCCAGCCACATAGTCGCCAATGGCTTCGGGCGTCATGCGGCCAAGGAAGACCGACCCGGCATGGCGGATCTGGTCGAACAGGGTTTCGGGATCGTCAGTAGCGATCTCGACGTGTTCGGCGGCCAGCGCATTGGCGAGCGCGGGCGCCTCGTCGAGCGAATCCACCACGATCACCGTGCCGTGGGCGTCCCAGCTGGCCTTGGCGACGCGCGCGGTCGGCAACATGGCGATTTCCACGCCGACCATGTCGACCACCTGATCGGCAAAGGCCGCGTCATCGGTGATCAGGATCGACTGCGCCGCCGGGTCGTGCTCGGCCTGGCTGAGCAGGTCGGCGGCGATCCACTGCGGATCGTTCTTCGCATCGGCAATCACGAGGATTTCCGAAGGCCCGGCCACCATGTCGATGCCCACGACACCGTAAAGCTGGCGCTTGGCTTCGGCCACCCAGGCATTGCCCGGCCCGGTGATCACGTCGACCGGCCTGATCATCGCGGTGCCATGGGCGAGCGCGGCGACGGCCTGTGCCCCGCCCACGCGCCAGACTTCATCGACCCCGGCCAGATGCGCAGCGGCCAGCACCAGCGGGTTGACCTCGCCCCGAGGCGTGGGCGTGGTGACGACGAGACGGCCAACGCCCGCGACCTTGGCGGGAATGGCGTTCATCAGCAGCGAGGACGGATAGGCCGCGCGGCCACCGGGCACATAGAGCCCGGCGCCATCGACCGCGCGCCACTTCGCGCCCAGACGCACGCCTGCCGCATCGGTATAGTCGCGGTCCTGCGGCATCTGCGCTTCGTGGTAGGCGCGGATGCGCTGGGCGGCCAGTTCGAGTGCGGCGCGCAAGTCGGGCGCGAGCGCGTCGAACGCCTCGCGGCAGGTCGCCGCGTCGATTTTCCAGCCGTCGCCTTCGGGCAAGTGGCCGTCGAACCGGTGGGTATACTCGGCCAGCGCCTCGTCGCCGCGCAGGCGCACGTCCTCGATGATCGTCTGCACATCGCGGCTGACGTTTTCATCGCTTTCCCGGCGGTCCTTGACCAGCCGGGCAAAACGCGGGGCGAAATCGGGATCGGAACTCTTGAGGCGCAGCATCAGGCAGCCTTTCGTGCAGCCACTTGGGCGCGGAAGGAATCGATCAGCGCGCCCAGACGCGCGCTGTCGGTCTTGAGCGCGGCGCGGTTGACGATCAGCCGGGCCGAGATCTGCATGATCTGGCTGGTCTCGACCAGCCCGTTTTCCTTGAGCGTGCGCCCCGAGGAGACCAGATCGACGATGCGGCTGGCCAGACCCAGCGAGGGGGCCAGCTCCATCGCGCCGTTGAGCTTCACCACTTCGGCCTGCACGCCCATCTTCTCGAAATGGCGGCGGGTGAGGTTGGGATACTTGGTCGCCACGCGGGCATGGCTTTCGCGCACGCCGCCTTCGCCCGCGATGCCCGCGACCGGTTCGGCGACCGAGAGGCGGCAATGGCCGATGTCGAGATCGACCGGCGCGTAAAGGTCGGCATAGTCGAACTCGTCGATCACGTCCGACCCGACAATGCCCGCCTGGGCCGCGCCATGGGCAACGAACGTGGCCACGTCGAAGGCACGCACGCGGATCAGCGTAACGTCCGGGCGGCTGGTGGCAAACGAGAGCGCGCGCGACGACTTGTCGAAGAACGCGGCCTCGGGCACCACGCCTGCCTGTTCGAGCAGGGGCAGTGCCTCTTCGAGGATGCGCCCCTTGGGAAGGGCGAAAACGAGCGGTGTGGCGGTGGTCATGACGCTTTCGCCCCTATGGCAAGCCGGGGAAAAGGGCAACCGTGCGCAACATGGGGTTGCCCGGTCCGTTTCACGCGCGGCCCCTCACGCCGGTGATCACACTGGCGCGCGATCGTGCAGAGAGGCCCATTCGCGCCACGCCACCACCGTCAGCGCCACCACGCTTGCCCCCACCAGCAATGCCGCGGGAGGATGGGCCAGAGCGCCCCACGCGGCGATGGCCACCAGCAACACGCCCCCGATCCAGTGCGAGAGCGGAAAGTTGCCGTGCGGGCTGCCCGGCTTCTTGAACAGCCCGGTGCCGATCAGGAACACCAGCAGGCCCCCGGTCTGCGTGGCGATCAACGGCATCGTGGCCGGGGCGAGCGGCGCGGGCAGCAACAGGGCATCGGCCACCGCCGAAATCACGATCCCGCCCACGATCGGCATGTGCAGATAGGTATAGCTTTGCCGCGCCATGCGCCCGGCCTGGGCATTGCCCGAAATCCGCCTGGCGCCCCTTTCGGCCCCGAGCCCGAAATAGATCCACCACATCAGCGCCGATCCGGCAAAGGCCAGGATCATCGCGACGGCATCAACGGCCCCCGGCTCGCCATGGGCCAGGCTGCTGCCCGAAACGACAATCCCCTCGCCCAGTGCGATGATGATGAACAGTGCGCAGCGCTCGGCCATGTGGCTGCCCGAGATCGTCCAGTCCTCGGGCACCGAGCGACCCAGCCCGGGCGTGGCAAAGCCGCACAGCGGCCCGCCAAAGTCGATGGCCAGCGCCAGCGCCCACAAGAGCAGATGCCACAGGGAATCGCCCACCAGCGCGCCCGCCAGCCAGAAGGGGGCCGAGGCGGAAAACCACGCGGTGATCCGCAGCATGTTGCGCGCGCCGCGATTCGACCAGTTGAGGGCAGACGTGTTGTAGCCCCCCCGACCGTCATCGGGCCGCCCACTGCGCGCCATCGCCCAGGCGACAAAGGCACTGCGCCCCACCTGCACGCCGACATAGCAGCCCGCGAACAGCAGCGCGTGCCCGTGCGGCCCTTCCTCGAAGGCTTCGGGCAGCGCGATCGACAGCCCCAGGCTCGCCAGCATGGCCAGCAACAGCATGATTCGCACCGGCGCGCGTTCGGGGTCGGTCCAGTTGGCCGCCCAGGTGGTGAAGATCCACACCCACCACACCGCGAGGAACAGCATGGTCGTCTCGACCAGCCCCAGAAGCCCCATATGCGCCAGCATCGTGTGCGAAAGCTGGGTGATCGCAAAGACGTAGACCAGATCGAAGAACAGTTCGAGATAGCTGACCGGCGCATGGCCGCCGCCATGGTTGCGCAGCAGAGAAACGCCGCCGCGCGTGCCCGAGCCCCCGCTTCCGGCAGCAGGGGCAGCCTGTGCCTGCGGGCCCTGCGCCGGTTCGCTCATTCGCCCGGCGCGCGTGCGCGGATGGCCAGTGCGTGGACCCGCCCGCCCGGCAGATCGCCCAGCGCGCCGTTGACCAGCCGCTGGCGGGCCAGACGCGAGACCCCGGCAAAGGCAGGGCTCTCGATCTCGACCGTAAAGTGCGATTCGCCCGTGCCGTCATCGCCCATATGACCGCTGTGACGGGCCGAATCGTTGGTGATCAGCAGATGCGTGGGCGCCAGTGCTTCCACAAGTTTACGTTCGATTTCCTGGGCAATCGGGCCTGCCATGTCTTTCCTTTCGAGTGGGCAGATACCATGTGCAATCGCGTGAAGCATGACAAGTTCCATGGCCGCGTCTCGGGGAACGGGCGCCTTTGCAATGCTCCGGGATGCGAGGATTCCGGCGAATTTCGTGCGCCCGGCGTGCGGCCCTCGGGGTTCGACGGGCCGGGCGACTATCGCTGGTTCTGCCTCGACCATATCCGCGCGTTCAACGCCGGGTACGATTTCTTTGCCGGGATGAGCCAGGACGAGATTCTGGCCGCGCAATCGCCGATCTCGGGCTGGGAAGACAGCACGCGCGCGTTTCGCCCCGATGCCGGGATCGACCAGGCCCCGCGCTGGGCCGATTTTGCCGATCCGCTCGAAGCCATTGCCCGCCGCGCCCGCGCCCGCAAGGCCGACCACGCTCAGGCGCAGGAAGCCGCCCGGCGCGGACTTTCACCCGAAGACCGCGCGGCCTATGAAGCGCTGAACCTGCCCTTCGATGCCGACCGGCGGGCCCTGCGCCGCCGCTATACCGAACTCGTGCGCCGCTATCACCCCGACCACAACGGCGGCGACCGCAGCCTGGAAACGAAGCTGCAACGCGTGGTCGAGGCCTATGACCGCCTGCGGCACTCGCCGGGCTTGCGATAACCGGAACAAAAAAGGGGGAAGGAGCGCGTGGCCCCTTCCCCCTTGCCTTTCAGACGGAACGCCCCCGGCTCACAGCCGCTCGGCATGCCAGCGCACGTGGTCGTCCATGAAGGTCGAGATGAAGTTGTAGCTGTGGTCGTAGCCCGGCTGCATCCGCAAGGTGAGGTCGACCCCGGCCTTTTCACAGGCCTGCGCGAACAGATGCGGGCGCAGTTGCTCGGCCAGAAAGCTGTCGGCCTCGCCCTGATCGATCAGGATCGCACCCGCCGGGCGCTTGCCGTCCTCGACCAGCGCGGTCGCGTCGTGCGCGCGCCACAGGGCCTTGTCCTCGCCCAGATAGCCACCCAGCGCCTTGTGGCCCCACGGCACTTGCCCCGGCGCGACAATCGGCGCGAAGGCCGAAAGCGACTTGAAGGTTTCGGGGAAGGTCAGCCCCAGCGTGAGCGCGCCATGGCCGCCCATCGAGTGGCCGGTGATGCCCATGCGCGCCGGATCGACCGGGAAATGGGCCGCGACCAGCGCGGGCAGTTCCTGTGCGATATAGTCCCACATCCGATAGTGGGCAGCAAACGGCGCCTGTGTGGCGTTGACATAGAAGCCCGCGCCGAGGCCGAAATCATAGGCCCCGGCCGGATCGTCGGCCACGCCCTCGCCGCGCGGCGAGGTATCGGGCGCCACGAAGACCAGCCCCAGTTCGGCGCACAGGCGGCGATATTCGCCCTTGTCGGTCACATTGGCATGGGTGCAGGTCAGCCCCGAGAGGTAGAACAGCACCGGCAACTTTGCGCCTTCGCCTACCTGCGCCTGGGGCGGCACGAAGACCGAGAAGGTCATCTCCGTGCCCGTCGCCACCGAAGCATGCTTGTAGACCCCCAGCGTGCCGCCATGGGCCTTCGAGGTCGAAACGGTTTCGAGGGTCATTGCACCGCACCATAATTGTGCAGCGCGCAGAGCTTGTGGCCATCGGGATCGCGCAGATAGGCCAGATAATAAGGCGTTCCCTTGCGCACGCCCGGCGGGTCTTCGCAGGCACTGCCGCCATGGGCGAGGCCCGCCGCATGCCAGGCGTCGGCCTGTTCCGGGGTCATCGCGAAGCCGAGCGTGAAGCCGTTGGCGCAAGTGGCCGGTTCGCCGTTGATCGGCTTGGTCAGGATGAAGATGCCGCCGTTGTAGACATAGATCAGGCGCCCGGCATCGCGGTCGAGCAGGCCTTCGGGGCCCCCGAACGCGGCGAAAGTGGCGTCGTAGAAGGTCTTGGCGCGATCGAGGTCGTTGGTACCGAGCATCAGGTGGCTGAACATGGGGCCGCTCTCTCTCCGAACTGCGGCGCGCCGCGCGCCGCCTTGCGCAAGGGTGTGCCCGCCCGCGCCGGGCAAGGTCAAGCCCGCGTCCTCTTATTCCGGCGCTGATCCCGAAACAAACCCCAGCCGCGCCATGGCCATGCGCAACTCCTTGAGGCCATAAGGTTTGGTAATGACAGGAACATCGCCCCAGACGCCGGTGTCGAGCCCTTCCCCATAGCCGGTGGCAAAGGCAAAGCGCACGCCCAGTTCGGCCAGCCGGTCGGCGATGGGGGCGCTGGTGGCGACCCCCAGATTGTAATCGAGCAGGGCGAAATCGAACAGGCCCTCGCCCGTCATGCGCTCGTCTATCATGCGCAGCGCGTCGCGCACCGAAGGCACCGTGGTGACACTGCGCGCGCCCAGATCGCGCAAGGCTTCCTCGCCATCGAGGGCGATGATCATGCTGTCCTCGACCAGCAGCACGTCCTTGCCCGCCAGCGGCGTGCATCCGCCCTCGGACCGGATCGGCAGGGCGCCATGTGCCCGCGCCGCCGCCACCCCGGCGATGGAGCGCGCAGGCAGCGTGAAACGGGCGTGAAGGCCCTGCCGGTGGAAGTCCACCCGCGCGGTGCCCCCCAGATCGTAGGGGATCGAGCGTTCGATGATCGTGCTGCCAAAGCCGCGATGCCCCGGCTCGCGCACCTCCGGGCCATCGCGTTCGCGCCAGTCGATCACCAGATCGCCGCTTTCCCGCTCGATGTCCCACGAGAGGTCAACCGTGCCGCTGTCGGCCAGCGCGCCATATTTGGCAGCATTGGTGGTCAATTCGTGGATCACCAACGCCATCGTCACATAGGCCACGGGATAGAGCAGGACATTCTCGCCGCGCGCAACGATCCGGTGCGAGCGGTCGCGCAAGTAGGCGCTGGCCTCGACCTCGATCAGTTCGAGCAGCGGCGCCGGGCCCCAGCGGTCGGCTGTGATCTGGTCGTGCGCGCGGGCGAGCGAGCGGATGCGGTCGTCGAGCGTGGCGATGAACGTCGCCACATCCTGTGCTCCCTCGCGCGTCTGGGCGATCAGCCCCCGGATCAGCGAGAGGATGTTGCGCACGCGGTGGTTGAGCTCGGCGATCAGCACTTCCTGCCGCTCGGAGGCGCGCGCGCGCTCGGCCCCGGCAGTCTCGGCCAGCCGCACCAGAACTTCGAGCATGCCCACGCGCAAGGCTTCGGCCACGCGGCGCTGCGCGGGGGTGAACGGCAAACAGGTGCCCTTGACCAGCTCGCTCCAGGCCTCGAAGCTCTTGCGCGGGGTCAGGCGCTGTCCGTTGGGGCCATAGACCATGTCCTTTTCGGGCTTGCCCCCCCAGCGCACCTCGCGCAGGCGCTCGGCCCGGAACAGCACGACATAATCGCGCGGCTCGCGGCTGAGCGGGATCGCCAGCATGCCCGCAGCCACATCGGCATGACCGGCGGCCTCGGGCACGAGGGCCTGGATCGATTCGGTGGCAAAGACCTGCCCCGAGGATACCCGGTTGAGCATCCGCACGATGGCCTCGAACTGCGCGGCCGAAGGGGTGAGCCCCACCAGTGAAAGCTGCCCGCGCATGAAAATGCCGATGCCATCGGCCGGAATCGCATCGCCGATCACGTCGGCCAGCCATTGCGGATCGCCGAGCAGGTCGTTGTCCTGCGCCACGGTCGCCAGCAGGCGGTCGGTCACCGCGCGCCCGCGCGCCTCGTAGTCGCGCGCCTGCGCATGTTCGCGCGCTTCGAGCATCAGCGAGAACATCTGCCCGAACAGTTCGGCCGCGCCGCGCGCGGCCATCGTGGGCAGGCGCGGGGCATAGTGATGGCAGGCAAACAGGCCCCAGAGCTTGCCCCCCACCACGATCGAGATCGACAGCGAGGCGCGCACGCCCATGTTGCGCAAATATTCGATATGGATCGGCGAGACCGCGCGCAGCACGCAGAGCGACTGGTCGAGCACCTGCCCTGCCGGATCGCGCCCGGGCACGAGCGGCACGGGCACCGCCCCGACATCGGCGATCACGCGGAACGTGTTGCGCAAATAGAGTTGGCGCGCCTGTGCGGGAATGTCGCTGGCCGGATAGTGGAGGCCCAGAAAGCTCTCGACACCGTGGCGCACCGCTTCGGCGACGACTTCGCCCGATTCCTGCGCATCGAACCGGTAGACCATCACCCGGTCGAACCCGGTGATCGCGCGGACCTGCCGCGCACCTTCGCGCAGGAAGGCAGACAGATCGTCGACATGCTGGAGCCGCGCGATCATCCCGCGCACGACCGAAACCGCCTCGATCGGCTCGACCGCCGCCGGTTCGGCCTCGATCACGATCTCACGCCCGGCAAAATGCACGGCCACGTCGAACAGCCGCGCGTCCCCCAGCAGGGCCAGCCCCAGAATCCGTTCGACCGCATCGGGGCCGCGCAGGCCGGTCAACCGGTTGCGGATCGTGTGGATCGCCTCGCGCGCAAACAGGTGGTTGAGCGGCATGCCCAGCGCGACCTCGGGCGCGGCCCCGGTAAAGCCTTGCAGATTTTCCGAAACCCGCGCGACCATCCAGTCCGGCGTGGTGGCGACGAGGAAGCCGAAAGGCTGGACATTGCCCAGAATGTGGATCGGCTCGCGGTCGCAATTGCTCAAGTCGACAGCAAAACCGTCAGCCCCGGCGTGGGAGCGCTGCTCGTGGGGGGCTGGAATTTGGGTCATCGGCATTGCCAGCAATGCACGACCGGGCGTTTGGTGCCACAGTTTTTTACGATTGGGCCTTTCTGCCCCTTCCGTCAGCCCTTCGGGCTGCTTTCCTCCCCATTGCATGGGGAGGATCAGGAGGAAGGCCCTCCCCATTGCATGGGGAGGAGCTTGTTCCGGGCGGCGATCAGCCCAGACCGGGAATGGCCTGCTGTTCGATCACCGGGGCCTCGAAGCTGGCCATCGGCCAGGCGCAATAGTCGGCGGCGTAGTAGGCGCTCGGGCGGTGGTTGCCGCTCTCGCCCAGCCCGCCGAAGGGCATCGTCGCCGCAGCGCCCGTGGTCGGACGGTTCCAGTTGACCACGCCCGCGCGCACGAACAGGCGGAATTCGTCCCACAGCGACGGATTGGCGCTGACCAGCCCGGCCGAAAGGCCAAAGGCCGTGGCATTGGCGGCCTCGATGGCGGCTGCAAAACCGGCCACGCGGCGGACCTGCAACACGGGCGCGAAAATCTCGCGGTCGGGCGTGGCAACGCCGGTCACGTCGAGGATCACCGGCGCGAAGAAAGCCTCGCGGCGCCCGGCCAGTTGCGCTTCGGTCAGGATCGGGCGCGCACCGGCCACGACCAGCGCCTGAACCGCCTCGCGCGCACTGCGGGCCTGTGCGTCGCCGATCAGCGGGCCCATGAAGGCCTCGCCCTCTTCGTCCCACGCCGCAATCGGCAGGGCACGCGCGAGATCGACCAGCGCGGCCAGCACCGCATCGCCCCAGTCGCCTTCGGGCAGGATCAGCCGCCGCGCGCACGAACAGCGCTGGCCGGTGGTGATGAAGGCCGACTGGACGATCAGGCTCGCCACCGCCGCCGGATCGCCATCCCAGGCCACCAGCGGATTGTTGCCGCCCAGTTCAAGCGCGAGGATCACGTCGGGACGGTCGGCAAACTGGCGGCGGAAGACCTGCCCGGCCTGCGCCGAACCGGTGAACAGCAACCCGTCGATCGGCCCGGCCAGCAGCGCCTCGCCCGTCTCGCGTCCGCCCTGCACGATGGTCAGCACGCCTTCGGGCAGGCCCGCCTCGCGCCAGAGCGCGCCCATCGCCGCGCCCGTCGCCGGGGTCAGTTCCGAAGGCTTGAACACCACCGTATTGCCCGCCAGCAGCGCGGGCACGATGTGGCCATTGGGCAGGTGACCGGGGAAATTGTAGGGCCCGAGCACGGCCATCACGCCATGTGGCCGGTGCGACAGGCTGGCGCTGCCGAACGGCATCTCGGCGCTGCGCGAACCCGCGCGCTCGGCCTGGGCGGCGATGGACACGGCGACCTTGCCCGCCATCGAGGCCTGCTCGGCGCGGGTTTCCCACAGGAGCTTGCCGGTTTCCGCCGCGATCAGCGCGGCCAGGGTCGGGCTCGCCTTGACCAGTTCGGCATAGCGGCGGGCAATCGCCACGCGCTCTTCGAGCGGCGTGCGCGCCCAGCCCGGAAAGGCCGCGCGCGCGGCCTCGATGGCCGCGGCGCAAGCCGCCGCATCGGCCACGTCCCCTTCCCAGACAGCATGGCCATGGGCGGGATCGAACGAGGTAAGGGTCTGGGTCACGGTCTCAACTCACGGTCAGGATGTCGCCGGGGCGGGCGCCCAGCACGGCAAGGGTTTCTTCAGGCAGGATCAGCGCGCCTTCCCCGATCCGTACCGGGGTAAGCACGGCGCGGAAACCCGCAAGGCCGGGATTGGCGACGAGCGACAGGCGCTCGTTGGCCTGCGCCTCCACTTTTCCGGCCTGCACGGGCAGGCTGCGGGCATTGCGGATCGTGCGGATATGGTCGCGCGTGGCGGTCACCGTCGGGCCGCCATCGAAGATGTCGATCAGGCCCGAGCGGGTGAAGCCCTCGTCCTCGAGCATGGCGAGCGCGCGCTCGCCATGACGATGGACCTTGCCAATGGCCTCGCGCGCGGAAGGCGCGCACAGTTCAAGGTAGATCGGATGGCGCGGCGCGAGATCGAGGATGAACTGGCCGTCGGTCGCGGTGATCATCCGGTCCGCATCCTCGAACGGCAGGCGGAAGAACTTGCCCGCAATGCCATTCCAGAACGGGCTTTCGTCGCGCTCGTCGAACCAGCCGCGCAGTTCGGCCATGATCGTGGGCGCAAACAGACCCGCATTGGCGCCGATCAGCGCATAGCGCGCGCGCGCCAGCAGCGAGCCGGCCCCCGCCTGCCGCTTGCGCGGACGCAGGAACAGCGAGCCCACTTCCGAGGCGCCGGTGCATTCGTTGACCAGCACGAGGGCCTGATGGTCGAACCGGGTGCCCGTGGCCGACGAATATTGCGCCAGCGTCATCACCCGGAACGAATAGTGCGGCCGGTGCAGCCCGACCCCGCCCTTGATGCTCGCCACCCCCTCGATGGAGCCGGTGGCGGTATCTTCGAGCATCAGCGTGTACCACGCCTCGCTCGCGGGAAGGTCTCGCGCAAAGCTCTGTTCCGACAGGGCGAGCCGCTCGGTCAGCACGGCGCGATCCTCGGGCAGGCTGGTGAAGCCCTTGCCCGAGAGAAAGGCCAGATCGAGCAGCGCGTCGATATCAGCCGGTCCCGCCGGCCGCACCACCAGCATCAGGCGCCTGCCAGTGCAGGCTGCGCGTCAACCTTGCCCCAGCCCCGCGCGCGCGCATCGGCCAGCGTCGCGTCGAGCCGGGCCAGCGCCTCGTCCACTTCGGCAGGCGCGATCAGCAGCGAGGGCAGCAGGCGAATGCAGTTGTCGCCGCCACCGGCCACCAGCAGGCCATGCTCGCGCGCCAGTGCCATGACTTCGCGGTTGTTGGGGTGCAGCTTGAGGCCCATCAGCAGGCCCTTGCCGCGCGGCTCGACCACCTGGTCGGGATAGCGCGCGGCCAGCGCCGCAAAGCCGGTGAAGAAACGCTCGGACATGGCCCCGACATGGGCCAGCGCCTCGTCCTTCGCAAGGATTTCGAACACGGCCAGGCCCACGGCCATGGCCAGCGGATTGCCACCAAAGGTCGTGCCGTGAAGGCCGGTGCCCATGCCGCTCGACGCCTCTGCGCTCGCCAGCACGGCCCCGATGGGGAAACCGCCGCCCAGCGCCTTGGCAATGGCCATGATGTCGGGCTCGGCGCCGGGGAACCACTGGTGGGCGAACAGCTTGCCGGTGCGGCCCATGCCGCTCTGCACTTCGTCGTGGATCAGCAGGACGCCGTGTTCGCGGGTCAGGCGGCGCAGCGCCAGCAGGGTTTCCCCGTCGAACGCGCGCGCACCGCCTTCGCCCTGCACCGGCTCGATGATCACCGCCGCCGTGGTCGGGCGGGACACCGCCTCCTGCACGCTCGCCCAGTCGTCGATCGAGAGCTGGTGATAGCCGGGCAGGCGCGGGCCGAAGCCTTCGAGGTACGAGGGATTGCCCGAGGCGTTGATCGCCCCATAGGTCCGCCCGTGGAACGAACCGGCAAAGCCGATCACGTCGACGCGCTGCAGGTCGCCCTTCGCGAAGTGATAGCGGCGGGCGATCTTGAGCGCAGCCTCCACCGCCTCGGTGCCCGAATTGGCGAAATAGGCCATGTCGGCAAAGGTCGCGGCGGTCAGCTTTTGCGCCAGCTCTTCCTGTCCGGGAATGCGGAAGATGTTGGAAACATGCCAGAGCTTGTGCGCCTGGGTGGTCAGCGCCTCGACCAGCGCGGGATGGGCATGGCCGAGCGCGCACGTCGCGATCCCCGCCACGCAATCGAGGAAGCGGCGGCCATCGCGCGCCTCAAGCCAGACGCCTTCCCCGCGTTCCACTTCGATCTGGGCACGGGCATAGAGCGGCATCAGAGCTTGGGACATGAGACTTTCTCCCCGCAATCGTCGTTGCGGACTTGTGGTTGCATCAAAACGGGAATTTTGCCGGGTTCAGGCTGCGTGTCAGGCGGCTTGGGTCATCTTGAAGATGCCCGTGGCATTGCCGCTGTCGAACGCGAGGTCGAGCTTGCCGGTGGCCGGATCGACACGGCGGGTGATGAATTCGAAGAACGAACCGGGCACCTCGCGCGCGACCAGCGTGCCGTCGGCAGCGCGGAACGTGCGCTTGACTTGCGCGGCGCGCAGCGCGGTCTGGCGCACACGGCCCGAGGCAGAAGTTTCCACCTTGTCCTTGATGCTGCGCCCGGCCTCGCGCTCGCCCTGCGCGGTGGCCTCCACATCGGTCACGCGGTCGGTCACATGGTTGAAGGCATTGCCTTCGGTGGAAATCCACGCCGCCTCGGCGCTTTCGGCCAGCAGGGTTTCGTAGTCGGCCTCGAACGGCACCGCGTGCTGGCGGTCGAACAGGCGCATCACCGTGCGCAGCGCATCGGCGGCATCGTCGGTCGGCACGCTGCCGCCCTCGCCCAGACGGGCCAGCACGGCGCCCGTCGCCGCGTCGAAGCGGTCGAGCGCGGAACCGAACACGCGCACCGCCGCCTTGGCGAAATCGGGCGAGAACTGGTCGACATGCAGTTCGCTCACGAAGAACTGCGGCATCGTTTCGGGAAACTGCGCATGGCACCAGACATGGCCGGTCATCTTCAGGCGCGGCAGCGGATAGAGCCCGACCTCGACATAGCCGAGCGGTTCGAGCACGCGGCGGATCGCCTCCACCCCCTGCGGCATCGCGCAGCGCGTGCCCTGCGGCAGGGCCACCGTGCGCAGCGCGCCATGGTCGAGCACGATCCGGCGCCCTTCACGCGCGCAATCGGCGACATAGGCCGCCCCTTCGGGCACGCGGTCGATCAGATCGGCGAACAGCACGAGATTGAGCGCCTCGGCAAAGCGCAAGGCATCGACACCATTGACCGGCGCATGGGCCCCTACCGGAACCATCGGCGCGGCGAGCGCACGAATCTGCTCGGCACGGTCGCGTCCCAGGACATTTTCGACAAGGTCGCCACTGCCTGCAAGTTCGATGGTTGCGGAATGCTGCATTATGCGACCTTTCGATCTAGTATCGTTGCTGGCCCCTGTTTATGCTAGGAAAGCAGCGCCTCAAAACGGCGATGTGTCATCTGTAGATCAGGTTTTGGAATGAGCGACTCCCGCCGGGAACTCCCTTCGATGACAGCTCTGGCCTGTTTCGCGAGCGCCGCGCGCGAAGGCGGCTTCTCGCGCGCGGGTGAGCACCTCGGCCTGACCCAGAGCGCGGTCAGCCGCCAGATCGCCCTGCTCGAAGAAAGCCTGCAAACCCCGCTGTTCACCCGCCACGGGCGGCGCGTCACCCTCAACGAGGCGGGCCGCGCCTATCTCGAAGACATCGAACCGGCGCTGCGCCGCATCCGTCAGGCCACGATCAAGACCATGGACCGGGGCAGCCGCCGCGATCTGGCCATCGCCACCCTGCCCAGCTTCGGCATGCGCTGGCTGGCCCCGCGCCTGCCGGGGCTGACCACGCGCCACCCCGAACTGACCGTCAATTTCGCCGCGCGCTCGTTCCCCTTCAACTTGCGCGAGGAGCGTTTCGATGCCGCGATCCACTTCGGCGCGGCGGACTGGGCCGATGCGGAGATGGTCCCCCTGTTCACCGAACAGGCCGTGGTCGCCTGCGCGCCGGACTGGCTGCGCGCCGAAGGGATCAGGGCCCCCGCCGACCTGCTGGACAAGCCGCTCCTGTTCCAGACCTCGCGCCGACAGGCGTGGAACCGCTGGTTCGCGGCAGCAGGGATCGAGGGCCTGCCCCCGCTCAAGGGGCCCAATTTCGAGCAGTTCCTGATGCTGGCCCAGGCCGCCGCCGCCGGATCGGGCGCAGCGCTGCTGCCGCGCTTCCTGATCGAGCCCGAGCTGGAGTCTGGCGTGCTGGTCACCCCGTTCGAGACCGCGCTGGTCGATGAAGGGCGCTATTACCTCGTCCTGCGGCCCGACTGGCGCGAACATGCCGGGCTGGTCAAGTTTCATGACTGGCTGGTGGAGGAGGTGCGGTGACTTTTGCCCCTCCACCACCCGCTGCGCGGGCGGTCCCCCTCCCCGCCAAGCGGGGAGGATCAAATATCCTCCCCATGCAATGGGGAGGTGGCAGCCCGCAGGGCTGACGGAGGGGCTTGAGCCCGGCACAAGTCTGCAATCGCCTGCGCGACGCCAACCGGGTCGGCCAGAATGGCGCGAGCCGCAATACGCTGCACGGTGATGCCCTGCGCCGCCAGCCAGCGGTCGCGTTCGGCATCAAGCAAGGCCCGGTCGCGGGTTTCATGCACGACCCCATCCACCTCGATAGCCACGCGCGCCGCCGGGCACCAGAAATCGAGGACATAACACGCCATCGGATGCTGACGACGAACGCGGAGGCCCGCCTGCCCCCGGCGCAGCGCCTGCCACAGCAGGACTTCGGGAAGCGACATCGTGCGCCGCAGGGCGCGGGCGCGCTGGACAGGGCCGGGCATTGGGGGAGGATGCGGGGGCGGTGGGGGCTCGGCAAGGTGGAAGCCGGGCCGATATGGCGGGATATTGCCCCTCCACCATGCCCCCCTCCACCATGCTGCGCATGGTCCCCCTCCCCATTGCATGGGGAGGATCTGGTCCTCCCCATGCAATGGGGAGGGGGACCGCCCGCGTAGCGGGCGGTGGAGGGGCTTGGCTTAAAACGTATTGTCGCGCGGAAATCCGACCGGGGGCAGGCGCCCGGCTGCGCCGCGTGCGACCTTCCACGGGAGCAGGTCCTTTTCGACGCGGGTGCGCCCGGTGTCGCCGCCCATTGTCCAGCTCAGGCCGTCTTCAAGCCTGAGCGTGATCGCGTCGGACAACCCACCATCGCGATAGCGTTGCAGCGTAACCCCCTGCCCCTTGGCCAGGATCGGCACTTCGGAGAGCGCGAAGATCACCAGCTTGCGGTTCTCGCCCATGACCGCGACATGGTCGTGCTCGGGCGCGATCTCGCGCACGATCTTGAGCTGGACGCCCGGCTTGGTCGAGACGACGCCGCGCCCCTTTCGTGTTTCGGCGAGCAGCTCGTCCATTTCCGCCGCGAAGCCGCGCCCGCTGTTGGCTGCCAGCAGAAGCTGGCCCTTGGGGCGATAGACGACCAGCGCGACGATATGGGCATCAGGGTCGATGTCGACCATCGTGCGGATCGGCTCGCCAAAGCCGCGCGCGCCGGGCAATTTGTCGGCACCCAGCGTATAGAACCGCCCGGTGTCGAGCGCGACCAGCAGCTTGTCGGTCGTCTGCGCGTGGAGCACCCAGGCCGGGCCGTCGCCTTCCTTGAACTTGAACTCGGTATCGAGCGGCAGGTGACCCTTGGCCGCGCGAATCCATCCGCGCGCGGAAAGGACGACGGTGACCGGCTCCTTCTCGATCATCGCGTCCATCGAGAATTCGCGGGTGGGCGCGGCCTCGGCAATGGTGGTGCGGCGGCGGCCCAGCACCGTTTCGGGGCCATAGTCCTTGCGCAAGGCGGCCAGTTCGCGCTTCAGGCGCGTGCGCTGGCGTGCCGGGCTTTCGAGCAGCTTGTTCAGCTCGTCCTGCTCGGCCAGCAAAGCGTCGTGCTCGCGGCGCAGTTCCATTTCCTCAAGCTTGCGCAACGAGCGCAGGCGCATGTTGAGGATCGCCTCGGCCTGGCGGTCGGTCAGGCCGAATTCGGCCATCATGACCGGCTTGGGCTCGTCCTCGGTGCGGATGATCTCGATGATCCGGTCGAGGTTGAGATAGGCAATGATATAGCCTTCGAGCAGTTCGAGCCGCGCGGCGATCTTGTCGAGCCGGTGCTGCGCACGGCGCAGCATGATGTCGATCTGGCTGATCACCCATTCCTGAACGAGATCCTTGAGGCCGAGCACGCCGGGGGTGCGCTGGGCATCGAGCACGTTGAGGTTGAGGCCGAAGCGCGATTCAAGGTCGGTCAGGCGATAGAGCGATTCCTTGAGCAGGTCGGGATCGACATTGCGGCTCTTGGGCACGAGCACGATGCGGATATGCTCGTCGCTCTCGTCGCGCACGTCTTCGAGGATCGGCAGCTTCTTGTCGCCGATGAGGGCGGCGATCTGCTCGATCAGCTTGCCCTTCTGGACCATGTAGGGAATTTCCGAGACGACCAGTTGCCACTGGCCGCTGCCCAGCTTCTCGATGCCGGTCTCTTCCCACTGCCCCGCCTCGTCGCGCCCGGTCGAAAAGCGCCCGCGCACGCGCAGCGAGCCGCGCCCGGTCTCGTAAGCCGAAGAGATCAGCGCCGGGCTGTCGACGACCACGCCCCCGGTGGGGAAATCAGGGCCGTGGAACACCTCCATCAACTGGGCATGATCGGCCTGCGGATTGTCGATCAGCATCAGCGCAACGTCGACGATCTCGGCGACATTGTGGCTGGGGATGTTGGTGGCCATGCCCACCGCGATCCCGCTTGCACCATTGGCCAGCAGGTTGGGGAAGAGGCCGGGGAAAATGTCCGGTTCCTGCTCTTCGCCATTGTAGGTGGGGACGAAATCGACCGTGCCTTCGTCGAGCCCGGCCATCAGGCGGGTGGCCGTCGCGGTCAGGCGGGCTTCGGTGTAGCGGTAGGCGGCGGCGTTATCGCCGTCGATATTGCCGAAGTTGCCCTGCCCCTCGACCAGCGGATAGCGCAGCGCGAAATCCTGCGCGAGGCGGACCATCGCATCGTAGACCGAGGCGTCGCCATGGGGGTGGTACTTGCCGATGACATCGCCGACCACGCGCGCCGATTTCTTGAACGCGCTGGTGGGGTCGAGGCGCAATTGCCGCATGGCCCAGAGCAGGCGGCGGTGGACCGGCTTGAGCCCGTCGCGCAAGTCGGGCAGCGAGCGCGCGGTGATCGTCGAGAGCGCATAGACCAGATAGCGTTCCGACAGCGCGGAATCGAACGGGGCATCGACAATCGAGTCGAACGGATCGGATGCGTCGAAGGGGTCTGTCAGATCATCGGCCATGGGAGACAAGGTGTAGCAACACCGTGAACAAAACGGAACCTCTGTAAACGCGCCCGCGTCCGTGCCGCCTGTGGGCAAATTCGCGCCCTATTCGAGGCGCCCGCCGCTCAGCACCCGCGCCAGCCCCGGATGAACGCGGCGCAAGGCCTGGCCCAGCACGACCGCCCCGCCCAGCGCCAGCACCGGCTGCCCGAGCAGGAACAGCGGATAGGCCGGTGCCCCCAGCGGGCCGGTGATCTGGCCGATGGCCGGCCCGGCGCACCAGATCAGGATCAGGTGCGCGCAAAACATCAGGAACACATATGGCTCGGCCCGCAGGAGGCCATCACCAAGCCGCTCCATCCGCCCTTCCCCGGCCAGCCGCCACGCCAGCGCCCAGAAACACAGCGCCGTGGCCGCGCGCATGGCCAGATCGGCCAGCGCGAAGACCAGCGGATGCGCCGCTTCCTCCGCCGCATCGAAGACTTCCAGCCAGATCTTGAGCCCGGCCATCGCCAGATAGGGCAGGACCAGCCCCCCCAGCGGCCAGCCCCCCACCCGCGCAGCCAGATCCCCCCGGCGGGCGAGCATGCCCAGCACGAAGAACGCGAGGATCGAGGGCCGCTGCAACACGTAAAAGCCCCAGGGCAGGCCCCCGGCAAAGAGGCTCCAGACCAGAGCCATCAGCGCGATGGCCCCCAGCAGCGGCGTGCGCGCCCGCACCAGCAGGGGCGCTGCCACGAGGCAGACGAACAGGTCGCGCAGGAACGGCATCTGCACGTTGATCTCGTTGGGCGCGCGAAACGCGAGCAGCTCGTTGGCCAGCCAGTCCAGCGCCGCCAGATTCAGCGCCTCGGGATGGGGGGCATAGAGCCACCCGGCCAGCGCCGCGCCCGAAACCACCACAATCGCGATCAGGTTCCACGCGACCATCGGCACGAGCACGGCCCGCACCTTGCCGGCCAGAAACCGCCGCCAGCCGCGCCGGGCCAGCGAGGGCCCGACCAGCCAGCCGGAAATCATGCTGAGCAAGGGCACCGAACTGCGCCCGAGCAACTCGATCAGGCCCCAGCGGAGCAAGCCTTGCGGCGTATCGGCCAGCGCGCTGAGCGACGGGCCATAGAGCCCCGTCCACGCATGGACATAGACGATGCCCATGATGCACAGCACGCGGGAAATACCGATGGCGCGGGACAGTTGCCCGGAACGCTGCGGCCCGGAACGCTGGTGTCCTGAACGGGATGAACGGGAAAACCGATTGGCGGACAAGAGAACCCTTCTTGTGTCTGCATCCTCTCCCGCGCGCACCACGGGCGCGGGCGGGACCATTCCTGCAAACACACGAGGGGCGCTATTGTGCCCGCCTCCCGTTCATCTCCTCCCGTTCATGCCCCTGTTCAGCCGGCATAATATCCCACGCCGACGATGTGGTTGCCCACACGCTGGACGAGCGAACGCTTGTGCTCGACGCGGTTGTCATTGCGGTTGAGCCAGACGTAATCGACCCGGCCCGCGCCCTTGGCATTGGCCAGCGTCATCATCTGGCGCACCAGCGGCGTGCCCTCGGCATCGGTCATTTCGGCAACGCTGGTGCCAACCAGACGCGGATCGGCGCCCGAAGCCTCGTAACGCCCGTCGAGGCTGAACACGAAGACGTAGAGGTCCTTGTCGTGGAACGGGCCCTGCTGGGCATTGAATTCGGCAAAGGCGCGGGCCGGGCCGACGCCCTGAAGCTCGGCCACGGCGCGGGCGAGCATGGCCTGGGCATCAGCCGATCCGGCATGAGTCGAAGCAAGAGCCGGCGCAGGCGCGGCCACCAGCGGCAGGACGACAAGCGGCTGGGCCAAGGCACAGGCGGCAGCGACGAGCGGACGAGTGAAAAACGGCATGGTTCTGACCTCCTTGGACGGTGCGTACAACGCCTCGGGAAGATCGCCGCGCGGCGGACTATCGCGCGATCTCTCGTGGTGGAATCGCTCTAGGCCTGCCGTGCGGGGGTGTCTGTGCGCCAGATCAAATCCGCGTGGACGGCAAAAAAGGGCGCGGACAAGCCACGCCCCATGCAGGCCTTGCGGCCCTGTGCAGACCTTGCGGACTCGCCCCCCGTGCCAGCCTTGCGCGGGGGGCGTGTAACGGTCAGCCCAGCCAGGCGACGATCTGGCGCGCCACGTCGTTGGCGGCGTGGTTGATGGCCGGGGTGATGGCTTTGGCGTGGTCGCCGACGTGGGGAATCACGCTCTCGAAGCGGCGGGTTTCCATGTGGCCGCCCGGCGTTTCCTTGACCGCGTCGAAGCGGACCACCACGCTGTGGCTGGGCACGTCGTAGCCCATGGCCAGAAGCCGACCGGACAGGCGCTGCTGCCAGCTGTCGACATCGCCCTCGACCACCAGCGTTCCGGCCCGCGCACGCAGGGTCTCGGCCACGAGGTGCTGGAACTGGCGCGAGGGGCGCTCGACCCACTGGGCATCCTTGAGATAGGCGATATTGGTCGGATCGACCTGCACGGCCACACGCAGCACCGCAATGCGCGCGTCTGCCGAAGGCTCCATCACCACGACCGATCTGGCCAGCGTGCCCGAAGCCCCCTCGCCGGCCGGCAGGCTGGCCTCGGGCGTGAGCGCGATCAGGCTGTCAGGGGCCTTGGTGCCGATGCTGACACAGCCCGACAGGGCGAGCGCGGCACCTGCAACAAGAGCCAGACGGCTCGCGCCGGGGATCAAACGGGACATCATGTGCAAACTCCCCATGGCGCGCTCAGTGCTTGTAGTCGGGCAGCTTGGCGCTGCCCACGATGCTGCTGACACCGCGGTCGTTGATACGGTCGGTCACCTCGCGCAAGGACCGGGTGGTCGCCTGAAGATCGCGCATGGCGGCTTCGGCGGCAGGCAGGGTCTTGTCGTTGAGCTGGTGGAGGCCGGGCTGGGCCGAGGTGGCCGTCGCGTTGAGCGCGTCCGCCGCGCCCTGCACCGACTTGAGCGTCGTGCGCATCTGCTGGACCAGACCGTTGCCCTGGTCGTTGAGCATCTGGTCAGCCGAACCGGCCACCTTCTCGAAGGCGGCGAGCGTGTAGGTCGCCTGGCGCAGCGTCGATTGCAGCTCGGCCAGCGTGCGCTGGACCTGCGGCGAGGCATCGGCGAGGTTGGCGGTCATCTTGTCGGTATGCGCGAGGATGTTCTCGATCGACTTCTGGTTCTTGTCGGACAGCACCATGGTCAGCCGCTCGGTCAGCGTGGCGAGACGTTCGAGCAGGAGCGGCGCGTTCGAGAGGATCTCGCCCAGCCCCGAGCGCTTGGTCGGGATCACCGGGGCGCCATCGGGCCCCGGCTGGTCGATCGGGGGGGCGCCCTTGACGGCCCCTGCCAGCTGGACCGTCGAAACGCCGGTAAAGCTGCCCTGAAGGCTGGCGGTCGTGCCCATCAGGATCGGCACGCGCTTGTCGATGGCGATGCGCACGCGCACGAACTCGGGGTCTTTCTCCCACAGCTCGATGTCCTTGACCTGGCCGGACGGCACGCCCGAGAACGAGACTTCCGAGCCCTTGGCCAGCCCGTCGACCGACTGCTTGAAGAAGATGTCGTACTCGTTCTGCTCGTGCTGGTTGAGCCGTGCGATCCAGACGGTCAGAACGGCCGCCCCCACCAGCAGCAGCAGGGTGATGGCACCGACCCAGATATGGTTTGCCCGCGTTTCCATCGCTTAGTCCTGTTTGCCCGTGGTGCCCGATGGCCCCGTCCGGTCCGCATCGCGGTCCTGTGCATCCTTGGCCGCACGCCCGCGCGGCCCGTTGAAATATTCCTGGATCCACGGATGATCCGTGGCCAGCAGTTCGGGGATCGTGCCCACCGCGATCACTTTCCTGTCGGCCAGAACGGCCACGCGGTCGCAGATCGCGTAGAGCGTGTCGAGGTCGTGGGTGATCAGGAACACGGTGAGGCCGAGCGTGGCCTGAAGATCGGCGATCAGGGTATCGAACGCGGCGGCGCCGATGGGGTCGAGCCCGGCGGTCGGTTCGTCGAGGAACAGCAGCTCGGGATCGAGCGAGAGCGCACGGGCAAGGCCGGCGCGCTTCTTCATGCCGCCCGAAAGCTCGGAAGGGTATTTGTTGGTGGCATTGGCCGGAAGACCCGAGAGCAGCACCTTGTAGCGCGCGATCTCGCCGCGCAGGTCGTCGGTGATCTCGGGATAGAACTCGCGCAGGGGAACTTCGACGTTCTCGCCCACGGTCAGTGTCGAGAACAGCGCGCCACCCTGGAACAGCACGCCCCACCGGCTGCGTATGTCGATATCGGCATCGTCGCGCGCATCGGTGATCGAGCGGCCGAGCACCTCGATCGAGCCTTCTTCGGGAATCTGGAGCCCGATGATCGAGCGCATGAGCACCGACTTGCCGGTGCCCGATCCGCCCACCACCCCCAGGATTTCGCCACGCCGCACGTCGAGATCGAGGTATTCGTGGATCGTGTTGCTGCCGAAACGGTTGACCAGCCCGCGCACGCGGATGGGGAATTGCTCGTCCGGCTGTAACTGGGCCGGCTGTAGCTGGGCCGGCTGCAACTGGGCCGGTTCGGGGGCGGAAGCAACGGCGGCTTCGGCCTGAGCCTCGGGCGGCGGCGCCTGCGTGTCGTCCATCGCGCTCATCCCCAGCCGATCTTGGTGAAGAAGACCGCGAAGAACGCGTCGAGCACGATCACCATGAAAATCGCCATGACCACCGCGGCGGTCGTGCGGGTGCCCACTTCCTCGGCGTCGTTCTTGACCTGCATGCCCTGATAGCAGCCCGCCACCGACACGATCAGCCCGAACACCGGCCCCTTGACCAGCCCCACCCAGACATCGTGCAGCGGCACGACTTCCTGAATGCGCGCGAGGAACGTGAGGAACGGAATGCCCAGCGTGAGCGAGGCAAGAAACGCGCCGCCCACGATCCCGAGCGCGGCCGAATAGATGCCCAGCAAGGGCAGCATCAGCATCGTGGCCAGAATGCGCGGCAGGATCAGCGCCTGCGTGGGCGAGACGCCGATGGTGCGCATGGCATCGACTTCCTCGGTCAGCTTCATCGTGCCCAACTGCGCGGCAAAGGCCGAGCCCGAACGGCCCGCGACCATGATCGCGGTCATCAGGATGCCCAGTTCGCGCAAGGTCAGGCGCCCCACGAGGTTGACGGTATAGATTTCGGCGCCGAACTGCTGGAGCTGGACCGCGCCCTGCTGGGCGATCACCACGCCGACCAGAAAGCTCATCAGGCCCACGATGGCCAGCGCATTGACGCCGACCAGTTCCATCTGGTGGACCAGCGCCTTGCCCCGGAACGCACGCGGATGGCGCAGCATCGTGCCCATCCCCGAAACGACCAGCCCGAGGAACCCGATGACCTGCACGGTGCCGCGCGCCATGTCGACCACCGCTTCGCCCACTTGCGAGGGGACGCGCTGGATCAGGGGCAGGCGCGGAGGGCTCAGGCTCTGGGTGTTTTCCTCGGTTTCCTCAAGCGCCGCGATCAGGCGGGTGGCCTCCTCGCGGCCATTGGCGACCTTTGCGTCAAACTGGCGCGAGAGCCGCAACACGATCCAGGCGCCCACGGTGTCCATGCGGTCCACCCCGGCAAGGTCGATGGTGGCCACCGCCTCGTCGATCTGGCGCAGCTTGTGGTCGATCGCCCCCAGCGAAGACACGACCATGGGGCCGCGCAAGACCAGCGTGGTGCCCTCGCCGCCCTGGCCAGGTTCCATGGTGAATTCGGCTAAGGCTCTCATCCTTCCCGCTTCATGGGGGAAAATGTGGGGGGCTACAAGTGCTGCACATGCGTTCAAACACGGCAATGCCCTGTTCTGTTCCCGCAACAGCGGCGATCATGGTTGCGAGGAAGCCCGCCAGATGGCAAGGCGCCACCCCATGAGCGAGACCAATCTTCAGCCGGAATCGGGCCAGGACCAGCTGGCCAAGACCTTTGAACCGGGTGCCATCGAGGCGCGCTGGTACCAGCATTGGGAGCAAGGCGGCCTGTTCCGTCCCGAGCGCCCGCAGGCCCAGCCGTTTACCATCGTAAACCCGCCGCCCAACGTAACCGGCTCGCTCCACATCGGCCACGCGCTCGACAACACGCTTCAGGACATCGTGATCCGTCACGAGCGCCTCAAGGGCAAGGACGCCCTGTGGGTGGTCGGCACCGACCATGCGGGCATCGCCACGCAGATGGTCGTCGAGCGCCAGCTCGAAGCCGCCGGTGACAAGCGCACCAACCACACCCGCGAGGAGTTCATCGCCAAAGTGTGGGAATGGAAGGCGGAAAGCGGCGGCACGATCACGCGCCAGCTGCGCCGTCTGGGCTGCTCGATGGACTGGAGCCGCGAACAGTTCACGATGGACCCGCACTTCACCCGCGCGGTGGTCAAGGTCTTCGTCGACCTCTACAATCAGGGCCTGATCTACCGCGACAAGCGGCTGGTGAACTGGGACCCCAAGCTCAAGACCGCGATTTCCGACCTCGAAGTCGAAACGCGCGAGGTCAAGGGCGGCTTCTGGCGGTTCCGCTATCCGCTGGCCGACGGCGTTCGCCTCGATGACGGGGCCGACCATATCGTGGTCGCCACCACGCGCCCGGAAACGATGCTGGCCGACATGGCCGTGGCCGTCCACCCCGAGGACGCCCGCTACAAGAGCGTGATCGGCAAGCACATCATCCTGCCGATCACCGGGCGCCGCATTCCCATCGTGGCCGACGAACACGCCGATCCCGAACTGGGCACGGGCGCGGTCAAGATCACGCCGGGTCACGATTTCAACGACTTCGACGTGGGCCGCCGCGCCGGCATCAAGGCCGCCGACATGCTCAACATGCTCGACGCCGAAGCCCGCGTGATCCAGACCGCCGATGGCCTGATCCCGGCTGAATTCCTGGGCCTCGACCGCTTCGACGCGCGTCAGGCCGTGGTGGATCGCCTCAAGGCCGAAGGGCTGCTGGTGCCCCATGTCGTCAAGACCAAGGACGGCGAGGAGCAGGAACTCGACGCCGAACCGCGCACGATCCAGACCCCGTTCGGCGACCGTGGCGGCGTGGTCATCGAACCCTGGCTGACCGACCAGTGGTATGTGAACGCGGAAGTTCTCGCGCAAAAGCCGATCGAGGCCGTCCGCTCGGGCGCGATCGAGATCGTGCCCAAGTCGTGGGAAAAGACCTTCTTCAACTGGATGGAAAACATCCAGCCCTGGTGCGTCTCGCGCCAGCTCTGGTGGGGCCACCAGATCCCGGCGTGGTATGACGAGCAAGGCACCCCCTACGTCGCCGAGACCGAGGAAGAAGCCCGGGCGCTGGCCGGCAACAAGCCGCTCAAGCGCGATGCCGACGTGCTCGACACGTGGTTCTCCTCGGCGCTGTGGCCGTTCGCCACGCTCGGCTGGCCCGATGAAACCGAGATGGTCAAGCGCCACTACCCCAACGACCTGCTGGTTTCCGGCTTCGACATCCTGTTCTTCTGGGATGCGCGCATGGCCATGCAGGGGCTGCACTTCATGAACGAAGTGCCGTGGAAGCGGCTCTATCTCCACGGCCTCGTGCGCGCGGCCGACGGGCAGAAGATGTCGAAGTCGAAGGGCAACGTGGTCGATCCGCTGGGCCTGATCGACAAGTATGGCGCCGACGCGCTGCGCTTCTTCATGGCCGCCATGGAAAGCCAGGGCCGCGACGTGAAGATGGACGAGAAGCGGGTCGAAGGATACCGCAACTTTGCCACCAAGCTGTGGAACGCGGCACGCTTCTGCCAGTCGAACGGGATCACCGGCTCGGCCAGCCTCGAAGCCCCCGTGGCGACGAGCGCGGTCAACCGCTGGATCGTGGGCGAAGTGGTCGAGACCCTCGCCCAGATCGACCAGGCCATGGCCGACTTGCGCTTCGATGCGGCTGCCAACGCCATCTACCAGTTCGCGTGGAACACTTTCTGCGACTGGTACATCGAGCTGATCAAGGGCTCGTTCGACGCCGAAACCCGCGCCGTGGCCGGCTGGGTGCTCGACCAGATTCTGGTCATGCTTCACCCGTTCATGCCGTTTGTCACCGAAGAGCTGTGGCATGCCATGGCCAGCAGCGAGGCCCCGCGCGCCAATGACCTGATCGTCGCGCGCTGGCCCGCCCCGCAGGCCAGCGTGGATGCGGACGCAAAGGCCGAAGTCGAATGGCTGATCGCGCTGGTCTCCTCGCTGCGCACGGCCAAGAACGAACTCGGCATCGCGCCGGGCGCCCGCCTCGACGCCTTCCTGGCCGAGCCGAGCGCGCGCACCGCCGCGATCATCGCCGCCAACCCGGCAGCCATCGAGCGCCTTGCCCGCCTGACCGGGATCACGTTCGCCCCGGCCCCGGCGGGCGCGGCGATGCAGATCGTGGCTGGCGATGCGACGCTGGTGGTGCCGCTCGAAGGGATCATCGACATCGCGGCGGAAAAGGCCCGCCTCGAAAAGGCGCTGGCCGCCGCACAGAAGGAAGCCAAGGCGCTCGACGGGCGCCTGTCGAACCCTTCGTTCGTCGAACGCGCCAAGCCCGAAGCGGTCGAAAAGGCCCGCGCCGACCACGCCCACCACAGCGCCGAAGCCGAACGCTTCGCCGCCGCGCTGGCGCGGCTGGGCTAAGGAAATGCCCTTCCACCACCCGCTGCGCGGGCGGTCCCCCTCCCCGCCCCGCGGGGAGGAACCAGATCCTCCCCATGCAATGGGGAGGGGGACCAGCCGCAGGCTGGTGGAGGGGCTTTGGCCATGACCCTAGCTCTCGCCACCACCACACCGGGCGAACCGGAAATCTTCGCGTCGCTGCAAGGCGAAGGCCCCTCAATGGGCCGCCCCTCGCTGTTCCTGCGCCTTTCGCGCTGCAACCTGGCCTGCCACTGGTGCGACACGGCCTATACCTGGCGCTTTACCGGCGACAATCGCCCCCACCGCGATGGCCTGTCCTTCGCGCGGGAGGCCAACCAGCTCGTGCTCGAAGAAGCCGAGGTGATCGACCGCCTGCTGGCCTTCCCGCAAGACCGGCTGGTCGTGACCGGGGGCGAGCCGCTGTTGCAGGCCCCGGCGCTGGCCCGCGTGCTCGCCGCGCTCAAGGCGGCGCGCCCCACGCTCCATGTCGAGATCGAGACCAATGGCACGGTGGCCCCGCCCCCGGCCATCGACGCGCTGATCGACCAGTACAATGTCAGCCCCAAGCTTTCCCATTCGGGCAATCCGGCCGACCTCGCGCTGATCCCCGAGCGGCTGGCCGCATGGGCGCAAAACCCCCGTGCTTTCTTCAAGTTCGTCGTGGCCACCCCGGCGGATTGCGAGGAAGTCGCTGCGCTACAGGCGACCTATGGCATTGCGGGAGACCGCCTGTTCGTGATGCCAGAAGGCACCGACAGCGAAACCTTGCGCACCCGCGAAAAGTGGCTGTGCGCCACCGCGCTCGACCACGGCTGGCGGATGACGGATCGCCTCCACATCCACCTCTACGGCGACACGCGCGGAACCTGAGGCAAACGGTGGAACAGCTCGTCGCAAGAGCGCTGTTCCACCCCGCCCCATCCCTGATAGGACACGCCTCATCGGGAGCGTTTTGCCCGCTCCATGAGGGACTTGTAAGAACCCATGAAACTTCATTCGCTGCTCTGCGCAGGCCTTCTGGCCGCGTGCCTTCCCGCTGCCGCCCACGCCGACGATCCCAACGACCGCACGATGCGCAGCGCCGCCGCCCGCGCCCGCGACCACGAAACGATCCGCCGCATGAACCAGGCCCAGCTCGACTACGTGCGCAAGCGCGACGCCCGCCAGGCCCGCGAATGGGAAGCATCGAGCACCCGCTCCTACGAAGACGCCGACAGCTATGCCGATGCCCAGGCCCAATACCGCCGCGACCTGGCCGACTGGCGCCGCGCCGTCGCCGACTGCCGCGCCGGCTATTACGACGCCTGCGGCCGCTGACCCCCACCCAGTCACAAAAAAGGGGCCCGGAAGGCCCCTTTTTCTGTCGGTAAACAGCCGATCAGAACGGAATATCGTCGTCCAGATCGTCGGCGAAACCACCGCCGCCGCCCTGGTTCCAGGTGCTGCCACCGCCCGAGGGCTGGCCGCCGCCAAAGCCGCCGCCGCTGCCCCCGCGCGAG
>DQVI01000076.1 GCA_015661825.1 Novosphingobium capsulatum
ATGCTGTCCAGCCTCAACCATGGGGCTTTTTATTCAACCCAACTGGCCCCTTTTTAAACCGGTGCCTGGCCCGTTTTTATCCCGGTGTTGACACACCCTGAAGGTCTTGCGAGAAGGCGATCCGCCGAATTGCGTCCGCCTCGCGGTAGTGGTCGGCAAGATTGGCAAGCTGCGCGAACAGCAGCCCCAAGTCCCACCCCGCGAGGAACAGAAACGCAAAGAGCGGCAGCCCGAGCACGATCAGCAGGGTCGAGACAGCAAAGCGCGAGGCCTCGATGAGGACAAAGCATGTCCCCTGCAGAAAGGGCAGCAGGCGCTGCGGCGGCGACCACACACCGATGTGGTCGAAAGGCGTCTGGTGAAAGGCCATCAGCGCTCTCCCAGCGGCAGACCCGCAACCTTGCGGATCGCATCGGCCAGCGGCATGCCGCGGGCCTCGAGCGCCTGGATCGCAGCGTAAGTGTCAGGGTCGGACGAGAAGATCGTCGCCGAAAGCGGGTCGAGCACCAGACGGCCAATCGCCTCGGTCTCCGGGCCCTTGATGAAGATCTCGGAATATTCCGCGCCCGAGCGCTTCAGGGACCGGATCAGGGTCTCGGTGCGATCGTCCATGTCGAGCCGGGCGCTCTGCCGGAAATCGGCAATCGTCTCGGCCTTCTGCTGAAGGATCAGCATCCAGTCGCTGTTCTCAAGCGCGGCGCGGGCGCCGTCCGACTTGTAGTAGTCGTTGAGCGACTGGGTGGCGGTCGCGAGCGCGCCGCCATATTTGCGCGCGGTGCGGGCATAGGTCTCGACGAACTCGCCCATCGAGCCGCCCCGCAGCATCGACCAGGCCTCGTCGATCAGCAGCAGCTTGCGCGTTGCGCGCGACGTGCGCGTCATGGCCTGGCCGGTCATGAACATGATCGCCGAGAGGACGACGCTCCTCAGCTCCTCGCGGCTCGCAAGGTCGCTCATCTCGAAGACGGTGAAATCATCGTCGAGCGCGAAGCTGGCCTGCCCGGAAAAGAACCCCCCGTAGCTGCCGCCGCGGCAATAGGGCGCGATGGCGGTCGCCAGGTTTGCCCCAAGCTCTCCGCCACCGGTTTCGAGCGCCGCCGCGATATCGTCGATGCTGCCGCCGCTGCCGAGCGTATCCCAGACCGTCGTGACCGCCCGGTCGATGAGGCCGCGCTCGGTATCGCTTGGCTTGTCATCGTGCCGCGCCATCTGCCCGATGATCGCCTTGATCATGGCAAAGCAGTCGAGCCGGTAGTCTTCATCGCTTGCCGCCCGGGCATCGTCGACCATCGAGAAGGGGTTGAGCGAGAAGCCGGCGGCCAAGGTGAACTCGACGAAGCGGCCGCCCTGGAGCTTGACCGAATGCTCGAACGAGCGGCCATCGTCGATCACGACGACTTTGGCTCCCGCGCCGCGCAAGGCAGCGCACAGTTCCTGGAGCAGGACGGACTTGCCCGACCCCGACTTGCCGCAAATGGCGATGTTGTGATTGCCCGCCCCGTTCTCGAACGGCGACCACCAGAAAGGCTGACCGCGGCGGCCGACAAGCAGGAGATGCGGCACGGCGCGGCCGAGATATTCGCCCTGCATCGGCGCGATATTGGCCGCAGTCGTCGAGAGCATGGTGCGCATGCGCTTCAGGCGGAGCATGTCGTCCGCCAGCCCATCGGCGAGGCTCAAGGGGAAGGATGCGACCAGGCCCTGGAGCTGGAGAAAGCGCTCGTCGGCGAGATCCCAGCCTGCGGCCTTGAAGATCGCCTTGATCACCCGCTCATGTGCATCGCCTTGGCCGAGCGGCGAATAGCTCGTGAGCCCGTAGAACAGTTTTACCAGCTTCTTGCCGGCCTGCAGCTCGTTTTGGACATGCCGCCACTCGGCCGACTGGTCGGCAAGCTTGGGCAGGAAGCGCGCGCTTTTGGTTTGGCTGAGGCTCGTGGTGCGCATGAACTTGTAGCCCGCGCGCGCCGAGGCTGCCTCCTGATCAGGGTAGACCAGGCACAGCATGGTCGCGGTCGGACAGGGAAACCGCAGCTTGTCGGTGAACATGTCACCGATGAGGCGCGCGCATTCCCAGGGCGCCCAGCGTTCGGGGAACGCGCGCACGGCAAAGTGGCGCAGATCGAAGCTGTCGGGCAGGCATTCGCCCACTTCGGGATGGCCCGCGCGGTCGCGGCCGATCTCGCGGAACCGCTCGGTTCTGAGCACCATCCGGTCGTCCTCGACCTCGAGCTCGATGTCGCTGCGGATCGCCTGGACGTCGATCTGCTCGAGCGGGTTCCAGCTTTCGCGCTCGGGTTCGCTGCGCGCCTTCTTTCTGCGACATCGCGCCGTGGCCATTTTGGTGGTCATGGCTGCTCTGTGCATGAAGATCGTCGTGCCCACAGGCTTCAGATCGGGCAGAATTCCAAGGTACTGACGGTGCAGCTCTGCACCGACGGACTTGGTCACGCAGTGACCGCGAAGATTGCAATTCCGATGAAGGGCGAACCCAGCGACTCGACGGGCAAGCAGGGCAAGGGTGATTGCCCGTTCTCGTCGTTGTCGATGGCCTCGATGACCGGTGCCGATCCCGCACTTCTGGCGCTGGCTCTAGCCTTCATCCTGGCTCTGGGCTTTGCGCCTGTCCGAACCTCCCATCCCAAGCGCGTATCCTACCTCCGTCCGCCGCTGCGCGGACCGCCGGCTCTCATCTGACAATCTGAAACGATTTGTCGGACCGGCCGGTCCTGCGCCCATTTTGTGCGTGCACCGGCCTAGCCGGAGCACATTCCCATGTACGAATTGCTGTGCCGTTCATCCGAACGGCCTTGGGCACCCCAGCCTGAAAAGCTGGAATCTGTGCCTAATCAGGGCGCTTCGAAGCCCCTCATCCTGCACATGCAGGAGAACCGCTCGCACCTGACGCAGGACGCGAGGGTCTGTTTCAGCGTCATCGCCATGCTGTTCATGGTCACCAGTATCGGCCCGGCCTTGCATGGCCACTGGCTCGTCCCCGCCTTTTCGATCCTGGCGATGGCTGGCCTGACTTTCGCACTCGAACGGCATGGCAAGTCTCGGCCAGCCAGCGAGACGCTGGAACTTGCCAACGGCAGGGTGCGTCATCGCGACAGCGCCGGGCAGCAGATCCAACTGCCCGCGTTCTGGATGAGGCTCGCCGCAGAAGGTCGAAGCCCGTCCGATCTGCGCCTGTACCTCCGAGGCCGAGACGGATCGATCGAGTTCGGCCGGTGCCTCAGCCTCGATGAGCGCCGCGCCGTTGCCCCTCTGGTGGCGGCTGCCCTCGCACAGACGCGGGGGTGCTGAACCATGGGTATCCTCTTTGTTTCCGATGAACGGCACCGGCAGTTGCAGCACTTCCGCCGCAGGACCTGGCTGCTGATTGTCCTGTGCATGTTTGCGCGCGGCACTGACGCCGCGTTCGGCCTCGGCCTCATCGAACCCACTCATCAACTTGGCGTGCAGGAGGTTCCTGCCTGCTCCGCCAACACGGAGCATCGCATATGATCGGCATTACTCCCAAGACGCTCGCGCTTGGCGCCGCAATCGGCCTGATGGGCACCGCAGCCGTGGCTCATGGCTATCGGGCGGGCCCTCTGTCCACCCAGCATCCCTGGTCTCGCGAGACGGCAGTCGGGCAGGCAGTGGGCGGCGGTTTCCTTACCATTACCAACAGTGGAACCCGCGAGGACCGCCTCCTTTCCGGCACCACTCCGGTCGCCGCCGAAGTCCAGCTCCACACCATGACGATGGACGGCGGTGTGATGCGGATGCGTCAGGTGATGGGCGGCATCGCCATTCCGGCGAGGGGTTCGGTCGAACTGAAGCCCGGCGGCTTTCACATCATGTTTATGGGGCTGAAGCGGCAGCTCCGCCAAGGCGAGCGTTTTCCGGTGACGCTTCGTTTCCAGCGCGCTGGCAGCGTGACGGTGCAATTCGCCGTGCAGCCCGTCGGTTCGACCGGTCCGATGGAGGTCGGCCATGCAGGACATTGATCCTGATCCCATGGAGCCGGTCGAGGAGGAGGCGAAGAACAGCAGCTCGCCGCGCTGGATCATCTGGCTCGTGGTGCTGCTTGTCGCCGGTGGACTAGGGCTTGCCGTGGTTTCGCGCGGAGGCTCAGGGGCCAGCGACCCTGCCAGCGGCTACGCGAACGCCTTCGGTGGGCCGTTCACGCTGACCGCGCCTGACGGCTCGACGGTCACGGAGAAGACGCTGGCGGGCAGGCCCTATGCAATATTCTTCGGCTTCACCCGCTGTCCCGATGTCTGCCCGACCAGCCTTGCTCGCATGGCTCGGCTGAGAAAGCAGCTCGGGCCGGACGGCATGAAGTTCAAAATCGTCTTCGTCTCGGTCGATCTGGGGCACGACAAGCCTGCCGACCTCGGCAACTACGTCGCTCTGTTCGGCACGCCGATCATAGGCCTGACCGGAACCGATGCCCAGCTTGAGCAGATCAAGAAGGGCTACGGCGTCTTCTCGGCCAAAGTGCCGCAGCCGGGCGGCGACTACACCATCGACCACACGGCCGCGATCTACTTGATGACCGCCAAGGGCGAGTTCTCGGGAACCATCGACCACCAGGAATCCGACGCGACTGCGCTTGAGAAACTCAAGCGGCTGATCGTGTGACCATAACTTCAATCCAATTCGTCTTTTTCAGGAAGGTATAAAATGAATTCCAAGATCACTGCACTGCGCGTCCTGCTCGTAGCATCGTCTGCACTGTTGCCCTTGGCCGCTCATGCCCAGGAAGCGACCCAGCTTCCGCCGGTTGAGGCAGATGCCGCGAATGCCCCCGACAATGTGGGCACGGCACCCGTAACGGGGCGGGAGCTGTCTCGTAGCGACATCAAGCGCCGCCAGAATTCGACCAGCGATACGGCCGATCTGCTGCGCCAGCTGCCTGGAGTGAGCGCGAACTCCGGGGGGGGATTCTCGTCAATGCCGGTTGTGCGCGGACTTACCGAACAGCGGTTGCGTATCACAGTCGATGGCAGTCCGATTGACTTCGCCTGCCCCAACGACATGAACTCGCCCCTTTCCTACACCGTGCCGCAGACAATCCAGTCGATCAAGGTCGTGCCGGGCGTGGCGCCCGTGAGCATGGGCGGCGTCAACATTGGCGGTGTCATCGCTGTTGAGAGCGCCGGCCCGCGCTTTGCCACCGATGGCGGCACGCTGGCGTCAGGTGAGGTTTCCGCCTTCTATCGCTCGAACGGCGATGGCTTCGGCGGTTCGGCCCAACTCACGATTGCCAATGCGAACCTGAGCGCCACCTATACTGGCTCCTACACCGAGGCGCAGCAGTACAAGGCGGGTGGAAACCTGGGCCGCGTCCGTTCGACCGAATATGCCAAGACCGATCACGCTCTGGCGCTGGCCATGCAAAGTGACGCCGGGTTGTTCCGCCTCAAAGGCGGGTACCACTTCTCGCCCTATGAGGGCTTTGCCAACCAGGCGATGGACATGGTTTCCAACAAGTCTTGGTTCCTGAACGCGGGTTATGACGGCGAGTTCGACTGGGGATCGGTGAAGTTCACCGCCGACTACCGCGACACCGACCACGAAATGAATTTTCTCGAGGACAAACTACCTGGCTCCATGCCGATGAACACCGAGGTCCACACCTTCAGCACGGCGCTGAAGCTGGAGCTGCCGGTGTCCCCGCGCGACAAGCTTCGCCTGGGCGGCGAATACCATCACCAGTGGCTCAACGATTACTGGCCGCCGGTCGCCGGCAACATGATGATGGGGCCGAACACGTTCGTGAACATCAATGCCGCCCATCGCAACCGGATCAGCGGTTATGCCGAATGGGAAGCCCACTGGAGCGATCGGCTTTCGAGCGTTATCGGCGCACGACTTGATCATGTCGCGATGAACACCGGCCAGGTCCAGCCCTACTCGACGACCATGATGAACATGGACGATGCCATGGCTGCGACGGCTTTCAATGCGGTGGGTCACGGGCGCACCGACAACAACTGGAGCGCATCGGCGCTGGTCAGTTATGCACCGGCTGAGGGCGTCGCGATTGAGCTTGGCTATGCCCACAAGGCGCGTTCGCCCAACATCTACGAGCGCTACACCTGGGGCCGCGGTGCCATGTCGAGCCGAATGATCGGCTGGTATGGCGACGGCAACGGCTATGTCGGTAACCTCAACCTGAAACCCGAACGGGCCGACACCATCAGCGCGGCGGTAGAATTAAAGGGAGCGGACGATGCCTGGGCCCTGCGGCTCTCGCCCTATTACACCCACGTCGACGACTACATCGATGCCGCTTTCGTCAGGAACCTGACCACAATGATGGGCATGCCAACGCCCCTTGTGCAACTTCAGTTCGCCAACCAGAAGGCCGAGTTCTATGGCGTGGACCTTTCCGGCCACATCGCCTTGTGGAACGGAGGCAAGGATGCCGGGACCACGCTGAGCGGATCGCTGTCATGGGTTCACGGTCAGAACCTGAGCGACAAGGCGCCGCTCTATCACCAGATGCCTCTCAATGTGAAAGTCGCGCTCGACCACCGGCAGGGACCGGTCGAGGCCGGGCTCGATCTCGAATGGGTGGCGGAAAAGACCCGCGTCGACCTCACCCGCCGCGAACCGGCCACCAGCGCCTACGCTCTGGTCAACCTAAGACTCGCCTATAACCTTGGCCCGGCGAAATTGAGTGTCGAAGCCGAAAACCTGTTCGACAAGGGCTACAGCCTGCCTTTGGGCGGTGTGTCCCTCGGCGATTACAAGACTACGGGCGTGCTGCGGCCAGTTCCGGGGCGCGGGCGTTCGATCAATTTCGGGCTCGGCATCAGCTTCTGATCATGAGGCATGGCGGGCTGATCGACGAAATGGGGCAGGAGCATCGACGTGTGCTCCTGCCGAGCACCTGGTGCGGCACCCGCGTGCTGGCGTTGGGCGCCTCATCCGCCTTACACCTGCTGGCGATTGCCACGCTGGCGAGCATCCTCGACTATCGATCCGGCCCGCACAGCGGCCATTCGTCCGCGCTGACGGTCATCTCGCTGGCACCGGATCAACCGACAGTGGACCCCGCGTCGCCCCTGCGACCTGAGCGACATGGGCGACTGCCGGAACGGCCATCGTCGGCGTCCCCGGCCAGGCCGATAGCAATCAGCGCAGCACCAGCAGAATCGCCTGCCTTTGCCGCATCGTCCGCCGCTCCTGCTCCTGCCGAGGCAGGAAGATCTTCCCAAGGCGCAGCGACAAGGCAGGATACCGAGCCGCGCCATCCGGCAGGGGAGCCAGATGCTGCACTCAGGGAATACCATGCTGTGCTCTGGCGGATGATCGATGCGAACCGCCCTCGCGGCGTGACCGTGAAGGGCGCCGCCGTGATCCTGTTCCGGCTGTCAGCAGATGGCACGCTGGAAGCAGCTCAAGTGTCGCGCACCAGCGGGAACCTTATGCTCGACAGAATCGCGCTTCGCTCCGTGCGCCAGGCCGCTCCCTTCCCGCGTCCACCGGGAGAGCTTCCAATAACGGCGCTCACCTTCGAGATTTCGATCAATTTTCGTTAGCCGCCGGCGAGCCCCACGCCCTGGCCGAAGTCAGACCACCAATTTCTCAAACATCCAACTTTCAAGGAAAATGCAGTGGAGACTTCGACTATCCCAGCAGGGACCAGGTTGGCACGACGCTGCCGAATGACTCGTCGAAGCGACTGTATTTTTCCGGTGTCCGTCTCCGCTGTCCCGATCGTATTCATTTGAAATCCGCGGCTTCCACGGGTGGGCAAATGTGTAGCTGGCAACAGCGCGAACGAACCAGGCATCCACGTTCAGTGCGGCTGCCGTTGAAGCGAGATTGTTGCGGGTCGAGCCGAACTGGGAGATTTCCTCGATCTCGAAATCGACCCGACTGCTCTTGGGTTCAGCGATGACGCGGATCGATACGGAATATGGGTCATGATCGCGCGTGGCCAGATCGGGTCGATCAAGCTACTGAAGGCGAATAGGATCGAGTACAGTTGAGCCATGAATCAGGGGCATTAAATGGATTCTGACGCTCACTCTCTGGAAATCATTGCTCCTGACAAGATCGCTAAGCTTGTCGAGGCGGTGGGGATTCGCAAGGCCCGCCTGGGCTTCCTTCCGACATTGACACTTGGCACTCTGGCAGGCGCTTTCATCGCGTTTGGCGCCATGGCCTACACGGTCGCCATTACCGGCAGTGAGCTTGGTTTTGGCCCTACCCGTCTGCTCGGAGGTGCGACGTTCTCACTAGGATTGATCCTGGTAATCATAGGTGGCGCCGAGCTTTTTACCGGCAACAGCCTTGTCGTCATGGCCTGGGCCAGTGGTCGGGTCAGCACCGGTGCAATTTTGCGTAACTGGACAATCGTTTATGTTGGGAATCTCATTGGAGCCGTAGCGACCGCCGTTCTAGTCCACCAATCCGGCGTGATGACGCTTGGGGGCGGCTCGGTCGGCACAACTGCGGAAGGTATCCTGCTTTCTAAGCTGGCGATCAGCCCGTTCGCGGCCTTCTTGCGCGGCATCTTGTGCAATGTCCTCGTCTGCCTCGCTGTCTGGATGAGCTTTGCTGCGCGCAATGTGCCGGGCAAGGTCATGGTGATCGTCCCCCCGGTCACAGCGTTCGTCATGCTTGGCTTCGAACATTCCGTTGCGAACATGTATCTTCTTCCCGTCGCAATGCTGTACAAGAACGGCACGGTCGATGTTCTGGCATTGCTGGCGAATTTGGCCCCAGTCACGGCAGGCAATATCGTTGGTGGCGGAGGCCTTGTCGCGCTCGTCTACTGGCTGATTTACCTGCGTACAGCACCCGCTGCTGGCCCGGTCTGAGAGCGACATTCGATGATGGCGCAAGCACTTCCTGACACGTCGGAAACTGGGTTGGAACCTTCCGTCAATGGCCTGACTGAAGCTGAAGCTGAAGAGCGGCTCCGCGATGAAGGCCCAAACGAATTGCCGCGGCAAGGGCAGCGAACCTTCATCCGCATAATTTTGGATGTCCTTCGTGAACCGATGCTGGCGCTGCTGCTTGGCGCCGGCCTGATCTATCTGATGCTTGGCGACGTCCATGAAGCGTTGATCCTGGTCGGCTTTGCCGGACTTTCCATCGTCATCACGGTCATCCAGGAGGCCCGCACTGAGCACGCCCTGGAAGCCTTGCGTGATCTGACCAGTCCCCGCGCCGTTGTCATTCGCGATGGGTCACGCAAACGCATTGCTGGACGGGATGTGGTGCGCGGAGATCTCGTGGTCCTCCATGAGGGCGATCGGGTTCCAGCCGACGGGTGGCTCGCCGAATGCGATGGGTTGCACATCGATGAGTCCCTGCTGACGGGTGAATCCGTGGCTGTGCGTAAATCGGCATGCGGTCCAGCTGCACCATCTGTTGCGACGCGCCCAGGGGGCGATGACCTGCCTTTCGTCTATTCCGGAACGCTTGTAATTCGAGGAAGCGGCCTCTGCTGTGTTACCGCGACGGGGCCTGCCAGCGAAATCGGCCGGATCGGCCAGGTGCTCTCGACGCTTGAAACCGAAGCCCCTCGGCTCAGACAGCAGACCCGCCGACTGGTCCTGTGGTTCGCAGGCATTGGTGCTGGTGCCAGTTTACTGGCCATTCTTCTCTACGGCCTGTTTCGGGGGAGTTGGCTGGAAGCCACACTTGCCGGGATTGCGCTTGGCATGTCGATGCTACCAGAAGAATTCCCGGTGGTGCTCACCATCTTCATGGCGATGGGGGCCATGCGGATGTCCCGGGAGCGGGTGCTGACCCGGCAGGCCTCAGCGATCGAGACGCTAGGCTCGGCGACCGTGCTGTGCACCGACAAGACTGGGACGTTGACCCAGAACCGCATGCGCATCGCCGAACTGCGATTGCCCGACGGGCGTGTTCTGGTTCATGACGGGGAGGCGGACCTCACCTTAGAGGGTGAGTTTCACCTGCTGGCCGAGCTTGGCATTCTCGCCAGCGCGCAGGAGGCAGTCGATCCCATGGAAGTGGCCTTCCATGAGCTCGGCGATGAACACGCGAGCGAAACGATCAGGGCCCGTCAACAGGCAGGCTGGACACTGCATCATCATTATCCGCTGGACCCGTCGCTGCTCGCGATGTCTCACGTCTGGGGGAGCAACCGGCCGGGTGAAGAGCGGTTCATTGCCACCAAGGGCGCGCCAGAGGCTATCGCAGCCCTTTGCGGATTGTCCGACGATGACAAAAGGGAGCTGGAACGAACCGTCGATGAGATGGCCCGGAACGGCCTGCGGGTGCTCGGTGTTGCCGATGCTCGCTGGTCGGATGGGGATCTGCCCTCGTCGCAGCGCGGCTTTGCATTCACGTACCGAGGACTGGTCGGTCTTGCCGATCCCTTGCGAACCTCGGTGCCTGATGCCGTCCGTCAATGCCGAGAAGCAGGCGTCAGGGTGGTCATGATCACCGGAGACTATCCGCAGACGGCGATTGCCATTGCCCGCCAGGCTGGCATCGCCGGGACTGACGTTCTGACCGGCGACGAGTTGGCCGCAATGAGCGAGGCCGAGCTTGGGAAGCGCATTGACACGGTCAATGTTTGTGCGCGGATCATGCCTGAGCAGAAGCTGCGACTGGTCGAAGCACTGAAGGCTAGCGGTGAAGTTGTCGCCATGACCGGTGACGGGGTAAATGATGCCCCTTCGCTCAAGGCTGCACATATTGGCATTGCCATGGGCGGTCGCGGCACCGATGTGGCGCGGGAAGCCGCCGCTATTGTGCTGCTCGACGATGACTTCGGCTCGATCGTCAAGGCCGTCCGCATGGGGCGCCGTATCTATGACAACTTGCGCAAGGCGATGGGTTTCATCGTTGCGGTACACATTCCGATTGCCGGCCTTGCCCTGCTGCCGCTGCTGACGGGGATGCCGCTGCTGATGGGCCCCATCCATATCGCTTTCCTCGAAATGATCATCGATCCGGTCTGCTCGCTCGCATTCGAAGCAGAGGTGGACGAAAAGAATGTCATGGGTCGGCCACCACGCCACGCAGAAACGCCGTTGTTCTCCCGCTGGCTTGTAGGCTGGTCAGTGGTCCAGGGATTCGCTGTGCTTGCTGTGACGGGAGGCCTGACACTCTACTTCTGGCATTCCGGCATCACCGGTGAGCACCTTCGTTCTGCAGCCTTCATCGCGCTCGTCTTGGGCATCACGAGTCTCATCCTCATTAACCGGCACTTCAGCGCTTCGATCACGGCGGCCGTTGGCAGACCCAATCCCACCCTGGTATTGGTTCTCGGCGGCGTGGCGGCGATCCTTCTGACGACCCAGTTCGTTGGCCCGATTGCCAACCTGTTCACTTTTGCGCGCATCACGTTGCAGGAGATGGGGGTCATCGCGGCCGCGAGTGTCTTGGCAATGCTCTTGCTTGAAAGGCTCAAGCCGTTCTGGGGTGGCCGGTTACTGGAATGACAGGCGAATTGACCCTGATCATGGTTGTCGCCTGGCCGAATTGGCATGCATCGTCAGGGTTTGCCGCTTCAGGCCAATGACAGGTACAACTCGCATGAAATTCGGCCTGATCCATAAGGAAATCCTGCCCTTTTATCTCAGACTTATTGCCCTCGCGGCAGTCACGCTGCTGATCGATCTCGTTCTGCATCTGTCGGGCATGGTGTGGATCGGACGCTATCTGGGAATACCCGGCGTGGTCCTGATCCTTGCATCGTTCCGGCATTCATTGCGCAAGCGTGGGGTCATCGACAGCCAAAATCCTGTCCGGCTCCTGCGCCAGCATGAGTGGCTGGCCTGGGCAGGTGCCACTCTGGTGCTCGTGCATGCCGGAATTCACTTCAATGCCATGCTGGCCTGGCTGGCTGTCGCCGCAATGGTCGTGAACATCGTCAGCGGATTGACGGGCAAATATCTCGTTCAACGATCACAGCGCTGGTTGAAGCAGGCCAGAACTGCACTCCGGGATGAAGGCAGAACGGAGGCCGAGATCGATGAACGGCTGTTCTGGGATAGTCTCGCAGCCAGCGTAGTGCGCAAGTGGCGAACCATCCATCTGCCAATCTCGATGGCTTTCGCTGTTCTGGCACTCGCTCACATCACCGCGATATTCCTGTTCTGGGGGTGGAAATGAAGCGCTCCCTCCTGATCCTGGTCAGTCTGGTTCTGGCCGCCATCGTTGCGCTCAGCATCATCAAGCCACATCAAATGGTCAGTCCGGGCAACCTCATGCCCGCCCATGCCTCGCTCGAAAGCGATTGCTTTGCCTGCCATGCACCTTGGCGCGGCGCGGCGCCGGACCGCTGCCTCTCTTGTCATACCCTGGCAGATATCGGTGTGCGCACAACCAAGGGAATTCCCCTCCGCAAGGAGAAAGACCGGCCTGCTTTTCATCAGGCGCTCAGCGAACCCAATTGCCTGGCCTGCCATAGTGAGCACGCCCGGCCTGCACTGGCACGTGACAAACCGATTTCATTCGATCACGCGCTCCTCAAGCCCGGTGCACGCAATCGCTGTGAAAGCTGCCACCAGGCTCCACGCGATCAGCTTCATTTCGGACAGGCCGCGCCATGCGCAACCTGCCACCAGCCGCCCCACTGGAAGCCGGCGACATTCGATCATGGACGCTTCTTCCTTCTCGACCGCCATCATAACGCTACCTGTTCGACCTGCCATCCGCGCGGTGATTACAAGCGTTACACCTGTTATGGCTGCCATGAACATCAACCCGCCCAGATCATTGCCGAGCATCGCGAGGAGGGGATTTCCAACATCGACAACTGCGTCCGCTGCCACCGCAGCGCGCAGGGGGAAGCTGAAGGCGAGCACGAGGGGAGAGGGGAGGACGACTGATCCCAAGCGCTCGTGCCCTTCTAGCAGTTCGCGCTGGGAGGAGACTAAGCGGGATCAACGTGGGTCATCATTCCCAAAACCCGGTGCCGCGCCATGACCTGGGCCTCGACCTCTACAACGATGCCGTGACTTTCTCTGACCGTCAGCTCAGCTGGCAAGTCGATGTGGACATCGACAGTAAGCATGTCACCCATCTTGCGCGTGCGCAGCCGGTGCACGCCAATAACACCGGCATGGGCGCGAATGGTCTGTTCAATCGCGGCCACTTCCTCAGCATTCCCGGACTGATCCATGAGATCGTGCAGAGCTTCCCAGCCAAATTTCCAGCCCATCTTGAGAATCATGATGCCGACGATGAGCGCAGCAATGGGATCGAGATACGGATAGCCCATCAGGTTCCCGGCAATGCCGAAACCCACAACCAGCGAGGAAGCCGCATCCGAACGAGCATGCCAGGCATTGGCGACGAGCATGCTCGATTTGACCCGCTTGGCGGCCGCCAGCATGTAGCGGAACAGCAGCTCCTTCGCGACAAGCGCGCTGGCTGCGACATAGAGTGCCGTCACCTCGACCTTTGCGATGGTCTCGGGATGTTCGATCTTGAGCACTGCCGACCACAGCATTCCCGCGCCGACAACGGCCAGCAGCAAGCCCAGCACCAGCGATGCGGCATTCTCGAAACGGTGGTGGCCATACTGGTGCTGGTCATCGGCTTCCTGCTTCGAGTGGTGACTGACAAAAAGCACGAGGAAATCAGCGATGAGGTCGGACAGGGAATGGATGCCGTCAGCGACCAGACCCTGTGACTTGCTCAGCAGTCCGACCGCAATCTGGAGCACGGAAAGGCCGGTGTTCACCACCACACTGACCCAGGTGCTGCGTGCGGCAACAGCGGCCTTTGCCGCAGCGTCGAAATCTTCCTCGCCAGGGTCCGGCTGGTTCGTAGGATCGATCATCGCCTCAAGCACTTTCTGGATGTCCTGGCCATTTGACCGGATCGGGGAATTCAAGGCGAAGCTCGCATCGTTCGGGATCGGTCGCGAGCACGCCGCCGTGGGCGCGCATGATCTGGTCAACGATCGCCAATCCGAGGCCAGCCCCTGACCGGCTGGCGTTTTCTGCCCGAGCATGGCGCTCGACGAGAATGTCGAGTTGTTCGCGCGTCAGCCCAGAGCCACCGTCGCGCACCCGCAGACTGGCCCCTGGACCAGCAATGACATGCACTGTGCCACCAGCGGGCGTTACGCGAAGAGCATTCTCGACAAGGTTGCGCAGGCCTGCCTGGATCGCTTCACGCCAGCCCGTGGCCGCCGCCACGCCGTCCACGCAATCGAACTCCAGTTCCTTGCCGGCAAGGATCGCCGAGGGCGCAAGCGCTGCGACGCTCTCCCGGCCGATTTGGACAAGATCCTGCGTCTCGTGCGGGATGTCGCTCGTCTCTGCAGCCTTGACCTGCGCGAGCAACAAAAGCTGGTCGATCAGCCGCTGCATGGATTGCAAGTCGCCCGACAGGCGCTCCTTGGCCTCACCGCCGATCTCCGCAAGTTCCAGGCGGGCAAGCGCCAGCGGCGTGCGCAGTTCATGGGCAACGTCGGCGGCGAAGGCTTCCTGCTGGGCTGCCGATTGCTCGATCCGTGCGAGCAGATCATTGAGCGCTTCGGCGAAAGGCCTGACTTCGTCTGGAAAGTGCCCGACTTCGAGACGGAAGCCACGTTCCTTGCCGCGGGCGGCCTCGATCTCGCGTGCAGCGTTCTCCAGGGGCTGCAGGGCATGGCGCACAACCACAATCACGGCGAGACCAATCGGAATGACGAACAAGAGCGTGGGAAGGACCACGTGTTCGAAGACTTCGTGCCAGGCCTTGCGGGCAGCTTCAGCGTTGGCGAGGTCGCCGTAACCGAGGTGGTAGTCGATGAAGACCGCGCCCAGAAGGAGGAGGCTGCTGAGCAGCCCAACGGCGGTGAGGCCCAGAAGAAGGCGTTTATAGACCGACCGGCTACCGGTCACGACTGTGAGCCGGTCAGCATATAACCGACCCCCCGCACGGTGTGCAGCCTGCCGGTCTGCCCACATTCTTCAAGTTTACGGCGTAACCGCGAGACCACTGCTTCGATGGCGTTCGGGGTCACCGGGTCGTTGAAACTGTAGAGCGCCTCTTCGATCGCTCCGCGCTGGACCACGCTGCCTTCGCGCCGCATCAGCAGTTCGAGCAGATCAGCCTCGCGCCGCGATAAGTCGAGGGCGGTGCCGTCAATCGTGCCCATGCGAGAAGCTGTGTCGAAGACAATCGCCCCACTCGTCATCACAGTTGGAGCACGGTTGCCAGGGCGGCGCAGCAAGGCGCGCAGGCGCGCGGCAATCTCATCGACTTCGGCGGGCTTTACCAGATAGTCGTCAGCGCCAGCATCAAGGCCGGCAATGCGGTCGCCCAGGGCTCCGCGCGCTGTAAGAATGAGCGCGGGGACCATGCGTCCAGCGCGGCGCGCGCGCGCCAGCCAATCAAGTCCATCGCCGTCAGGCATACCGAGATCGAGGATGACCGCATCATAGTCTGCCGCGCCGATGCAATCGTCAGCGCCTTCAAGCGATGCCGCCGTATCACAAGCGTAACCCTGCCGAACGAGGCCATTGGCGATTAGGCTCGCCAGTCGTTCATTGTCCTCGATGATCAGCAGGCGCATAGAAAACCGTTACCAAAATGGGAGTAGCTACGAAGTGTAACGACAATTGGTCGCAGGGCCAATTTGTCCAGCTCAGTCGCGATCCGGTTTGCCTTCATGCTCGGCAGTCCCGCTCTTTTCTGATGCCTCGCCGCCTTCGCGTTCCCCACCTTCACGTTCCACGCCTTCGCGCTGTTGAAGGCTGAAGGCCTGGGGATCAATGCTGCGAATGCCAGCGACTGCGGCAGCCGACACCGCAATGGCAACAATGAATGCAGCAGGGCTCGCGGTACGCACCCGCCTGACCTCGGGGTGATCGGCCGCTTTCTTGCGGCCCGTTACCATGGCGCGGACAAGGTTTTCGCGCGACAGGATCGAGGTTGTAATCACTGCCGCGACGTGCACACCGATGAGGCCAAGCAGGGCCCAGGCGATAGCTTCATGGAGATCCTCTTCACCTCCTTGCAGCGCGATCCAGCCTGTGGCCAGCACTGCGGCAATGCAGCCGAGCAGCAGCAGCACCGCCAAGCCCCCAGCTGGGTTGTGTCCGACCGTGCGTTCGGCTTTCCCGCATGCGAGGTCCTTGAGATGGGCGAAGGCTCGCGAAGGCCGGATAAAGTTGACGAAACGCGCATGCTCGCCACCCATGATCCCCCAAACGAGCCGGAAGACTATAAGGACCGCCGCGACCCAGCCCGAAGCGATGTGCCACCCCGCCAGTGCGCTATCCTCTTCCGAGGACAGGAAAGCGACTGCGATCGATGCGACGAGCAGCCAGTGGAACAGCCTCAAGGGCAAATCCCAGACGGTGAAGGTGCTGCGAGGTGCCGTAGCGTTCATGACAAATGTCCTTTCAAGAAGTCGGGGGCGGGCCGGGGGGCAAATGGCCCGCCCCCGAGGATCCGGCTGCCGTCAGTCGACGGGCCGGACAGAGGTTCCGGCTACAGGGGGAAGGACCGGAACACTTGTTTTGGGCTGATCGCCGGTCAGGGACTTCAGGAAGGCGACGATATCGGAGACTTCCTGTTGAGGCAGCGTCTTGCCGAGCTGGGTCTTGGCCATGACCGTCACCGCCTCGTCGAGGTTCCAGACCTTGCCGGTGTGGAAATAAGGGGCGGTCAGCGCAATGTTGCGCAGGGTCGGCACCTTGTAGGAATAGCGGTCAGCCTCGTCCTTGGTCACGGCGAAACGACCAACGTCCCCTGGGGGCAGCAGGTCGGCCGGCGGTGGTGAAGCAACGCCGAACTTTGCATACATGCCGCCGCCCATGTTCACGCCGCTGTGGCAGGCGGCGCAGCCGTTATCCATGAAGGACTTCAGACCCCGGCGTTCTGCTTGGCCCAGGGCCTGGGCGTCCCCCTTGAGGAAACGGTCAAAGGGCGCATTGGGCGTGACCAGCGTGGCCTCATAGGCTGCAATCGCTGTCTGGACATTGGCTATGCGGATCGGATCCTTGTCGCCAGGAAAGGCCTTGGCGAAAGCATCGGCGTAGCCGGGTATGCTCTTGAGAGTCGGGATGACCTGATCGGCAGGCATGGCCATTTCGATGGGGTTCGAGATCGGGCCGCCTGCCTGCTCGGTCAGGTCCTTGGCCCGGCCGTCCCAAAACTGCGCGGTGTTGTAGACCGCGTTGAGCACGGTCGGCGCATTGCGGCCGCCATGTTGCCAGCGATGCCCAAGCGAGGTGGACCGCGCATCTGCTCCGCCAAGGCCCATGGAATGGCAGGCTGCGCAGGCGATCGTGTGGCTCGCGGACAGGCGCGGATCGGAATAGAGCATGTTGCCAAGGGCGACGAGTTCAGGAGTGGCATTGATGCCGGCGATCTCACCCGGGCCATCCGGCAACGGCTTGAACTGCTCGCGGGCGGCTAAAATTAGAGCATCGTTCGTTGAAGCGATGGCCTCGCCTTTTTCATTTTGGTTGGACGACTGGCAGCCCGCGAGCGCTAAAATTGCCATCGAAACTACACCAAGTGCAAACTTGTTCATCGAACTTCCCCGCAGACAATGCAGGATCGACTACAAGCGTTCGCTGACCAGTTTCTGACGTGACGATTTGTAGCTGGAGGCCGTGGCAGATTGCGCGCGTGTCATATGTGATGTGAGATAAAGCGGGACGACTTGGAACATTCCATGAACGATTTTCTGCGGGCCTTTCGGTCCCTGCAAGGCCGGATTTTCCGCTTTTGTTCACGGTTCAGAAATGGCGGAAATCCGCCATTTTCTGAAGATTCGAGTCCCATGAAAAGACTCGAACCTCTAGACCACATTGATATGCGGGCTTTTCAGCGGGCCTTCGTAAAAACCACATCGCCTATGTTGCTGTTTTACAACACGAATTATAATACGATGCGAGTCCTCTTCTGGCACCATCTCTCATTCCACGGACGTCCGCAAACGTCCGTGAAGTGGCTGAAATCAGCCAAATTTTGTGCTATGATCGTCCAGTGAGATACGGGCGAATTCGGCACCAATCGGGAACAGAATGGGTATCCTGATGGGTATCGGTCTCCGCCCTCCGGCGAGGCGATACCCATATGAGCGCGCTTTTTGCGATAACGATTGCGAACGCTAAGCCCAAAGAACGGCCATACAAGATGTTTGATGGCGGCGGGCTGCATCTTTTCGTCAAACCCAACGGCTCCAAACTGTGGCGCCTGACCTACAGCTGGCTAGGCAGGCAGAAAACGCTTTCGCTTGGGCAATGGCCCGATCTCGGCCTTGCCGATGCGCGCACCAAACGGGAGGAAGCGAGGCGCCTGCTTGCCACCGGGGTCGATCCTTCCCACCAGCAAAAGATCGACGCCGCCAAGGCCAAGATGGAGGAGAACAACACTTTCAAGGCAGTCGCGCTGGAATGGATCGCCAAACAGGAGCGTGAGCAGATGGCCGAGGTGACTCTCAGCAAAGTTCGCTGGCTCCTCGACAAAGCCTATCTGAGTAGCCCCTAGATTTCTGGACGCCTTCGATCTTTATTTTGAGGATAGGAGGCGATGATGGGGAAGCCCAATTTCAGTGATGAGTTCAAGCGTGATGCGGTAGCCCAGATCACCGAGCGAGGTTATCCGGTAGCTGAGGTGTCGCAGCGGCTCGGCGTCAGCCAACACTCGCTGTATGCCTGGAAGCGCCAGCTTGCGAAGGTGGTGTCCGGCGAAGCGAGCAAGGATGCTGAGATCCGCCAGTTGAAGCGCGAGCTGGCCCGGGTGACCGAGGAGCGCGACATCCTAAAAAAAGCCACCGCGTATTTCGCCAGGGATGCAAAGTGAGATACGCCTTCGTTGCCGAGCATCGTCACCAGTTCAGGGTTCGGGCGATGTGTCGGTGCCTGCGCATCCAGCCCAGTGGTTTCTATGCATGGCAGAAGAGCCCGCTGAGCCAGCGGGCTCGGGAAGATGCCCGGCAAACCGATCTGATCCGCAAGGCCTGGAACGACAGCGGCAAGGTCTATGGCTACCGCAAGCTGCACGATGACCTTCTGGATCACGGCGAGACCTGCTGCCCCAACCGCGTTGCGCGGTTGACCAGGCTCGCGGGTATCAGGGCCCAGGTTGGCTACAAGCGTCGGCCTGGCAGCTATGGCGGCAAACCTTCCCTGGCGGTCGACAACACTCTGGATCGCCAGTTCGATGTAACAACGCCAGATCGGGCCTGGGTGACAGACATTACCTACATCCGCACCCTGGAAGGCTTTGCCTATCTGGCGGTCGTGATCGATCTCTACTCGCGCCGCGTGGTGGGCTGGTCGATGCAGAGCCGACAGACCACCGATGTCGTGCTGCAGGCACTGCACATGGCGGTATGGCGGCGCAAGCCGAAGCAGCGGGTGTTGGTCCATTCGGACCAGGGCTCGCAGTTCACCAGCATGGACTGGGCTGCCTTCATCCGGGCTCACAATCTTGAACACTCGATGAGCCGACGTGGTAACTGCCACGACAACGCTGTGGCCGAGAGCTTCTTCTCGTCGCTCAAGCGTGAGCGCATCCGCCGCCGCACCTACAAAACCCGCGAGGAAGCCCGGCAGGACGTGTTCGATTACGTCGAGATGTTCTACAACCCGGTGCGCAAGCAGGTCAGGAACGGGATGCTGTCGCCCGCCGAGTTCGAACGGCGGCAGATTTTGAAAGCGGAAGGCGTCTAGAAAACTAGGGGCTACTCAGACCGCGATCACCGCACCTTTCAACCCACCCTGCCGCGCCTGGACCAGGCTGAACTGGCCTTGCCCCGGCGCATCGGCGCGCGCCGGATCGAAGGTTTCGGGCAGATCGAGATGCGCGTCGATGGGCAAGGCGCCGGCATGGACCCGGGCGACTGCAACCGGGGCCGCATGGGCCGGCGCCAGCGTTGCCATGGCCAGGATGCCGCCAAGAGCGGCGCAAATGGGCTTGGGCATGATCGGGTTCCCCTGTCTGTCTTGCGCCTTGCCTGCGCCCGGTCGGCCGCCTTGACCAACGAGCATTGCTGATAGACTTATTGCCTCTTGCGCAGCGGCTTGCCCGGCGCCACGCCGTTGAGCAGCCAGTTTCCGGCCGCATGAAACCGCCACTGGTTGGCATCGTGGATCGTGTGGGTGCGCGCGTTGCGCCAATGACGGTTGAGATTGCGGCCTTCATCGCTTGCCGCGCTGCCGATCAGAGCGAAAATCTCGTTGCTCACGGCCAGTGCCACGTCTTCGGCAAAGGCCTTGGCTTCGCCCACTTCCACGGCTGCGAGCGCCGCATTGTCGGCATCGACTCCTGCCGCCACGGCTGCATCGAGCCGGCCCGCCGCACGCTGCAACAGCGCCTCGGCCGCATGGAGGCGGGTGGATAGCTGGCCCAGCGCCAACAGCAGCAGTGGATCGTCCTGCGCGCCCGAAACAGCCGCACCCAGCCGGGGCCGGCTGCGCGCGCGGATCAGCGCCACCCCTTCGGCCAGGGCATCCCCGGCAATCCCCACGTCGATGGCGGCATGGAGCAGCGAGGACAGCGGATGATAGACCGTGTGACGATCGAACAGTTGCCAGTGCGCCACCACCTGCGCCGCCGCGACCGAAACACCATCGAGATGCACCGTGCCGCTGTACGTCGTGCGCTGGCCCATGGCGTTCCAGTCTGCCTCCACGGTCACGCCAGGGGCATGGCGCGGAACGTAAGCCAGGACCAGGCGCCCCACCGGATCGATCGCGGCGACGGGAATCCAGTGTGCGGTCAGGGCGCCGGTGCAATAGTACTTGGTTCCGCTCAGGACAAAGCGATCCGGCCCGTCGGGCACGAGCCGCGTGGCCAGATCGAGTGCCGACGTGCCGCCCCGCTCGGCCTGGGCATTGCCCAGGCGCGCGCCGGCCAGGATTTCGGCAAAGAAGAACGCCTGCTGCGCGGGCGTGCCATCCTGGCGCAGCGCTTCCACGAAGACGAAGTGGTTCTGCGGCAATTGGCCAATGGCGGCATCAGCCGCCGAAAGGATGCGGAACACGTCCGTCAGCGTGGCAAACGAAACGTCGGCGCCGCCGTGACTGCGCGGCACCGTGATGCCGAACAGACCTTCCTGCGAGATCCAATCGAGCACCTCATGCGGGATCGCCCGCGTTCGGTCCCGCTCGCTCGCGCCCGGAGCGATCCGCGCGGCAAGGTCATGGGCCACGGCCAGGGCCTCCGCCTCGGTGGCGATCACCCGCGCCTTGGGAAAGGGGCGGATCGGCACCAGCCCGGCGGCATCTGCCGGCGGGGCAGAGAGCGTTGCAGCCCCGCTCATTCCGCCCGCGCCACAAGCTTGGCCGGCGTCGCCACGGGAGCGAACGGCACCGTGCTGGTGGGCGGGGGCGCAGCCGCAGCGCGAGGATGCTGCCACAGGCCATCGGCTTTCAGGATCGGCAGCACGCCTTCGGCAAACCAATAGGCTTCTTCCAGGTGCGGCACCCCCGACAGGACGAATTCCTCGATCCCGACAGCCGCGTATTCGTGGATGCGCTCGGCGATCTCGGCATGGCTGCCGACCAGCGCCGTACCCGCCCCGCCGCGCACCAGGCCAACGCCAGCCCACAGGTTGGGCCCCACCAGCAGATTGTCCTTGCTGCCCCCGTGTAGGGCCAGCATGCGCTTCTGCCCTTCCGACTGGCTGCGGGCCAGGCCGCTTTGCACATTGGCGATCGTTTCGGGATCGATCGCATCGAGCAGGCGCTGCGCCTCGGCCCAGGCGGCCTCGGCCGTATCGCGCGCGATGACGTGCAGGCGAATGCCAAAGCGAACCTTGCGCCCCTGTGCGGCTGCCAGGCCCTTGATCCATTCCACCTTGGCCGCCACCGCCTCAACCGGCTCGCCCCACGTGAGATAGACGTCGCTGTGCCGCGCCGCCACCGCGCCGGCGGCGGGTGATGACCCACCGAAGTAATAAGGCGGGATCGGATCGGGCAGGCGCGGGATATGCGCGTCTTCCACCTGCACGTGCTTGCCCTTGAACGTCACCCGCTCGCCGGTCCACAACCGGCTGGCCACTTCCAGCCACTCGTCGGCACGGGCATAGCGATCGTCCTTGCCCAGGAAATCGCCGTAGGCCCGCTGTTCATGGTCCTCGCCGCCCACCACGATGTTGAGCAGCAGACGCCCCTGCGTGGCGTTCTGGAACGAAGCCGCCATCTGCGCGGCCAGCGTGGGCGACATGATCCCCGGCCGGAACGCCACCAGGAACTTGAGATGCTCGCTCACCTGGCTGACCATGGCATCAATGATCCAGGCGTCCTCGCACCAGGCGCCGGTGGGGGTTAGCGCCGCCTCGAAACCCAGTTGCTCCGCGCTGCGGGCAATCTGGCCGAGATAAGAAATGGTCGCCGGGCGGGCACCGCCGGCAACGCCTGCCGGTACGCCATGGCCACCTCCCACGATGAAGCGGCTGTCGCCATAAGTGGGTAGGAACCAGTGGAACTTGAGAGACATGATGGCAAACTCCAGGAAATTGGGAACAGGGATGCGCGTGGCTCAGGCCGGTTCGTGGCGGCGCGCGCTGTCAGGCCGGACCAGGCGCAAGCGGTCGGCCGGGGCCGAAAGCAGCGCCGGATCGCGATAGCGCGCCCCGAAATGATGATCGGGCAACCGCGCCTGCCCAGTGCCGAAGATGCGCTCGCGCAGCGTCTCGCCGCCGTCATAGGCCTCGCGATAGCGGCCCCGGCGGCGCAGTTCGGGGACGACCAGCTCGATGAAATCGCGCGCGGTGCCATGGGAATGGAACTGGCGCAGGTTGATCCCGTCGATGCCGTCGATATCCAGCCACTTCTCGATCTCGTCCGCGACGATGGAGGGCGTGCCGGCCACGAAAAAGCGATCCTCGTTGAACCCGGAAAGCTGGTCGATCACGTCGCCCACGGTCTGGTCCCGGCGCTTGGGATCGAGCTGGTGGGTCCACCGCACGTCGCTGGCCGCCAGGTCGGCCACGCGCGTCTCGCGCGGGTAGGCCAGGTAGTCGATGGCCGACTGGCTATGCGCCAGGCGCGCTTCCACCGACATGTGCGCCCGGAACAGCGCCAGCTTGTCGGTCACTTCCAGATCGCTGCGCCCGGTGATGATCCCGGCCTGGACAATGAAGCGGATGTCTTCCGGCTTGCGCCCATGGGCCACCGCGCGGGCGCGCATGTTGGCGATGTTGCGCCGCACCTGCTCGGTGGTGAGGCCACCGGTGAACACCACTTCGGCGTGGCGCCCGGCAAATTCCATCCCCGCGCCCGATCCGGTGGCCTGGAACAAGACCGGCGTGCGCTGCCGCGACGGTTCGGACAAGTGCGGCCCGGCCACGCGGAAATGCTCGCCGCGGTGGTTGATGTACCGCACCTTGGCAGGGTCGGTGTAGATGCCGCGCGCACGGTCGCGGATCACCGCGTCATCGTCCCACGAACCCTCCCACAGCTTGTAGAGCACATCGAGATATTCGTCGGCGATCTCATAGCGCAAATCGTGCGAAACTTCCTCTTCATGGCCAAAGTTCTGTGCCGCGTTCTTGAGATAGGACGTCACGATGTTCCACCCGACGCGGCCCTTGGTCAGGTGGTCGAGCGTGCTCATCCGCCGGGCAAAGGCAAAGGGCGGCTCGTAGGTGGTCGAAAACGTCACGCCAAAGCCCAGGTTGCGCGTGACCGCCGCCATCGCCGGCACCAGCAGCAAGGGATCGTTGGACGGGATCTGCATCCCTTCGCGCAGTGCGGTTTCCGGGCCGTTGCGGAAGCGGTCATAGGCGCCCACCACATCGGCCAGGAAAATCGCATCGAACGCGCCATGTTCGCACAGTTGCGCCGTCTCGGTCCAGAAATCGAGATCATTGAAACGATGGCGGTTGTTGTCGGGCAAGACCCACTGGCCATGGACGATATGGCTCACGCAGTTCATCTCGAACAGGTTGACGTGCAGCTTCTTAGGCATCGATCGGGGCTCTTTCACGAGAGACGGCGCGCGCTTCGACCGGCAGGATCGCCTCGATCAACGCGCGGGTGTAAGGATGGCGGGGTGCGGCGAAGACCGTCTCGACCGGCCCGTGTTCGACCACTTCGCCGGCCTGCATCACCAGCACGCGATCGCTGATGCGGCGGATCACGCCCAGATCGTGCGAGATGAACAGGCAGGCGATGCCCAGCCGCGCCTTGAGATCGGCCAGCAGATCGAGAATCTGCGCCTGGACATAGACATCGAGCGCCGAAACCGGCTCGTCACAGACCAGCACCTCGGGGCGCGGCGCAAGGGCACGGGCAATTGCCACGCGCTGCCGCTGCCCGCCGGACAGTTCGATGGGCCGGCGGTCGAGCACGTCGGGCGGCAGTTGCACCCATTGCAACAATTGCCGCGCGGCACGGCCGCCCGCAGTGTCTTCGCCGGCCACGGCCAGCGCCTCGTCCAGCACGCGCCGCACGGTGTAGCGCGGATCGAAGCTGGCCAGAGGATCTTGGAACACCACCTGGACGCGCCGCCGCTCGACCCGGCGCTGCGCCTGGGGCAGGGCCGCGAAATCCTGTCCGCGCCACAGCACGCTGCCGCTGTCAGGCTGCTCCAGCCCCAGGATCAGGCGCGTCAACGTGGTCTTGCCCGAACCCGATTCGCCCACGATGCCAAGGGTTTCCCCGGCATGGAGATGGAACGAGATACCTGCCACGGCGGCACGGCGCCGCGCATCGGGGCCGACAAAGGCCTTGGCCAGATCGCGCCCTTCCAGCACGGGCACGGCGGCAGCGGGCCGTTCTGGCGCAGGCGGCACGGGTTGGGCCACGGCTTCCGGCGGCGGCGCAGCCAAAGCGTGGCTGGCGTGGATCGTGCGCGCGGCGGCGAGCAATTCCCGGGTATAGGGATGGATCGGCTGGGCGAGGATGCGATCGGCCGGGCCTTCTTCCACGATGCGCCCTTGCTGCATCACGGCGATCCGGTCGGCCAGCCGGGCCACCACGGCCAGATCATGGCTGACGATCAGCATGGACCGGTCTGGCCGGCGCAGGGTTTCAAGCAGACGCACGACTTGCGCCTGCACGGCGGCATCCAGCGCGGTCGTCGGCTCGTCGGCGATCAGCAGATCCGGATCGGCGGCAATGGCTGAGGCGATCAGCGCACGCTGGCGCTGCCCGCCCGAAAGCTGGCCCGGCCGCTGGCGGACGCGCAGTTCGGGTTCGGGCACGCCCACGGCGCGCAGCAGTTCGATCACCCGCGCGGCCCGCGCCTTGCGGTCCAGCGGCGTGTGCAGGCGCAAGGTTTCGCCCACTTCGGCACCGACGGTGCGCAATGGATCGAGCGATCCGAGCGCATCCTGCATGACAAAGCCGATCCGCCCGCCGCGCAGCCGGCCCCAAGGCGCCTTGCCCAGATGGCGGATGTCCTGCCCGTCGAACCGCAGGCGGCTGGCGCTCACCTGCGCGCCCGGGCCGGACAGGCCGATGATCGTGCGCGCCGTCACGCTTTTGCCCGAACCGGATTCACCGACCAGCGCCACGCATTCCCCCCGGTGGATGACCAGGGAAATGGCATTGACGCGCGGCGGGCCGCTGTCGGCGAACCGCACGGTGAGATTCTCGATCTCGACCAAAGGCTTTGTGTCCAAGGACTCGGTCATCACTGGCGCCCCTCGCCCCGGCGAATGATTTCGCGGCCCACGGCCGTGACGGCCAGCACGGTAAACGTGACGGCCAGCGCCGGCCCGGCCACCAGCCATGGCGCGACCGAGACATAGTTGCGCCCGATCGAGAGCATCCCGCCCCATTCCGGCGCGGGCGGTGGCGCGCCGAAGCCCAGGAAGCTGAGCGTCGCGGCAAAGGCGATCTTGTCGCCCACCCCGATCACTGCGAGCAGGAGCGCCGGGCGCACCGCATTGGCCAGGATGTGGCGAACGATGATCGCGGCGCGCGACAGGCCCAGCGTGATCGCGGCTTCCACGAACGGCGCCTTGCGCACCAGCAGGGTCTGCGTGCGGACGAGCCGAGCATAGCGGGTCATCGTGGCAATGCCGATGGCCAGGATCAGGTTGAACGGGCCATCGCCCCAGAACGTGATCACCAGCAAGGCAAACAGCACCGCCGGGACCGCCGCCAGGACATCGGAAAGCCGCATCGTCACTGTATCGGCGAGCCTGCCGCCCAGCCCACCCGCGAGGCCGAACACGATCCCCAGCCCCAGCGAAATCGCCATGGCCGCTGCCCCCAGGCCCACCGAAGCCCCGGCGCCATGGATCAGGCGGGCGAGTTCATCGCGCCCGTTCTCGTCGGTGCCCAGCCAGTGGGTGGCACTGGGGGAGAGGAACGCGCGCGCGGCATCGGCATCTTGCGGATCGACCCGCGTGAGCAGACCGGGCGCCACCAGCGCGATGGCAAGCACCGCGAGATAGAAGACCGCCAACGCGAGACCCGGCCGCGCCCTGGCCCATGCGAGTGCGGCCTTGGCGCGCGCGGCCCAGACCGCAAGCGGATCGGCTGCCGCCGAATGGCCGGAAGGCAGGGCAATGGCTTCGGCAGTGGAGGAATAAGGCGGGCTCATCGCGTGGGCTCCTTGGATGAACGGGCGGAGTGGGACATCGTCATGCGGTGGCGCGGCTGGCTGCCCGGACTTGCGCCTCCGGCGCGGCAAAGCGGTTTTCCGGCCATGGCAGGCCCAGATGCTGGCGCAGCGTGGTGCCTTCATAGCCTTCGCGGAACAGGCCACGGCGGCGCAGCAGCGGGACAACCTCGTCCACGAAGATTTCCGCGCCTGAGGGGAACATGTCTGGCATCAGGTTGAAGCCATCGGCCGCGCCCGCCAGGAACCATTCCGCCATCGTGTCCGCGACCTGCTCGGCCGAGCCGACCACCAGGCGATGGCCGGACCGGATGCGGCGCGAAAGCTGGCGCACGGTGAGATTTTCACGGCGGGCGAGGTTGACCTGCGCTTCCCAGAAGCCGTGGCTGCCCCGTTCGTAATCGACCACCGTGCCCAGCCGGTCGAACGGCAGCGGGCCATCGGGATCGAGTTCGCTTGCGGCGATGCCGATGCGTTGCGCGATTTGGGCAAGCAGGCCGCCTTCGCCCTGAAAGGCATCGAGCGCGTCGCAGCGGGCAATGGCCTCTTCCTCGGTGCTGCCGATCACCGTGGAAATGCCCGGCATGATCTTGAGGTGATCGGGATCGCGGCCCCAGGCCCGCGCGCGCGCCTTCATCTCGGTGTAAAAGGCGATGCCATCGTCGAGCGTGGTCTGCGTGGTGAAGATCGCATCGGCGTGGCGCGAACCCAGCGCCTTGCCGCCTTCGGATGACCCGGCCTGGACGATGACCGGCCGCCCCTGCGGCGAGCGCGGCACGTTGAGCGGGCCCTTGACCTGGAAATGGGCGCCCTGGTGATCGATCGAATGGACGCGCGCGGGATCGGCAAAGCGCCCTTGCGCCGCGTCCCCGATGATCGCGCCGTCTTCCCAGCTGTCCCACAACTGCTTGACCACATCGACGAATTCGTCGGCGCGGGCATAGCGATCGGCATGAACCGGCGCCCCGCCCAGGCCGAAGTTCTGCGCGGCCGCATCGCCCGCATTGGTCACCACGTTCCACGCCGCGCGTCCGCCGCTGATATGGTCAAGCGATTGCAACCGCCGGGCGAGATTGAACGGGCTGTTGTAACTGCTCGAACAGGTCGCGATCACGCCGATGTGCGTGGTTGCCAGGGCTACGGCGGTGAGCAGGACCGTGGGTTCCAGCCGCCCGGCCGGCTGATGGCCCACGTCCCCACCCAGCGCCGGTCCGTCGGCCAGGAAAATCGCATCGAGCGCGCCGCGTTCGGAAATGCGGGCGATGTTCTGGTAATAGGCGGCATCGAACACGGCGGTTGGCGGTGCTTCCCCCAGGCGCCAGGCGGCGGAATGGCCGCCGTGGCCCAGGATGTTCATGCCGATGCTAATCTGCTGGCGGGGGCGGCTCATGATCGCATTCCTTCTGGCGGTGTGGCGGCGGCGATCACGATGCCAGCGCGGGTTCGGCTTGGGCCGGGCTCGTGGGTTCGGCGTGCGTGTCATCCTGTCCGCCGGTTGCCTCGCTGCTTTCGGCAGCCGCCTTGCCGGCCCATTGCTCGGCCCAGGCCTTGCGGAAATCGGTGCCGTTGAGGAAATGATCGCCCAGCACTTTTTCGCGCAGGATCGCGGGGTTGTGGCTGGCCAGCGTGCGCGCGTTGCGCCAGTGGCGGTCGAGCCGCCGCCCTTCCTGCGTGGCCGACGATCCGCCCACTTCGAACAACAGGCCGGCAGCCTCGGTCACAGTGTGGATCAGGATCTGCTGCCCCTGATAGGCGCGCACATCGGCTTCCAGGAACAGGGCATCGTCGGGCGCGCCGGCCAGATAGCTTTCGTATGCAGCCTGGAGCGCGGCGGAAACATGCTCGACAATGGCTTGCGCGGCAAAGGCCTGGGCCGAAAGCTTGCCGATCACGCGCTGCACCAGCGGGTCTTGCCGTGGCTCGCTGTGGCCGGGCACGCCGAAAGTGCGCGTCTTGGCCTGGACGAAAGCCACCGCATCGCGGGTGATGGCGCGGGCGATGCCGGCCAGAGCAGCCAGATGCATCTGCTGATAGAACGCGGTGATATAGCTGTCGGCGCGAAACTCGCCAGGGTTGAAGCGGCGCAGGATCTGCTCCTCGGCCACCTCCACGCGGTCGAAACGCGTGGTGCCGCTGCCGGTCAGGCGCTGGCCGAAACCGTCCCAATCATCCACCAGCGTAACGCCGGATGCAGCGGTGGGTACCAGCACCGAGACACGCTGCTCGCCCTCCTTGGCGGCGGCCGAAACCCAGTCGGCATAGAGCGTGCCGGTGCAATAGTATTTCTCGCCCGAGAGGAACAGGCGATCGCCTTCGCGCGCCAGTTCCAGCGTGGTTTCCGTAGCGCTGGTGCGCTCGGCCATGGCCGCACCGATCGATTGGCCGGCAACGATGCGGGCAAACCATTGCTCACGCAGGTCCGGTTCATCGGTGTTGAGGCGGATTTCGACGAAAGCGAAGTGCGCACGCCAGATCTGCACCAGGTTGGAATCGGCTTCGCCCAGTTCCACCAGCAGGCGGAACAACTGCGGCAGGCTGGCGCCGCTGCCGCCTTCCGCGCGCGGGATGCGCAAGGCGCCAAAGCCGGCCTCCTTCAGCCAGCGCACTTCCTCGTGCGCCAGGCGCCGCTCGCTCTCGCGCGCCACCGCGCCTTCCGCAATGCGGGCAAAGATCGGACGGAAGCGGTCGAACAGTTCGGCATCGGTGGGGGCAGAATGCGCGGCAGTCATGACAGGAACACCTTGTGAGGGGGATATGGCGCGAGCATCGGACCAGCCATCAGGCCGAGGCCGTGCGCAGATCGACCAGCGCTGAGGCCAGATCGACAACGAGGGAAGAGAGCACGTAGGCGAGCGCGGTCACAATGGTGACGCCCACCACCACCGGCACATCCGTGGCGGTGGTGGCGTCGATCAGCAGGCGCCCGATGCCGGGGCGGGAAAACAGCGATTCGGTCACTGCCGCGCCGCCCAAAAGCGCGGCAAAGACCAGGCCGGAAAGCGTGAGCAACTGGCTGAGCGTGTGGCGCAGGGCATGGCCCAGCCGCACGCCCGCATCGGACAGCCCGCGCGCGCGCGCGGTAAGAATGAACGGCTGCTCAAGCACCAGTTCGAGTTCCGCGCGCAGGATCTGCGACAAGGTGGCGGCAATCGGCAGAGCCAGGGTGATCACCGGCAGCGCCAGCCCCGCCAGACCCGGCGCATCGGCGACGGGGAAGACCGGCCAGTAGAAGGCAAAGACCAGCAAGAACGCGATGCCCAGCACGAACGAGGGCATGGAGATCAGCACCAGTTCCACCACCGATGCCGTGGCGGCGATCCAGCGCGCCTTGCGGTTGGCCGTGGCCAGGGCCACCGCAATCGCCAGCGCCACACCGAGGCTGCCGGCCAACAGGGCCAGCTTCACCGTGGGCCAGATCTGCTCGGCAATTGCGGTCGATACCGGGATGCGTAGGCGATAGGATTGGCCCAGATCGCCGTGGACCAGGCGCCACAGCCAATCGCCATATTGCCGCCACAGTGGCTGATCGAGGCCATATTCCGCGCGGACCTTGGCCAGCGCCTCGGCCGTGGGCATGGCATCCGGGCCCCCCAGGATCGCGACGGCGGTATCCCCGCCGGTCAGGTTCATCATCGCAAAGGTCAGCGTGGCGGCCGCCCACAGCACGGCAAGGCCAAGGGCAAGCCGCCTGGCAAGAAAGCGCAGGATCATCATGAACGGGGCTCCGAAAGCCAGGCCGTGGTCAGGAACGGCATGTTGTGCGAGGTATCGTAGACCATGCCGCGCAGGTGCCGATGGTAGGCAACCAGGGTGTGGTTCTCGAACAGCGGGACGGCCGGCACGAGCACCGCCAGCCGCGCCTGGGCGGCGGCATAGAGCCGGTCCTGCCGCGCCGGATCGCGCGTGGCGCGCGCCTGGTTGAGCAGGCTGTCGAGTTGCGGATCGGCAATTCGCGAGGTGTTCTGCCCGGTAAAGCGCGGGTTGGCGATATTCTGCCCGTGATAGACGATATAGAGCCCATCGGGCGTGTTGGTGTGCCAATAGCCCGGCCCCAGCGCCTGATAGGCATTGCGCGCGCGGATCTGGGTCAATTGCGGCGCCGTCACCTGGCGAATGTCGAGCCGCAGCCCGATCTTGCGCGCATCGGCCTGGATCGCCACGACGATGGGGCTGAGCGCGGTGCCGGCATCGACCTGCACCAGCGTGGCCTGCAGGCGCTGCGCACCGCGCCGACGCACCCCATCGGCATCGCGGGCGGCCCAGCCGGCCTTGTCGAGCAGGCG
>DQVI01000192.1 GCA_015661825.1 Novosphingobium capsulatum
CGAGAACGACCGCGCCGGCCACCACCGGCCCTGCCAGCGGCCCGCGCCCGGCCTCGTCCACCCCGATGATCAGCCCGCGCGGACGGGAGGCAGGCGATGCGGGGGGAAGCGGCGTTTCGGGCATGAGGTCCAGTCTTGGAAGCAAAAGAGGCTTGGGCCTGCGCTCTTGCCCTGCCCCGCGCGCCCTAGCAAGACCTCGCAAATGCCGCCGCCGGGCCACTTCCGGGCTTGCCCCGCGCCCGATTTGCGGGCAGGCGCCCGAAGACTTGCATTCTTCCCTCCCAAGCCGATCATGCGCCCGCTGATCTTGCGTATCGGGTCGCCCTTGCGGCCCGCCCCAAGGATACCTGATGCCGTTTGACCCTTCGCGCGTGGATTGCTGGATCTTCGATCTGGACAACACGCTCTACCCCGCCTCGACATGCCTGTTCGACCAGATCGACTTGCGCATGGGCATGTATATCGCCGACCTGCTGGGCTGCGATCATGCCGAGGCGCGCCGGGTGCAGAAGATGTATTTCCACGACCACGGCACCACGCTGGCCGGGCTCATGCACTTCCACGGGGTGGACCCTTACGAGTTCCTCGGCTTCGTCCACGATATCGACATGGCCCCGCTTGCCCGTGCGCCGCGCCTGCGCGAGCGGCTGATGCGCCTGCCGGGCCGCCGCCTCGTCTTCACCAATGGCGACGCGCCCTATGCGGCGCGCGTGCTCGAAGCGCTGGACATCACCGACTGCTTCGAGGGGCTCTACGACATCCACGCGATGGACTATCGCCCCAAGCCCGAGCCTTCGGCCTATCGCGGCTTTGTCTCGACGTTCGATGTCGACCCCGCGCGCGCGGTCTTCTTCGAGGACAGCGCCCGCAACCTCACCCCGGCCAAGACCATGGGCATGCAGACCGTCTGGCTCGACTTCGGGACCGACTGGGGCGCGCGCGCCATGGTCGAAGGCGCCATCGACGACACCATCGACGCCACGGCCGGACAGGACCTGCCCGGCTGGCTCGACGCGCTTGCCGCCACCGGCCGCCTCGGCTAGTCGCCCAAACGATCCATTCCTGCCTGATACAGCATATTTTGTCGGAGAAATTGACGCATGACCGCACAGCTCGAAGCCGCCATCGAAGCCGCCTGGGAAGCGCGCGCCGATGTCACCCCGCGCAGCGATGACGTGCGCGCGGTGGTCGAGGAAGCCCTTGCCCTGCTCGACGCGGGCAAAGTGCGCGTGGCCGAGAAGATCGACGGCGAATGGGTCGTCAACCAGTGGCTCAAGAAGGCCGTGCTGCTCTCGTTCCGCCTCAACGACAATGTCGTGATCGAAGGCGGCGCAGGCGGCGCCCCGGCGTTCGACAAGGTGCCCAGCAAGTTCGACGGCTGGGACGATGCGGCCTTCCGCGCCGCCGGTTTCCGCGTGGTGCCCGGCGCCGTGGCGCGGCGCGGCGCGCATATCGCCAAGGGCGTCGTGCTCATGCCCAGTTTCGTCAACATCGGCGCCTTCGTCGATGAAGGCACCATGGTCGATACCTGGGCCACGGTCGGCTCGTGCGCGCAGATCGGCAAGAACGTCCACATCTCGGGCGGCGCCGGCATCGGCGGCGTGCTCGAACCGCTTCAGGCTGGTCCCGTGATCATCGAGGACGGCGCGTTCATCGGCGCGCGTTCGGAAGTGGCCGAAGGCGTGATCGTGGGCGAAGGCGCCGTGCTTTCGATGGGCGTGTATCTGGGCGCGAGCACCAAGATCGTCGACCGCGCGACCGGCGAAGTTCACATTGGCCGCGTGCCGCCCTATGCGGTGGTCGTCCCCGGCGCGATGCCCGGCAAGCCCCTGCCCGACGGCACCCCCGGCCCCTCGCTCTACTGCGCGGTGATCGTCAAGACCGTCGACGCGCAGACCCGCAGCAAGACCGGCATCAACGACCTGCTGCGCGACTGATCACCCACCTGCCGCCCGGCCTTCGCGCCGGGCGGGCAGAGACGAAGACATGATTTGGGCGCAAACCGCAGGGTTGGCCGGAACCCGATACACTCTCCGGGCGTAAGTTGGAACTGAGCGCGAGCCACACGACCGTGGCCCGTCCCCGACCCGCCAAGGAGAGCGCCCCCGTGTATCGCGACGACCCGCGCGACGCCGAAAGACAGGACAGGCAACAGCAGGACGGGCCCCGGCCTGCCCCCGCCCAGCCTGCCCCAGCCATGTCCCGGCCCATTGGCCGGCCCAATGGCCAGGCCAATGGTCATCAGGACCGCGACAGCATCGGCCTTGCCCTGGTGCGCTGGGGCCTGCTGATCAGCCTGTCGCTGGCCATCCTGGCCCTTGGCGCGATATGGATCACCGGCGCCCTGATCACGCCGGGCCATGCCAGCGCCACCATGGCCGAAGCCGGCCTGAATGATGTTGGCCCAACCAAAAACGGCGCAAGCCGGGCCATGCACGAAACCGAACACCAGCCTTCCCCGTGAGCGGGGCCGTCCTTTCGCATGGGCGGGCCCGCCCGCAACCGGGGCAGGCCCCAACCCGAAAGGACAACGATGAGCGACGAAGACTACGTCTACGACGAAGACACCGGCGAATGGATGACCGCTTCCGAACTGGCGGCCAAGCAGGCTGCGGCCAACACCGTGGAAGTGCGCGATGCCGTGGGCAATCTGCTGGCCGACGGGGACCAGGTCACCCTGATCAAGGATCTCGACGTGAAGGGCGCCGGACAGACGCTCAAGCGCGGCACCCTGATCAAGTCGATCCGCCTGACCGGCGACGCGCAGGAAATCGACTGCAAGTTCGACGGGATCAAGGGCCTCGTGCTGCGCGCCGAGTTCGTTCGCAAGCGCTGATCCGCAAGGGCGCCTGAAAGCGCCTGTCGGCCATATCCGCCTGCCCCATGTCCGTCTGCCTGCGCCTGAGCGCGCCGGGCAGGCGGCATCGGGCCGGAACGCCCCTGCCTCGCGCCGCCTCGACGGCGCAATGCCCCTCGAAAGCACCTTCCAAAGCTGAGGACTTTCGCCACTCGGGGTATTTTGTGCGGCAGGGTGCGCGCCCTGCAAAAAAACGGCGATCCTGCCGCTATCTTGAAAACGAAGATTTTTCCGCGCGGGACGCAATTGAGTTGCACGTTACGCAATCATGCAGGCAGGCTAATCAATTGCTCGCAGGTGCAGCATGGGCAAAACGGATCGCAACAAGAACACAACAGACGGGTGTCCGAAGGCAATCTCACCTTCTTGCCAAGGGAAATTGCCATGCTTCCTTCTTCGTTCCCGATCGCTCCCAAGTTCGTCCGTGGGGCTTTCGCCGTCGTTCTTCTCGCCGCCGCGCCCGTCGCAGCGCATGCCGAAGCCATCACGACCACGCCGGGCGCTGCCGACAGCTTTGCCTACAAGGGCGTGAACTATTCCTACACCACCGAGACCAAGGGTGCCGAAAAGATCGTGCGCGGCACGGCCTATGCCGGCAAGATGCCCTTCGAACTGCATATCCGCAAGAAGTCGGTCGAAGGCACCTTCAACGATCGTCCGGTCAGCTTCTCGCTGAACGACGTGAAGAAGATGGGCGTCACCGTCGAGGAAAAGTGACCTGAGGGCGGGCCCGGCGCCTGATGGCCTGATCGGTCACGGCGCCTGATCTCCCCGCCTCCCGGTGGCCTGCCCCATGCATGGCAGGCCCCAATCCGATCCCCGGAAGGCCCTTTTGCCGCAAACCGGCAGAAGGGCCTTTTCCGTGGGACTCCCTCGGGCAGGGATCAGCGGCAGCGCACGTTGTTGCTGTCGATGGCCGCGCCAGCCGCCGCGCCGCCGATGCCCCCGATAATCGCCCCCAGGGGCCGCGAATCCCCTTGCGCGATCATCGAGCCGAGCGCCGCACCGGCAAGGCCGCCCACGATCAGCCCGGTCGTGCCATCCGAACGGCGACAGTAATAGCGCCCGTCACCACCGCGATAGACCCGGTCGTTCATGCTCAGCCGCCGTTCGCCATAGCGCGGGTCGGCGCGGTAATAGCGTTCGGCATAATAGCCGTTGTAGCGCGGATCGGGGCGGTCATAGTCATAGCCGCCGTACTGGCTGTAGTAGCCGCGATCATAATAGCCCCAATCCCCGCCCCGGCCATAACCGCCATCATAGCCCCGGTGGTGGCCTGCATAGCCCGGATGCCCGCCATAGCCCCCGCCATAGCCATAGTCGTCGGTGCAGGCAGCCGTCAGGCCCGAGGCGGCCAGGGCGAGCACCATGAGTGCCTTTTTCATCGGCATATCTCCGTTGGGGTAACCTGGGCATGCGCAAGCCCGTCATGGCCTTGCGTCCCATTCTTTCGCCAAACGTTTACCATGCCCTCCCGGTTCCAGCCTGTCATCCCTCATCCCTGCTGTTTGCGCGCGCCTGTTGCCAGCCCCCCTCGCCTGCCGTAACGCTGGGCATGATGAGTTTGCGTCACGCCGACATCGCGATCCTGGGAGGGGGGCTTTCCGGGGGACTGATCGCCCTGGCCCTGCGCAAGGCGCGGCCCGAATGCTCGCTGCTGCTGATCGAACAGGAGCAGACGCTGGGCGGCCATCACCGCTGGTCGTTCTTCGGAACCGATGTGGGCAAGGCCGGACGCGACCTGATTGCGCCGATGGTCGAGCAGGCCTGGCCCGGTTATGGCGTGCGCTTTCCGCGCTATCGCCGCGATCTTTCGACCAGCTACTACACGATCACCTCGGCGCGTTTCGATGCGGTCGTGCGCGCCGCGCTCCCGCCCGAGGCGGTGTTGACGGGCGCGCGCGTGCTGGCAGCGGGCACTGGCGCTGTCACGCTGGCCGATGGCACGCGGGTCGAATGCGGGGCGGTGATCGATGCCCGCGGGATGCGCCACCACGGGCACCTGACCGGCGGCTGGCAGAAATTCGTGGGCCAGCGCCTGCGCCTTGCCCATCCCCACGGCCTTGCCCGGCCCATCGTCATGGATGCCGGGGTCGAGCAGATCGACGGTTTCCGCTTCGTCTATTGCCTGCCGCTGGCCCCCGACGAGATCTTCATCGAGGACACCTACTATTCCGACAGCCCGACCATCGACCAGCCCGCGCTGGCCTTGCGCATCGCGGCCTATGCCCGTGCGCAGGGGTGGATGATCGAGGCCGTGCTCGACGAGGAACGCGGCGTCCTGCCGGTCGTCGCCGGGGGAGACTGGGAGGGCTTCTGGCGGTCGAGCGGCGGCCATGGCGCGCGGGCGGGCACGCGCGCCGGGCTGTTCCATCCGGTCACCGGCTACAGCCTGCCCGAGGCCCTGCGCCAGGCCCTGGCCCTTGCCCGGCAGGACGACCTCTCGCACGAGGCCCTTGCCGATTTCTCCCGGAACTGGGCCGAGCAGCACTGGCGCAAGGGGCGCTTTGCGCGCACGCTCTCGGCCATGCTGTTCCTCGCCGCGCCGCCGATGGACCGCTATCGGATGCTCGAACATTTCTATGGGCTCGACAGCGGGTTGATCGAACGCTTCTATGCGGGCAAGAGCACGCGTCTCGACCGTCTGCGCATGTTTGCCGGACGGCCGCCCGTGCCCGTGACACGCGCGCTGCCGGTTCTGGCGGCCTCGCTGTTCAAGCGGCGCGGTCCGGGCGCAAAGCCCCTCACTCTGGCTGGGATACGCAAGTAAAATGAAACGCGCATGCGTCATCGGTGCCGGATTTGGCGGCCTTGCCCTGGCGATCCGCCTTCAGGCAGGCGGCGTGCAGACCACGCTGGTCGAGGCGCGCGACAAGCCGGGCGGGCGCGCCTATGTCTGGGAGCGCGACGGCTTCACGTTCGACGCCGGCCCCACGGTGATCACCGATCCGGCCTGCCTCGAGGAACTCTGGGCGCTCTCCGCCCATCGCATGGCCGATGACGTGGAGTTGCTGCCGGTCATGCCGTTCTACCGGCTCAACTGGCCCGACGGGACGACGTTCGACTATTCCAACGACGAAGTGGCCCTGCGCGCCGAAATCGCGCGGATTTCCCCGCGCGACATCGCCGGCTACGAGGAATTCCTGCTCTATGCGGGCGGGGTCTACCAGGAAGGCTATGTCAAGCTGGGCTCCGTGCCGTTCCTCGACTTTGCCAGCATGGTCAGGGCCGCGCCCGCCCTCGCCCGCTATCAGGCCTGGCGCTCGGTCTATTCGGTCGTCTCGAAGTTCCTCGAAAGCGAGAAACTGCGCGAGGCGTTCAGTTTCCACACCCTGCTCGTGGGCGGCAACCCGATGACCACCAGCGCGATCTACGCGCTGATCCACAAGCTGGAAAAGGACAGCGGCGTGTGGTGGGCGCGCGGAGGCACCAACCAACTGGTGGCGGCCATGGTCCGCCAGTTCGAGCGGATCGGCGGCGAAGTGCGGCTGGGCGACAAGGTCGAGCGGATCGAGACGCTGGGCAACCGGGTGACCGGCATCCACACCGCGAGCGGCTGGCACGGCAATTTCGATGCGGTCGCCTCGAACGGCGACATCATGCACACCTATCGCGACCTGCTGGGCGAGAGCCCGGTGGGCCGCCGCCGCGCCGCCGCGCTCAAGCGCAAGCGGTTCTCGCCCAGCCTGTTCGTCGTCCATTTCGGCATCGAGGGTACCTGGCCGGGCATCCCGCACCATTCGATCCTGTTCGGGCCGCGCTACAAGGGCCTGCTCGACGACATCTTCCAGCATGGCGTGCTGCCGCAGGATTTCTCGATCTACCTCCACCATCCGACCGTGACCGATCCTTCGGTGGCGCCGCCGGGGATGAGCACGTTCTACGCGCTGGTGCCGGTGGCCAATCTGGGCAAGCTGCCGCTCGACTGGGACGAGATCGGGCCGATCCTCGAAAAGCGCGTGCTCGACGAGATCGGGCGCCGCCTGATCCCCGACATCCACAGCCGGATTGTCACCAAGTTCCACTATACCCCGACCGACTTTTCCGATGACCTCGCCGCGTTTCAGGGCTCCGCGTTCAGTCTGGAGCCGATCCTGACGCAAAGCGCCTGGTTCCGGGGGCACAATCGCGACGACGACATCGCCAATTTCTATCTGGTGGGCGCCGGCACGCATCCGGGCGCGGGGATTCCCGGCGTCGTGGGCAGTGCCAAGGCCACCGCCAGTCTCATGCTGGACGATCTCATGTCGGGCGATCTCATGCTGGAGAATCTCAAGTGAAGCGCATCGCGGTCTATTGCGGATCGGCCAGCCCGGCCGACACCCGGTATGTCGAACTGGCAGCCCAGGTCGGCCGCCAGCTGGCCGAACGGGGCATCGGCGTCGTCTATGGTGGCGGCAGGCTGGGCCTGATGGGGGCGGTTGCCGATGGCGCGCTGGAGGCCGGGGGCGAAGTGATCGGGGTGATCCCCGAGGCCCTGGTGAGCGCCGAAGTGGCGCATACCGGCCTCACCCGGCTCGACATCGTGCGCGGCATGCACGAGCGCAAGCAGGCCTTCGTCGAGCTGTCCGACGGCTTCCTCACCCTGCCCGGCGGGGTGGGCACCATGGACGAGTTGTGGGAAGCGATCAGCTGGGCCCAGCTGGGCTATCACGCCAAGCCGGTGGGCGTGCTCAATGCCTTCGGGTTCTATGATCACCTGCTCGCGTTCAATGCCCGCATGATCGAGACCGGCTTCATCCGGCAGGTCCACGCCGGGATCATGATCGCCGAGCACGAACTCGACCTCCTGCTCACCCGCATGGCCGCGCACGAACCGCACAAGCCGATCTTCGCGATGAACGCGGCGGACCTCTGAACACGGCTCCTGCCTTCCCGCGCCCCTTTTCGCGGGACGCTCTCGTCGCCCATGCGCGCGAGACGATTGCCAGGGGCTCGAAAAGCTTCGCGGCGGCCTCGCGCCTGTTCGACGCCGTCACGCGCGAGCGAGTCTGGCTGCTCTATGCCTGGGCGCGGGCCTGCGACGACCTGATCGATGCGCAGGATCTGGGCGGGGCGCTGGGCGATCAGGCAGGCGCCCCGGCCCGCCTCGCGCAAGTGCGCGCGCTCACCGCACAGGCCTTTGCCGGAACGCCGACCGGCACCCCTGCCTTCGACGCGCTGGGCGTGGTCGCCCGCGAAACCGGGCTGACCCCGGCCATGGCCGAAGACGTGATCGCCGGTTTCGCCCTCGACGTGACCGACTGGCACCCGCGCGAGGAGGCCGACCTGATGCGCTATTGCTGGCATGTGGCCGGCGCGGTCGGGGTGATGATGGCCGTGGTCATGGGCGTTTCTCCTCGGGACGAAGACACGCTCGACCGTGCCGCCGATCTGGGGCTGGCCTTCCAGCTTGCCAATATTGCGCGCGATCTGGCCGAGGATGACGCTGCCGGGCGCTGCTACCTGCCCGCGCAGTGGCTGGCCGATGCCGATATTCCCCCCGGCGAGCAGCTCAAGCCACCCTATCGGCCCGTTCTGGCCGGGCTCGCCGCAAGGCTGTGCGATCTGGCGCGGCCGCACGAGGATTCCGCGCGGATCGGCGCGGCCCGGCTGCGCTTTCGCCAGCGCTGGGCCATTCTGGCCGCAGCTGGGATCTATGGCGCGATTGCCCGGCAGGTGGCGGCGCGGGGGACGCACGCGTGGGACAGCCGGACGCGGGTTTCGCGCAGGGCCAAGCTGGGCTGGATCGGGCGGGCCCTGGTTCAGGCCGCGCTGCCGGTGCCGGGGCGGTGCCACGCGGGGGCGCAAGGGCGGCGGTTTACCCGGCGTTCTTTTGTGTAAAGCGTTGCGGAGGGCCCCGACCTTGAGCCGGAGCCCCTACGCCCCATCAACGCACTTTCAGCGCATCAGCACCAGTTCCTCGGCCATCGAGGGATGCAGCGCCACGGTCGCATCGAAATCGGCCTTGGTCAGCCCGGCCTTGACCGCAATCGCCGCGCCCTGAAGCACTTCGGGCGCTTCCGGGCCGATCAGGTGGACGCCCAGAACCTTGTCGCTCTGCGCATCGACGACCAGCTTGTAGAGCCCGCGCTCGGGCCGGTGGCCGAAGATGTTCTTCATCGGGCGGAAGTCCGAGGTGAAGATCTTCACCGCATTGCCCAGCTTCTCGCGCGCCTGCGCCTCGGTCAGGCCCACGCTGGCAATCGGAGGCTGCGAAAACACCGCGCTGGGCACGCAATCGTAGGCAACGCGGGTGTCCTTGCCGCCGAACACGCGGTCGGCAAAGGCATGACCCTCGCGGATGGCGACGGGCGTAAGCTGGATACGGTTGGTCACGTCGCCCACGGCATAGATGCTCGGGCACGCGGTCTGTGCCAGATCGTTCACCACGATCTCGCCATGGCTGCCCGGCACGATCCCCGCGTTTTCAAGGCCCAGCCCGTCGGTCTTGGGGCGGCGCCCGGTCGCCACCAGCACGACATCGGCGGGCAGCGGGTCGCTCTGGCCCTTGAGGTGGGTGAGCAGCGTGCCATCGGCCTGCTTCTCGATTTTTTCGATCCCGCAGTTGAAGCGGTACTGGATGCCGCGCGCCATGGTGATCTGGAGCAGGCGGTCGCGCAGGCTCGCGTCATAGCCGCGCAGGATCGTCTCGCTGCGGTTGACCACCGTGACCTGACAGCCCAGCGCGTTGAAGATCCCGGCAAATTCCATCGCGATATAGCCCGCGCCGGAAATCACCACACGCTTGGGCAAGGCTTCGAGGTGGAAAACCTCGTTCGAGCTGATGGCGTGTTCGGCGCCCTCGAACGTGGGCATGACCGGCCAGCCGCCCGTCGCCACGAGGATGACCTTCGCCGTGATTTCGCGCCCGCTGGCGAGCTTTACCGTGTGGGGGCCGGCAATCGTCGCGCGTTCGAGGAAGTGCTCGACCTTGTTGTTGTCGAGCGTGTTCGTATAGGCCGCATTGAGGCGGTCGACATCCCTGAGCACCGCATCGCGCAAGGTCGCCCAGTCGAACTTGAGGTTCTCCACGCTCCAGCCATAGTTGGCCGCGTCCTGAAGTTCCTCGGCGAAATGTGATCCGTAGACCAGCAGCTTCTTGGGCACGCAGCCGCGGATCACGCAAGTTCCGCCCACGCGATATTCCTCGGCCACGGCGACCCGCGCGCCATAGCCGGCGGCGATCCTGCTGGCGCGCACGCCCCCCGAACCGGCCCCGATCACGAACAGGTCATAGTCGTAAGTCGGCTGGGGGGCTGGGTCGGTCATGGCAATCCTCGGCATGGGCAGACAAAAAACTGGCGCCGGATATGGCAATCAAGCCCCTCCGGCGCCAGCCCTCATCCGCAAATTGTATGGTTGATCCATTTCTTGTCATTCCCGCCTGCGCGGGAATGACGCGTAAAATCAGGAAAAACCGGTTTATTACTCGACGCCGATGCCCGAAAGCGCGAGCAGCGCCTCGGTGCTGGGGTCGAAGCCCTCGCCGCCGCCTGCGTCGATCTGCTTGGCAATCGCCTTGCCCAGTTCGACACCGAACTGGTCGAACGGGTTGATCCCCAGCAGCATCGCCGAAACGAACGTACGGTGTTCGTGGAAGGCGATCAGCGCGCCGAGCGTCGCCGCATTCAGGTCGTCGCACAGGATCGTGGCCGAAGGGCGGTTGCCCGGATAGGCGCGCGCGCCATCCTCGCTGGCCTTGCCCGCCATGAGCGCGGCGCCTTGCGCGAAGCAGTTCGACAGCAGGATCTTGTGGTGCGCCGGATCGAGATCGTGGCCGGGCACCTTGACCGCGAGGAAATCGACCGGGATCAGGTACGTGCCCTGGTGGAGCAACTGGAACACCGCATGCTGGGCATCGGTGCCAACGCCGCCCCAGGTGATCGGCGCGCTCGGCCGGGAAAGCGGCGTGCCATCGGCGTGGACGCGCTTGCCGTTCGATTCCATTTCCAGTTGCTGGAGATAGTCGGGCAGCAGGGCAAGGCGTTCGTCGTAGGCGAAGACCGCGCGCGTCTGGCAGCCGAGCGCCTGCGTGTAATAGAGGTCGGCAAAGGCGGCGCGCACGACGACGTTTTCCCCGATGGGCGCATCGCGGAAGTGTTCGTCGATGGCCTTCGCGCCTTCGAGAAATTCGGCAAAGGCGACCGAACCGAGCGCGAGCGCGACCGGGAATCCGATCGACGACCACAGCGAATAGCGCCCGCCCACGGTTTCCGAGAACGGCAGGATGCGCGTTTCATCGACGCCCCATTCGACCGCCTTTTCCGGCGCCGCCGTCAGCGCGATGACCCGGCCATAGGGATCGGCCACACCGCCCTCGCGCAGCCATTCGAGCGCGCTGGCCGCATTGACCATGGTTTCGGTGGTGGTGAACGTCTTGGAGGCGAGCGCGATCAGCGTGGTGGCCGGATCGCACTGCTTCATCGCCGCTTCGAGCGCGCAACCATCGATGTTGGAGACGACATGGACAGCGACTTTGGCGCCCTCGCGGGCGAGGGCGTCGATGGCCAGCGCCGGGCCCAGCGCGGACCCGCCGATGCCGATGTGGATCAGGCTCTTCACCTCGCCCAGCAGGCCATCGTGGATCGCATCGACCAGCAGCGCCATGCGTGCGTGGAGCGCATCGGCTTCCTCGACGCTGGCTTCCGCGCCCACGCCGCGCTGGGCGGTGTGTTCGGCGGCGCGGCCTTCGGTGTTGTTGATCTTCGCGCCCGAGAGCAATTCCGCGCGCTTGCCGGCAAAGTCCGTGGCCTGCGCCAGATCGGCCAGCACGGCTTCGACGGCAGGGGAAAGATGGGTCTTGGACCAGTCAAAGCGAATCGGGCCGCCGGGCAGGTCGAGCGTGGCGGCATAGGCATCGAGCCGGGCCGGATCGGCAAAGAGCGTGGCAAGGGTGGGCTGGTCCAGCGCCTCGAGCGCGCTCCACAGCGCGGTCTGGTCCTGTGCTGCCATTGTCATCCTGTCCTTTATTGGGAATTGCATGTATTTCCCCTCATGCCCGCTTGATGCCGATCTTCCAAGTACAGGTTCGCCTCGACAAACGACGCGTGCAAACGTATTTGCCAGAGGCTATGGGCGTTGCATTCCTTCTTGACGGATGCACGCGCCCTCCACATGACCCCGACGATGAATGAAACGCCCGAACCCGCGAACACCGCGGTCGAAACATCTGCGGCCCCCGCGCCCGGCAAGCCGGCGCAGGGCACCCGCAAGCCCCGGAAGGAAGACAGCTTCCCGGTCTTCGTGATCAAGCTGGTGCTGATCGTGGCCATCTTCCGCAGCTTCTTCTTCTCGCCGTTCAACATTCCCTCGGAATCCATGCTGCCGAGGCTGGAGGATGGCGACTATCTGCTCGCGGCCAAGTGGCCCTATGGCTTCTCGCGCTATTCGCTGCCCTACAGCCTGCCGCTGCTGCCCGCCAAGCGCATCTTCGCCGGGCAGCCCGAGCGGGGCGACGTGGTGATCTTCAAGGCCCCTCCGGGCAATGATGTCGACTATATCAAGCGGGTGATCGGCCTTCCGGGCGATACCGTGCAGATGATCGGCGGCGTGCTGCACCTCAACGGCAAGACCGTGCCCAAGGTCAAGATCGAGGACTTCGTGATCCCCGTCTCGGCCAATACCGACTGCATCTCGCCCGACTTCGCCGTGACCGAGGCCGACGGCAAGCAGACCTGCCACTATCCGCAGTTCCGCGAAACGCTGCCCAGCGGCAAGAGCTACAACGTGCTCGACCTCGGCTATCGCCCGCAGGACGATACGCCCCCGGTGGTCGTGCCCGAAGGCAAGCTGTTCCTGATGGGCGACAACCGCGACAACTCGATGGACAGCCGTTTCCCGGCCGTCGAAGGCGGCGGCATCGGCCTTGTCCCGCAGGACAACCTCGTGGGCCGCGCGACGATCGTGATGTGGTCGACCGACGGTTCGGCCAACTGGTTCCTGCCCTGGACCTGGTTCACGGCACTGCGCTGGAAGCGTATCGGGGGGATGTTCTGAGCACGCCCCTCACCCCCGAAACCGCCGCGTTCCTCGCCCAGTTGACCGGTTTTCCGGTCAAGCAGGGCGCGCTCTGGCACGAGGCCCTGACTCACGGTTCGATGGGCGAGGCGCGCGATTACCAGCGCCTCGAATTCCTCGGCGACCGCGTGCTGGGCCTGGCTGTGGCCGACTGGCTCCATGGCTTGAGCGATGCGGCCGAAGGCAAGCTTTCGCAGCGCCTCAACGCGCTCGTCAGCCGCGAGACTTGCGCCGATGTCGCGCGCGCGCTGGGCGTGCCGGCCCACATTCGCCTCGGCAAGCAGGCCCGCGACGATGGCGGCGCAGACAGCGACAACATCCTGGGCGACGTGATGGAGGCGCTGATCGGCGCGCTGTTCCTCGAACGCGGCTTTCCCGCCGCGCGCGACTTCATCCGCAAGGCCTGGGACAAGCCGATGCGCGCAGGCGCCGGGCAGCGCAAGCACCCCAAGGCCGCGCTTCAGGAATGGGCGGCGGGCAATCGCCGCAAGCCGCCGGTCTATGCCCTGATCGACCGCTCCGGCCCCGACCATGCCGCCACGTTCACCGTGCAGGTGAGCGTCAACGGCGTGGGCGAGACGCAGGCCCGCGGATCGAGCAAGCAGGAAGCCGAAACCGCCGCCGCGCGCGATTTCCTCAAGCAGTTCGCCTGAGCCCTCCGGGCCCGGCATTTCCGCCATTTTTTGCAAAAGCCCCCGGCTTGCCGAAGGGCGCCATCAGGTTCATCTTTCTTTCATGACAGACTCCACCCCAAATACCCCCGAAACCAGCATGCCCGATACTTGCGGCCCCGATACCTGCGGCCTGGTTGCCGTGATCGGCGCGCCCAATGCGGGCAAGTCCACGCTGGTCAACGCGCTGGTCGGCCAGAAGGTCGCCATCGTCTCGGCCAAGGCCCAGACCACCCGCGCGCGCCTGATGGGCATCGCCCTCGAAGGACGCGCCCAGATCATTCTGGCCGATACCCCCGGCCTGTTCGAACCGCGTCGCCGCCTCGACCGCGCAATGGTCAGCGCCGCCTGGGAAGGCGCGCAGGAAGCCGACGCGATCCTGCTGGTGGTCGATGCGCGCAAGAAGAAGCGCGAATACCTCGAACCGATCCTCGCCTCGCTGGCCGAGCGCAAGGAGCGCAAGTTCCTCGTGCTCAACAAGGTCGACGCCACGCCCAAGGAACCCCTGCTGGTCATGGCCGAGGAACTGAGCGCGCAAGGCCAGTTCGACGAAGTGTTCTTCGTCTCGGCGCTGACCGGCGACGGCGTGCCCGAATTGAAGACGCGCCTTGCCGCCCTGATGCCCGAAGGCCCGTGGCACTATCCCGAAGATCAGGTGTCCGACGCCTCGGAACGCCTGCTCGCCGCCGAGATCACCCGCGAGCAGATCTACCGCCAGCTTCACGACGAACTGCCCTATGACAGCGCGGTGCGCCCGGAAAGCTACCAGTACCGCAAGGACGGCTCGGTCGAAATCCACCAGCAAATCGTGATCGCGCGCGACAGCCAGCGCGGGATCGTGCTGGGCAAGGCTGGCTCGAAGCTCAAGGCCATCGGCGAAGCCTCGCGCAAGGAACTGGCCGAACTGCTGGGGATCAAGGTCCACCTCTTCCTCCATGTGAAGGTCGAGGAAAACTGGGCCGAAAGCCGTGAAATCTATGAAGAAATCGGGCTCGACTGGGTGAAGTAAGCCCCGCCCCTCCGTACGGGCCTTGTGGCCCGCCACCTCCCCGCCAAGCGGGGAGGATCGGCGCGGATGATGCCCCCCGCTCCTCCCCACACCGTGGGGAGGGGGACCGCGCGGAACGCGGGGTGGAGGGGAGCTGCGCCGCGCTTTCAAAACCCCTCCGTCAGGCCTGCGGCCTGCCACCTCCCCGCCAGCGGGGAGGATCGGCGCGGATGATGCCTCCCGATCCTCCCCACATCGTGGGGAGGGGGACCGCGCGGAACGCGGGGTGGAGGGGAGCGGCGCTGCGCATTCAAAATCCCTCCGTCAGGCCTGCGGCCTGCCACCTCCCCGCCAAGCGGGGAGGATCGGCGCGGATGATGCTTCCCGATCCTCCCCACACCGTGGGGAGAGGGACCGCGCGGAACGCGGGGTGGAGGGGAGCTGCGCCGCGCTTTCAAAACCCCTCCGTCAGGCCTTGCGGCCTGCCACCTCCCCGCCAAGCGGGGAGGATCGGCGCGGATGATGCTTCCCGATCCTCCCCACACCGTGGGGAGGGGGACCGCGCGGAACGCGTGGTGGAGGGGAGCGGCGCTGCGCTTTCAAAACCCCTCCGTCAGGCCTGCGGCCTGCCACCTCCCCGCCGAGCGGGGAGGATCAGGGTTTCAGGCCTCTGCCTTCTTGGCGGGGGCCTTTTTCTTGGGTGCGGCGGCTTTCTTGGCCGGAGCCTTCTTGGCTGCCGGTTCTTTCTTGGCAGCAGCGTCCTTCTTGGGCGCCGCCTTCTTGGCCGGGGCCTTCTTCTTGCCCTTGGCCGGGCCCTTGGCGGCGCGTTCGTCGATCAGGGTGATCGCTTCCTGCTCGGTCAGGGTTTCGGGCTGCTTGTCGCGCGGGAGGGTCGCATTGGTGGTGCCGTCGGTCACATAGGGGCCATAGCGCCCGGCCATGAGCTTGATTTCGCCGCCCGACGTCGGGTGCGCGCCGAAGGTCTTGAGCGGTTCGGCAGCCGTGCGCGCGCCGCGACGCCCTGCCCCGCTGGCCGCTTCCGCCAGCAGCACGACCGCCGCGTTCATGCCCGTCTCGAAGACCTCGGCGGTCGACTTGAGCCGTGCATACTTGCCGTCATGAGCCAGATAAGGACCATAGCGCCCGATCGAAGCGGTGATCATATTGCCCGTTTCCGGATGCGGCCCCAGTTCGCGCGGCAGATGCAGCAGCTTGAGCGCCCATTCCAGATCGAGTTCGGGAATGTCCTTGGGGATCGAGGCGCGCTTGGCCTCCTTGCCCTCGCCAAGCTGGATATAGGGCCCGAACCGGCCCGTGCGGCGGGTGACCTCAAGGTCCGTCGCGGGGTCCTTGCCCAAGGGCGCATCCTCGCCACCCTCGCCTTCCGCGCCGCCGGGCTGGGCGAACTTGCGGGTGAACTTGCACTCGGGATAGTTCGAGCAGGCGATGAACGCGCCATAGCGGCCACCGCGCAGCGACAGGCGGCCTTCGCCGCACTTGGGGCATTCACGCGGATCGTGGCCATCGGCGCGCGGGGGGAACAGGTAGTCGCCCAGGAACACGTCGAGTTCGGCGGTAACCTCGCTCGGCTTCTTCTCCATGACCTCGTCGGCCTTGGGCTTGAAGTCGCGCCAGAATTCGGCAAGCACCTGCTTCCACGCGGCGCGGCCACCCGACACGTCGTCGAGTTCGTCCTCCATGCCCGCCGTGAATTCATAGGCGACATAGCGGTCGAAGAAGCGTTCGAGGAAGGCGGTGAGCATGCGCCCGCTTTCCTCGGCAAAGAAGCGGTTCTTCTCGGTGCGCACATAGGCGCGGTCTTTCAGAACCTGAAGCGTTGCCGCATAGGTCGAAGGGCGCCCGATGCCCAGTTCCTCCAGCCGCTTGACGAGGCTGGCTTCCGAATAGCGCGGCGGCGGCTGGGTGAAGTGCTGCGTGGCGTCGACGCCCTGCTTAGCCGGGCAATCGCCCTTGTTGAGCATGGGCAGGAGGTTGGCGTCCTCGTCGTCGCCATCGGCCTTCTGGTCGCGGCCTTCTTCATAGACGGCGAGGAAGCCGGGGAACTTCACGACCTGGCCCGTCGCGCGCAAGTCGTGCTGGCCGGTGCCTTCGCGCAGGGTCACGGTCGTGCGCTCGATGGCCGCCGAGGCCATCTGGCTGGCCAGCGCACGCTTCCACACCAGATCATAGAGCCGCGCCTCGTCGCCGCTGCCATAATGGTCGCGGGTAAAGTCGGTCGGGCGGATCGCTTCGTGGGCTTCCTGCGCGTTCTTGGCCTTGGTTTCGTAGACGCGCGGCTTTTCGGGCAGGAAATGGCCGTTGTAGCGGTCGGAAATGGCGCGACGCGCGGCGTCGATGGCGCTCGGGTCCATCTGCACGCCGTCGGTACGCATGTAGGTGATCGCGCCTGCTTCGTAGAGCGTCTGGGCCACGCGCATCGTGTGGCTGGCCGAAAAGCCCAGCTTGCGCGCGGCTTCCTGTTGCAGAGTCGAGGTGGTGAACGGGGGCGAGGGATTGCGGCGCGTGGGGCGCACGTCGACATCCTCGACGCGGAACGTGCCCGCCTCGACGACAGCCTTGGCGCGCATCGCCACGCCTTCCTCGCCCAGCGACAGGCGATCGAGCTTCTGGCCCTCGAACTTGACGAGGCGCGCGACGAACGGCGTGCCATCGTGCTCCATGCGCGCGGCGACCGACCAGTATTCCTGCGCCTTGAACGTCTCGATCTCGCGCTCGCGCTCGACAATCAGGCGCAGCGCGACCGACTGGACGCGGCCCGCCGACTTGGCGCCGGGCAGCTTGCGCCACAGCACCGGCGAGAGCGTGAAGCCGAACAGGTAGTCGAGCGCACGGCGCGCCAGATAGGCGTCGATCAGGTCCTGATCCAGCTCGCGCGGGGCGGCCATGGCGGTGGTGACCGCCTGCTTGGTGATCGCGTTGAACGTCACCCGGCTGACCGCCTTGGGCAGCGCGCGGCGCTTGGACAGCAGTTCGCGCACATGCCATGAAATCGCCTCGCCCTCGCGATCAGGGTCAGTCGCGAGGATCAGGCTGTCGGCTTCCTTGGCGGCGTCGGCAATGGCCTTCACGCGCGACTGCTTGTCGCCATAAAGCTCCCAGTCCATGGCGAAATCCTCGTCCGGGCGGACCGAGCCGTCCTTGACCGGAAGGTCGCGGACATGGCCATAGGATGCCAGAACCTTGTAGCCGGGGCCCAGGTACTTCTCGATGGTCTTGGCCTTGGCCGGGGATTCTACGATGACAAGCTTCATGGCGAGGGTCGAAATGTCCTTACGCGTATACGTGCGTGTGAGGGTGACGAAGGGAAGACCACCCCGTCAAGAGGCGAGTCGGACGCATCACCGTGCCACACGCGTGTCCCCCTGAACGAATGTGCGCGATCAGCCAAGCGATACCCGCCCCCCGGCATGACGGATCAGCCGCCCGGCCAGTTCGAGTTCGAGCAGGGCGAGTTGCACCGCGCCCGGCGAAGCCCCGCTCTGGCGCACGAGTTCATCGACCGCAATCGGCGCCACGCCAAGCAGGGGCTCGATGTCCGCCGGGCCTTCATCGGCGGGCGGCACGAAAACCGGGGACAGGCCGTGGGCCGGCTCGCGGAAAGTCGAGCGCGGGGTGCCGGTGAAACTTTCGATCAGTTCGATCACGTCGGCGGGGGTCTGAACGAGGATCGCCCCGTCGCGAATCAACTGGTTGCAGCCATGCGCGCGCGAATCGAGCGGCGAGCCGGGAATGGCCATGACCTCGCGCCCGACCTCGCCCGCCAGCCGCGCGGTGATCAGCGAGCCCGAACCGGGCGCGGCCTCGACCACCACGGTTCCCGCGCAAAGCCCGGCGATGATGCGGTTGCGGCGGGGGAAATGGCGGGCCTGCGGCTCGGTCCCCATCGGCATTTCGGCCACGAGCAGGCCCTCGCGGGCCATGACGCCATGAAGATCGATGTTTTCGGGCGGATAGGGCTTGTCGAGGCCCCCGCCGATCACTCCGATGGTCCCGCCTCCCTGTGCCGCCGTGCCCGGCAGCAGGGCGCCGCGATGGGCCGCTGCATCGACCCCGCGCGCCATGCCCGAAACCACGGCATAGCCCTGCGCGACAAGGGCGGCGGCAAATTCGCGGGCCAGCCGCATCGCTGCTGCCGAAGCGTTGCGTGCGCCCACGATGGCAACGCCGGGCTGGTCGAGCAAGGCCCCCTCGCCCAGCAGACTCAGGATCGGCGGGGCGCCCTCCATCTGGGCGAGAAGGTCTGGATAGTGGGGATCGTCGTGAAACAGATAGCGCCCGCCCATGGCATCGAGCGCGTCCATCTCGGCGCGGATGCGCGCCGGGTCCGCCGGGCGATAGGCCGCCCCGCCCCGCCCAGCCCCACCCTGCATAGCAAGAGCGGGCAATGCATCAAGCGCGGCAGCCGCGCTGCCATGGCTGGCCAGCAGATGATAATAGGTCACCGCCCCCACGCGCGGCGAGCGCAGGAGGCGCAGACGGGCAAAGGCTTCGGCGGACGAAAGCGGCGCGCGGGGCCTTTCGTCCGGCCAGACCATCAGGCCTGATCGTCCGGAGCGGCGCCCTCGGCCTTCTTGCGCGAGCCGCCCACGCGCGGTTCGGTCCCGGCCAGCAGGCGGGCGATATTGGCGCGGTGAAGAAACAGCACGAGCGCGGCAAGGCCGCCCAGTTCGGCGGCATAGTCGGGCCGCCCGATGGCCAGCGCGGCAAGCGGCGCCGCAATCGCGGCAGCCATGCCCGCCACCGAGGAAATGCGCAGCAAGGCCAGAAGGCCGATCCACACCACCGCATAGGCAAGGCCGATCTGCCAGGCCAGGCCGAGCGAAACCCCCATCAGCGTCGCCACGCCCTTGCCGCCGCGAAACCGCAGCCAGACCGGGAAGCAATGGCCGAGCACCGCCCCGCCCGCCGCCATGACTTCGGCGCCCGGCAGCATCGCGCGCACCAGCCAGACCGCCGCCGCGCCCTTGAACAGGTCGAGCAGCAGCGTGGCCGCCGCCACGCCCTTGCGCCCGGTGCGCAGGACATTGGTCGCGCCAATGTTGCCCGAACCGATGGCGCGCAAGTCGCCAGCGCCGGTCAGGCGGGTGAGAATGAGGCCGAACGGAATCGAGCCGAGCAGATAGGCCGGGATCAGGGCCTGAAGGGCAAGGGAAATGGTCACAGCGCCGCCTTAGCCGCGCTTGCCGACAATCGGAAGGCACCGCGCAGCACTGCCCCCTCCCTTTTTGCTGCCACACTGGCTAAAAGCGGTGGCGATGACGTCTTCCCCCCTCCCCGTCGCCGGTTCCCTGCCCCTGCGCCTGCCTGCCGCGCAAGCCCCGCTCCTGCTGTTCGATTCCGGGGTCGGCGGGCTTTCCGTGCTGGCGCAGGTGCGCGCGCTCCTGCCGCAGGCGCCGGTGATCTATGTCGCCGACAATGCTGGGCTGCCCTATGGCACCAAGACCGAAGCGCAGATCGCCGCGCGGGTTTCCGGGCTGCTCGGGCGGCTGACCGAACGGCTGCGCCCGCGCCTCGTGTGCATTGCCTGCAACACCGCCTCGACCATCGCGCTTGCCTCGGTGCGCGAGGTGCTCGAAGTGCCGATCGTGGGCACCGTTCCCGCGATCAAGCCTGCCGCCGCGCTGACCCGCAGCGGGGTGATTGGCCTGCTCGGCACGCAGGCGACCATCCGCCAGGGCTATGTCGACCGGCTCGAAGCCGAATTTGCCGCCGACAAGCGCCTGTTGCGCCACGGCGCGCCCGAACTCGTCGCCGCCGCCGAAGCGCGGCTGCGCGGGCAGGATGTCGACCCCGCCGTGTTCGACCGCGCGGCCCAGGCCCTGCGCGAGCAACCCGATGGCGCGCGGATCGATACCGTGGTGCTGGCCTGCACGCACTTCCCCCTGATCGAAGCCGATCTGGCCCGTGCCTTTGGCCCAGGCGTTTCCTTCATCGACGGTTCGGCCGGGATCGCGCGGCGCATCGCCACGCTCACGCATGGACAGGATTTCGTGCGCGAGGCACCCGATCTGGCCTTGTTCACCCGCCTCGACGCCGATGTCGAAGCCTTGCGCCCGGTGCTGGCGGCGCAGGGGCTGGAACGCATCGCAGCCTTTTAGAGCCCGACCCAAAAGTCCTTCGGGTCGGTTTGGCGGGTCTTTTGCGCCACCACGGCGTCGGCTGTTCGCCACGATGCTTCCAGCATCGCTGGGCTCTCAGCCTCCTTGTGGTGAC
>DQVI01000130.1 GCA_015661825.1 Novosphingobium capsulatum
CCCGGCGCGCGCGCGGCTGGACGATCAGCGCGGGGGCAATCGCGCCGATGCCGCGTTCGGCCATGATCGCGCCCACCCGCTCGCCGATGGTGCGCGCCAGATCGGGCTCGATCACCGGCTGGCCGGTGACCGGATCGTGCATGCCCCCCACGATCATCCCTTCGAGCTGGGCCGAGAGGGTGAGCACCGGCAGGCGCTCGGTCGGCCCGCAGACACGCGCCACGATCAGCCCGCCCAGCTCGGCACGCAGGAGATCGACCAGCTTGTCGTGCTCGGTCGTCTGGAGCACGCCTTGCGCGAGCGCGGAAAGGATCGGCAGCGGATGGGCGATGGTGATCCCGTCTTCGAGCAGGGCGTGGAACAGGCGGGTGATCGCGGCGAGCGAAAGCGGCTGGGGATGAAGCGCCTCGACAAGGCCCGGCGTGCGTTCGCGCACCGCGTCGAGGATCGCGCGCACTTCGTCGGGGCCAAGCAGAAGCTGGGGCCGCTCGCCCAGAAGCTGGTTGAGGTGGGTGGCGATGACCGTGCTGGCGTCGACGGTCAGGAAGCCCTCGGCAATCGCCTGGTCGCGCAAGGCGGCCTCGATCCACAGCGCCGGGCAGCCGAAGCTGGGGTCGCGGGTTTCCTCGCCAACCAGCGCATGGTCGGGCCGTGCCTCGCCCGCGTCGATTGCCAGCACGCGGTCGGCCCGCACCATCGCCCCGCCCAAGGGCACCCCGCCGAGCAGGATGCGATAGTCGTTAGGGGGCAGTTCGAGGCTGTCGCGCACGCGGAAGGCCGGGACGACGAAGCCGAACGACTGGCTCAATTGCTTGCGCACGCCGGTGATCCGCGTGACCAGCGGCGAGCCGCGCCGCTCGTCGACGAGGTGGACGAGACCATAGCCCAGCTCGATGGTGACGAGCGTGTGGTCGCTGACCTCGTCGAGGGTGATGCGCGAGGGATCGCTGGGTGGAGCTTCGGGCTCCAGCACCGGGGCCGGACGGTGCGCGCGGCGGCGCAAGGCCCACCACAGCCAGCCCGCCGCCGCCGCCGCAGGCAGGAATACCGATTGCGGCATGGCCGGGATCACGCCGATGGCTGCCAGAATGATCGCCACGGGCAACCATGTGGCCGGATTGGCGAACTGGTGGCCGATCTGCCCGGCCAGATCGCGCGTGTCGGCCACGCGGGTCACGATGACCGCGGCGGCAATCGAGAGCAGCAGCGAGGGCACTTGCGCGACGAGCGCGTCGCCCACGGCCAGCGTCACATAGCGCTGGGCTGCGTCCCCGGCGGTCAGCCCGTGGCTGAGCATGCCGAGGCAGAAACCGGCGATGATGTTGACGCCCAGAATCAGCAGGGCGGCAATCGCATCGCCCTTCACGAACTTGCTGGCGCCGTCCATCGCGCCATAGAAATCGGCCTCGGTCGCCACTTCGCGGCGGCGGGCCTTGGCTTCGTCGGCGGTCATCAGGCCAGCGGCAAGGTCGGCGTCGATGGCCATCTGCTTGCCGGGCAAGGCGTCGAGGGTGAAGCGGGCCGACACTTCCGAAACGCGGCCCGCGCCCTTGGTGACGACCACGAGGTTGATGATCACCAGGATCATGAACACGAACAGCCCGACCGCGAAATTGCCGCCGATCAGGAAGGCGCCAAAGGCCTCGATCACATGGCCCGCCGCCGCCCCGCCCTCGTGCCCGCGCACCAGCACGATGCGCGTGGAGGCGACGTTGAGCGCAAGGCGCAGCAGGGTGGCAAACAGCAGGACAGAAGGAAATGCGCTGAAATCGAGCGGCTTTTCCGCGTTCATCGCCGCCATCAGGATCGCCACCGACAGGGCGATGTTGAGGACGAAGAACATGTCGAGCAGCATCGAGGGCAAGGGCACGATCATCAGCACGATGAGCGTGAGGATGCCGGCGGGCAGGGCCATGGCACCGGGCGAACCGCCAAGGGGGGCAAGCTTCCTGAACATCACCGTTTACAGCCCCATGGCCTTGAGCCGGCCATAGGCCTGGCGGACATGCTCGCTGCCCGCGCCCGCCAGCGATGATCCCCCGCCCAGCGCGAAGGTCTCGCGCAAGGTGTCGGCCATCGAGGTGCGGCCCTGCGCAGCGATCGGCTGCGCCGCGCCCGCATCGAAGGCGGCTTCCTGAAAGGCCTGTGCCACCGGGCCTCCGGTATAGCTCGCGCTGCCCGCGCCCAGTTCGGGCGCGCCCGAAGGCAGCGTGGCCCAGGGGCCGTCGAGCGCAGACGGATCGCCATAGGGCAGATTCGCCAGGGCCCAGTCGCCATGGAGCGACGGCAGGCTGCTGCCGGTCGCGGCAGCCTCCAGCCGGTCGCGCAGGAGGCTCATGACCCCGGCCAGCGAACGCGGGGCGCCGGTGGAATCGTAGAAGATCGGACGATTGGCCGCCGCCGCCTTGGGCAGCAGCGCGGCGGCGCTGGCATCGGGATTGACGCCAAGGCCGGTCAGGAAACGCGTGGCCCCGTCTGCTCCCAGAAAGTGCGCAAGGTAAAGTTCGGCATGGTCGGGGTCGCGGCCCAGCACGGTCTGGAGCGCGGCGCGGTTGTCGTTGGCCAGTTCGCCCGCCATCAGCGCGGAAAGGCGCGGATCGTTGCGCAGCGCCAGAAGCTGCGTGCGCAGCCCCGGATCGCTGGCGGCATTGCCCACCGCCTGCCCAGCCCAGTCGAGCCCATGCTCGGCGCCATGGCGGGCAAGCGTGGTCAGCCAGGTCTGCCCGGTGAACTGGTAAAGCCCCGTCGCGCTCGACGTGCGGGCGCGGGCGCGCGGGTCGAGCCCCGATTCCAGCCTGGCCTGGGCCAGCAGATAGCCGAAGTCCACCCCGGTTTCATCGGCGGCATGGGCAATCGCCCCATGGACACCACCATCGCCCGAGGCGCCCGGCGGCAGGGAACCGGCAACCGATGCTGCATTCCGGGCGGCAGGGTTTTGCACTGAGCTCAACGCCAATTCCCTTGTCTTCAAACGGGCGAGCCAGATGCGACGCCCGGAGCAAGGGAGAATTTGCAAAGCCCGTGCCAAATGCGGCCGACCTGCCCAAAAACGGCGGAAAACCGCGCCCGACAGACATGCGAAAGGGCGGCATTGCGCGCTGCAATGCCGCCCTCATGCTGCGCACAAAACGGCGCGGGAGACAAAAGAGGGTGCCGCTCAGCGCGCGCGGGCAGTCCGGGCATGATGGGCGCGGACCTCGCCGGCGCGGGCCCGATAGATCGCGGGGGCTCCGGTCAGGGCATCGAGCCGGGCCGAGACATTGGCCGCGATCAGGTTGCGCACGCGGCGGTTGGCCTCGTTGAGGCGGCGCGCAGCATCGACCATGCCCCGGCATTCCTCGTCGAGGGCCTCGGCCGGGACGGCTTCGAGGCGACTGCACAGGGCAGCCTTGCCCACCGCGCAACCCATGATCGCGTCGATGTCGAGGCCCGAGAGGGCCTGCCGCTCCTGCGCCAGAACGGCGAGCATCTGTTCGAGCGCCTGGTGCAGGTCGGCGGGGTAGCGGATCGGGGCATCGGCAGTCATGGTGGTCACGGTCATTGCGGGGTCCTCAGCAGCAGGCCTGCGGCAATCATGGCATCGCCGATGCGGGCGGGGAGGACCGGATAGGATCCTTCCTCGATGGCCCGGCGGATCTGGGCGACGCGATCGGTATCCACCGGAACGTCACCCGCACGGGTGGCATCGGTGGTGGTGACGGTGGCAGCGCCCCCGGCAACGGCAGCGGTGGCCGCAACGGCAGGGGGCGGTGAAGCTGGGGCCGTCGATGCGGCGGCGGCAGTGGTGGTGGTGGTGACAGGTGGGGTGGTCTTGCCCTGGACCGCGCCCACCGGCCACGACGGTCCGATTTCGATGTTGGACATGGTCGAAGCTCCTCGGGGTGATGCCGGGAAGGACGGTGCCATGCCGGGGTTCTTAAGGGGCAGCGGCGGAATTTTGCCGCATCTCTTCGCCTCGCGTCATCATCATGGTTTATTCGACGGGAACCTCGACCAGGCCGGGGCGCACGATGCGCGCGCGCAGCGGGTCGGCTCGCGGGGCCGTGCGCACGCGGATCCACGCGCCCG
>DQVI01000173.1 GCA_015661825.1 Novosphingobium capsulatum
CCCCGATGCCGCCCCCCGCCCCGCCACGGCGCGGCATCAGGCGCCCCACCGGCACCGTCGGGTCAGGCACGATCATCTCGCGGTCGATATCATCGGGCGCGCGGTTGAGATCGATCATCGCGCGCGGCGCCTGCGCCACCAGCAAGGTGGCCCCCGTGGCCCGCGCCACTTCCAGTCCGATCAGATCGACCAGACGATCCTCCAGCCGCCGCGCCGCCAGTTCGGGCTGGCGCATCGCGGCCAGCAGCCCGGCAGGATAGTGCCGCCCGGCATGGGGCACCGCAATGATCAGCGGGATCGGCGCCGAGTGCTGCTCCAGCCCCTTCCGACGCCAGACAAAGGCCGGAACCCCGCCACTGCCGGGAATTTTCCCTCCTTCCGAAACAGACCAGGCCATGTCGGACGAATCAGTCGGGGCCGCGCGTCCATCCGGGGAATCATGAATTGCCATCTTCCATGGCTGCAACGCTTCGCGCCCCCTGTCAAAACCGCGCACTTCGATATACCGTCATGCAAAGTCCCAAAGACCTAAGATTGTTAACCCGCCCGGCGTTATCACGGTGCCCTGACAGCGAAAGCTGCCAGGCAGGCATGCGCCGGACCAGCGGCAATGCCGGACAACACGATATATCAACCAGAAGGGCATCATGATCCGTATCCTGCTCGCCGAAGACGAAGAGGCCATGCGCACCTATCTTTCCCGCGCACTGGAGAACGCCGGATACGGCGTCGTGGCGGTGGATCGCGGCACGGCGGCTGTGCCGCTGCTCGAACGCGAACATTTCGATCTGCTGCTCTCGGACATCGTCATGCCCGAAATGGACGGAATCGAGCTGGCCCAGCGTTGCAGCGAAATCAGCCCGGCCACCAAGGTCATGTTCATCACCGGCTTTGCTGCGGTCACGCTCAAGGCCAATCGCGAGGCACCTCAGGCGCGCGTGCTGTCCAAGCCGTTCCACTTGCGTGACCTCGTGATGGAGGTGGATCGCATTTTTGCGAACGCGGCCTAAAAAAAATGCATTTTCCCTCTTGCCAAGGCGAATCCTCGCGAGTAGTTGGCAGCTCCCGACGCTGAGAGGCTGACGGAAAAAACACGATGGTGCGGGCGTATAGCTCAGTGGTAGAGCACTATGTTGACATCGTAGGGGTCGCAAGTTCAATCCTTGCTACGCCCACCATCGCGAAAACCCCGCTTCGGCGGGGTTTTTTCTTTTGCGCATTACTTGGCCATGCTTCGGGTCTTTTGCGGCTCGTCTTTGCCCCGGCCCGCCCCTTCCATGCTGCGCAGCAAAAAATACCCCCGAGATTGCGCCAGTTGCGAACCAACTGAACTTGATCCGATCCGGCAAAGCGGGCCACCTCAGCCCATGAAGGAACCCGCCATCGACGCAACGCTGGCCTGCCAGCGCCAACTCTGGGCTGCGCTACAGGATCGGTGGGATTGCCGCACGCGCCAGGCCGCGCAATGGCTCTCGAACGAACCGGCCGTGGCCGACATCGGCTGCGGGCTGATGGCCCTGCGCGATTATCTCCCCGAATCGACCCGCTACATTCCGGTCGACATCGTCGATCGCGGCCCCGGCACGATCCTGACCGACCTCAACCGGGACTGCCTGCCCCCGCTTCCCACCCGCACCGCTGCCGTGCTCGGGGTGGTCGAATATGTGATCGACCTGCCGCGCCTGTTCACCCAGTTGCGGCAATTCGACCGCGTCGTACTCTCCTACAACCACGCCTCGATTCAGGATATGCTCTGGGCGCTGGGCATGCGCCGCAAGCGGGTAATCTGGCTGCATCGCCACGGCCCGCTGGCCTTTGCCCGCCTGATCGAGCGCACCGGCTGGCACATCACGCGCCGTCATCGCGTCCGCATGGGGGAGGCGATCTACGATTTGCGCCGCTGCGATCCCCCTCGCGATTTACGGCCTGTTTCGCCCCAAATCATCTGATGAGACGCAATAGCAAAGATTCGCAGGAAGTGCGCTTGCGCGCGGTTTCTCACCTGCTAAGGGGCGTTCAGTTCAACTCCCCAGGCTAAGGCAAGAGAACGCTATGGCGAAGATCAAGGTGAAGAACCCCATCGTCGAGATTGACGGCGATGAGATGACCCGCATCATCTGGGAATGGATCCGTGAACGTCTGATCCTCCCTTACCTCGACCTGGAGTTGAAGTACTTCGACCTCTCGGTCCAGAAGCGCGACGAAACGGCCGACCAGATCACCATCGATTCGGCCAACGCCATCAAGGAATATGGCGTGGGCGTGAAGTGCGCCACGATCACCCCGGACGAAGCCCGCGTCGAGGAATTCGGCCTCCACAAGATGTGGAAGTCGCCCAACGGCACGATCCGCAACATCCTGGGCGGCGTGGTGTTCCGCGAACCCATCGTGATCCAGAACGTGCCCCGTCTGGTTCCGGGCTGGACCGACCCGATCGTGGTTGGTCGTCATGCCTTCGGCGACCAGTACAAGGCCACCGACACCCGCATTCCGGGCCCCGGCAAGCTGCGCCTGGTGTTCGACGGCGTGAACGGCGAATCGCTCGACCTCGACGTGTTCGACTTCCCCTCGGCGGGTGTCGCCATGGCGATGTACAACCTCGACGATTCGATCCGCGACTTCGCCCGCGCCAGCTTCAACTATGGTCTCTCGCTGGGCTGGCCGGTCTACCTGTCGACCAAGAACACCATCCTCAAGGCCTATGACGGTCGCTTCAAGGACCTGTTCCAGGAAGTGTTCGACACCGAAGGCTTCAAGGAAAAGTTCGCCGCTGCCGGTATCGAGTACCAGCACCGCCTGATCGACGACATGGTCGCCTCGGCGCTCAAGTGGTCGGGCAAGTTCGTCTGGGCCTGCAAGAACTACGACGGTGACGTCCAGTCCGACACCGTCGCGCAGGGCTTCGGTTCGCTCGGCCTGATGACCTCGGTTCTCATGAGCCCCGATGGCAAGACCATCGAAGCCGAAGCGGCCCACGGCACCGTGACCCGCCACTACCGCCAGCACCAGCAGGGCAAGGCGACCAGCACGAACCCGATCGCCTCGATCTTCGCCTGGACGCGCGGCCTGATGTATCGCGGCAAGTTCGACGAAACCCCCGATGTGGTGCGTTTTGCCGAAACCCTCGAAGCCGTCTGCATCAAGACCGTCGAAAGCGGCAAGATGACCAAGGACCTCGCCATCCTGATCGGCCCCGACCAGCCGTGGATGACCACCGAGCAGTTCTTCGAAGCCATCGTCGAGAACCTCGAAGCCGAAATGGCCAACTGGGCCTGATAAGCCCCGCCATTTCGCACGAAAAAGAAAGGCCCCGGTTCGCGCCGGGGCCTTTTCTTTTGCCCCCCTGCCGGGCTAGCACCGAAAAAGGGGCCTGCCATGGGCAGGGACGGGCGTGATCGAAGGAGCAACATGAAGGATCTCGCGGGTATCGAGTTTCCGCTGGCAGCGGAAATCGGGCTGGCCCTGATCGTGGCGGCCCTGATCGTGACGATTGTCGCGCTCGTGCTGTTGCTCATGCGCCGCCGTGCCCGCTCCGCCTCGCAGGACGGCGAGGATGGCGCCTCCCCGCCATCGCCCCGGCCCACGCCTTCCCGCCGTCGCAAATTCGGCCCCACAGCGCAGACCGACAGCGAAACACCCGCCCCCCTCGCGGCCATCGCCCGTGCCGACGACGACACCGACCTTCCCGCCTTCGTCACCGCCGCCCGTTCCACGGCACCCGCGCAAGATCCCGGCCCGGCGGCAACGCCCCCCCTTGCCCGCCCCTTGCCACCAATCGCCCCCACACCCGCGATTTCCCCCGCCATTGCCAGGGTGCTCGCGCAGGCCATCGTCTTTCGCCAGTCGTTCCCTCCCGAGGCAGACCCGGTTCCCTGCTTCTACGGCGGGGTGCCGCGCGTGCCCGCAGCGTTCGAATGGCCCAGCGCCCCGCACACCGACCATCCGGGCAGCGGCCTTCCCCTCCACTTCCTGATGCAGGTCGATTGCGCCGCCCTCCCCGCAGAGGCCCGGCACGGCCTGCTTCCGGCCTCGGGCGCCCTGCTGTTCTTTGCCGATCTTGCGTCCAGGCCGGCCCCCGGCGCCCTGGCTGGCCGGGTGATCTGGCTTCCCGATGCCGACAACCGCCCCTGGGCCGAAGTCGCGCCCCCCCAAACCCTGCCCCCGGCGCACCGGGACGAAGCCAGCGCCGCATGGCCATGGGTGATGGGCGAAGACGACGCGGGCGACGCCCCGCAGATCCTGCCCCGCTGGCCTTTCACCCCCACCCTGATCACCCTCGCCCATCCTCAGGGCGAACAGCCCCTGACCTGGCCCGAAGGCCCGCTCACCGCCGATGCCCTGCTCGCGGCCCAGGGCTCCCCGGTTGCCGTCTATGCCCTTTCACCCAACGATTTCGCGCCGGGCGCCGATGGCCAGATGAACCGCCCCTGGGCCGGCTTCCCGCACGACTGGCTGGCGATCCAGACCCTCTCGGCGATGCTATCGCGTGAAGCGGGCCGCGCCACCCGCACCAGTGACCGCAGCATCTGGCCCGATCTGCCTGTCGAAGAGCGCCGCGAACTGCTCGCCCGGATCGCGTCCGAATGCGGCGAATGGCATGGCCTTGCCCGCACCAAGCGCGCCTTCGCTCCGCTGGCAGACCCTGTCCGTGCAGCCTTCTGGGAATGGTTCTCGCAATATGCCCCGCTTGCCCGACTGATCGCCCCGCGCGGCTGCGTGCTGGCGGTCGAGACCACGCTCCACGCCCTGCCCGCCCGCGCCGACCAGTTCCCGCAAGACCTCATCGCCCGCCTTGCCTATCGCCACGCCCTGGCCGTGCGCACGGCCGCGCGCATTCATGCCCGCATCCCGGACCGCCTGCTCGCCGCCCCGAGCCAGACCGAAACCGACCAGTCAGAGCGTGCCCGCCAGCAGATCCTCCTGCTCGAACTGTCCGCCGACGAAGCGCTCGGACGCCATCTGGGCGACCATGTGCTGCAATTCTGGATCAGCCCCGAAGCCCTCGCCACGCAGGCCTTCGAAACCGCCGAGCTGATCGTCGCCACGATCTGAACGCCCCGGATCATACGTGGTCACCTTGCGGGTGGTCAAACCGGCCTTGCGCCCCTAGCCTGCCTGTCATGGCTGCCCAACTCGCTCCCACTTCCGCCCTGTCCGATGCCCTGGTGATCCTGGGCACGGCGGGGATCGTCATTCCGGCCTTTGCCCGCTTCCGCATCACGCCGATCATCGGCTTTATCGTCGTGGGCCTTCTGGTGGGGCCCTATGGCCTCGGCTCGCTGGTCAAAAACGCGCCGTGGCTGCAATATGTGACGATCTCCAACCCCCATGCGATCGAGCCATTCGCCGAATTCGGCATCATCCTGCTGCTCTTCGAAATCGGGCTCGAACTCTCGTTCAACCGCCTGTGGGCGATGCGGCGGCTGGTCTTCGGGCTGGGGGCGATGGAACTGTTTGGCTCGGCCCTTTTCGTCGCGCTGGTCCTGATGGGCATGGGGCAGCACGTGAACGGCGCGATGGGCATGGGGCTGGCGCTGGCGCTGTCCTCGACCGCGCTGGTCCTGCCGATTTCGGGCACCCATGGCCCGGTCGGTCGCGCTGCGCTGGCGATGCTGCTGTTCGAGGACATCGCCCTCGTGCCGATCATCTTCCTGCTCGGCGCGCTGGCCCCGGTGGCCGCGGAAGGCGCACCCAGCCTCGTCGACATCCTGTGGAAGGGCGCTCTGGTGATCGCCGCCCTGCTGGTCTTCGGACGCGTGGGCCTGCCCCGCCTGTTCGCCCAGGCCGCCAAGACCAAGAGCCCCGAACTGTTCCTCGCGGCCAGCCTGCTGGTGGTGATCGCCGCCTCGCTGGCCACGGGCGCGGCGGGGCTCTCGCCGATCATGGGCGCGCTGCTGGCGGGCCTGCTGATCGCCGAAACCGAATACCACACCGAAGTCGAGGCCATCACCAAGCCGTTCAAGGGCCTCGCGCTCGGGGTCTTCCTGATCACGGTGGGCATGGGGATCGACTTGCGGGTGGTGGCGGCCAATTTCGGCCCACTGGCCCTCGGCGTCCTCGGGGTCGTCGTGGCCAAGGCCCTGATCACCGGGCTGCTCCTGCGCCTGTGGGGCCAGGGCCGCGCCATCGCGCTGGAAACGGGCATCCTGATGGCCAGCCCCTCGGAAACCACGCTGATCGTGCTCGGCACCGCCGCGCAGGCCCAACTGATCCAGCCCGCCACGGCCCAGTTCTGGCAGATCGTCACCGCCATCGGCCTGACCATCACCCCGCTGCTCGCCCATCTGGGCCGCGTGAGCGCCGGGCGCCTGCGCAATCGCGGCGAAGACATGGGCGAGAGCGTCGAGGAACCCGAAGGCCAGCGCACGATCATCCTGGGCTTCGGGCGCGTGGGTCGGCTGATCGGGGAAATGCTCGCCGAACACGACCGCCCCTATCTCGCCATCGATTCGGAGCCCGCCGTGGTCCGAGGGGCGCGGGCCTCGGGCCTGCCGGTGCTGTTCGGCAATATCGACAGCGCGGCGGTGATCGACCGGCTCAACCTCGAACAGGCCAGCGCCGTCATCGTGACCATGGACGAGCCCGTGCTCTCGCTGCGTATCGTGCGCAAGCTGCGCGCGCTCGCGCCCGACCTGCCGATCATCGTGCGCGCCCGCGATCCGCACCATGCCGCGCAACTCTATCGCGTCGGGGCCAGCCACGCCGTGCCCGAAACACTCGAAAGCTCGCTTCAACTTTCCGAAGCGGTGCTGGTCGATCTGGGTGTGGCCATGGGCCCGGTGATCGCCTCGATCCACGAGAAGCGCGACCAGTTCCGCCAGCAGATCATGGCCGAGGGCGAACTGACGGTGCCCCCCCGCCTCAAGGTCACCCGCTTGCGGGATTGATGAAGCAGAAAGAGGAACGAAGGGGGCAAGGCCCCCTTCACCCCATCAGCTTTGGCAGGCGTCGTGCTGGTGGCCAGGCCATGGCAGCCAGCAAGCACCAGTTCCCGGGGTGAAGGGGGCCCTGCCCCCTTCGTCATCCCTTTTCTTTTTGCCTCAGCGCGCCAGAACGGCCTTGACCGCTTCAAGCGCCTGCGCGGCCTTGTCGCCATCGGGGCCGCCGCCTTGGGCCATGTCGGGACGGCCACCGCCGCCCTTGCCACCCAGCGCCTCGACACCCGCGCGCACGAGATCCACCGCGCTGACTTTGCCCGCGAGGTCTTCGGTCACGGCCGCCGCGATCGAGGCCCGGCCTTCGTTGACCGCCACGATCACCGCCACGCCCGAGCCAAGCCGCTGCTTGGCCTGATCGAGCAGCCCGCGCAGTTCCTTGGGATCCAGCCCATCGAGGACCTGCCCGGCAAAGGTCACGCCGTTGATGGTTTCATCCGCCGCTTCGGCCTTGGCGCCGCCGCCACCGAGCGCGAGGGCCTTCTTCGCTTCGGCCAGTTCGCGTTCGAGCTTGCGGCGCTCGTCGATCAGCACGGCCACGCGCGCCTCGACTTCGTCGGGCGTGGTGCGCAGCAGGCTGGCCGTGTGCTTGAGGGCTTCCTCGCGGCCAACCAGCCACTGGCGGGCGTTCTCTCCGGTCAGTGCCTCGATCCGGCGCACGCCCGAAGACACCGCGCTTTCGCCCACGATGCGGAACACGCCGATGTCGCCCAACGAGCGAACATGGGTGCCGCCGCACAGTTCGACCGAATAGACCTTGTCCGCCACATCGCTGGGCGCACGACGGCCCATCGACAGCACGCGGACCTCGTCGCCATACTTTTCGCCGAACAGCGCCATGGCCCCGGCGGCAATGGCATCGTCGGGCGTCATCAGGCGCGTGGAGACCGGCTCGTTGGCGCGGATCTCGGCGTTCACTTCGGCCTCGACCGCCGCGATGTCCTCGGGTGTCAGCGCGCTGGGGTGCGAGAAGTCGAAACGCAGGCGATCCGCCGCGACGAGCGAGCCCTTCTGCGTGACATGCGCGCCCAGACGGTTGCGCAGCGCCTGATGCAGCAGGTGCGTGGCCGAGTGGTTGGCGCGGGTCGCATCGCGGCGCACCACGTCCACCGCCAGCAGCACCGCGTCGCCCAGCTTGATCGTGCCCGCCTCGATCACGCCCTGATGGGCATGGAGACGGCCCAGCGGCTTGGTCGTGTCGCTGATCGTGATCCGGAGGCCATCGGCGCCCGAGATCGTGCCGGTGTCGCCCATCTGGCCACCGCTTTCGCCGTAGAACGGCGTCTGGTTGGTCAGCACGGTGACGGTTTCGCCCGCCTTGGCCTCGGTCACTTCGGCGCCATCCCTGACGAGCGCGACAACCACACCCTCGCCGCTGGTGGCGGTGTAGCCGGTGAACTCGGTCGCGCCTTCGCGCTCGGCGATGTCGTACCACACTTCGCTCGAAGCCGCGTCGCCCGAGCCCTTCCACGCAGCGCGCGCAGCGGCCTTCTGCTGGGCCATGGCCGCATCGAAGCCCTCGCGGTCGACGGTCACGCCGCGGGCGCGCAGGGCGTCTTCGGTCAGGTCGTAAGGGAAGCCATACGTGTCATAAAGACGGAACGCGGTCTCGCCCGAGAGCTTGTCGCCCTCGCCCAGCCCCACCGTGGCTTCGTCGAGCAGCTTGAGGCCGTTCGAGAGCGTCTGGCGGAAGCGCGTTTCCTCGCGTTCGAGCACTTCCTCGATCAGGGGCTGCGCTCGGCCCAGTTCGGGGAAAGCCTGCCCCATTTCGGTGACCAGCGAGCCGACCAGACGGTGCATCAGAGGGTCCCTGGCCCCGAGCAGATGCGCATGACGCATCGCGCGGCGCATGATGCGACGCAGGACATAGCCGCGCCCTTCGTTCGAAGGCAGCACGCCATCAGCCAGAAGGAAGCTCGACGAGCGCAAGTGGTCGGCGATCACGCGGTGGCTGGCGGTGTGTTCGCCCTGCGCGCGCACGCCGGTCAGGCTTTCCGAAGCGGCGATCAGCGCGCGGAACGTATCGGTGTCGTAGTTGTCGTGCTCGCCCTGAAGCACCGCCGCGATGCGTTCGAGGCCCATGCCGGTGTCGATCGAGGGCTTGGGCAGATTGCCGACGATCTCGCCAGCGGTCTGCTCGAACTGCATGAACACGAGGTTCCAGATCTCGATGAAACGGTCACCGTCCTCGTCCGGGCTGCCCGGAGGGCCACCGGGAATGTGCGCGCCATGGTCGTAGAACACTTCCGAGCAGGGACCGCACGGGCCATCGTCGCCCATCGCCCAGAAGTTGTCCTTGGTGGCGATGCGGATGATCTTCTCGTCAGGCAGGCCTGCAATCTTGCGCCAGAGCTGCGCGGCTTCCTCGTCGGTGTGGTAGACAGTGACCAGCAGCTTTTCAGCCGGAAGGCCCCAAACCTTGGTCAGCAGGGTCCAGGCGTGGGTGATCGCCTGTTCCTTGAAATAGTCGCCGAAGGAGAAATTCCCCAGCATTTCGAAGAACGTGTGGTGCCGCGCGGTATAGCCCACGTTGTCGAGGTCGTTGTGCTTGCCGCCCGCGCGCACACACTTCTGCGACGATGTCGCACGTGGGATGCTGCGCGTTTCCAGACCCGTGAAGACGTTCTTGAACGGGACCATGCCCGCATTCGTGAACATCAGCGTCGGGTCGTTGTAGGGAACGAGCGGTGCAGACTGCACCACTTCGTGGCCATGCGAGCCGAAGTATTCCAGGAAGGACCGGCGGATTTCGTTCGTCGAAGTCATGAAAGGCCGATTAGGCGAGGCCGCTTCTCTGAACAAGCATGTTTCATCGTTTACCGTGATCGTCCGCAGCTTTCGTGGCGGTCACGATCCATGCGGCGGCGGCAAAACCCACTTCTCCCTGACTGTGATGGGCCGCAATCAGCGCGCGCAGGGCCGCCTCGATTGCCGGGCGTGCTTCCGGCGCGGCCTGGCGCATGGCGCTCGCCACCGGGCCGATGCGGCGAAACAGCGCCATCGCCTGCTCCGGCGCATCCGGCCCACGCCCCGCGATATAGGTGAAATCATGGGGTTCGAGATGCACATTGTCCCAGCCGGCCAGGCACTGGCGAACATGATCGGGGTCGGCAAAGGCAAAAGGCCCCGGCGCACGGGGGTTGCCGGGCACGCCCGAAGGCGGCAGCAAACCAGCCAGAGCGCTGGCCCAGATATTTTGCGCAGGCGACCGGAAACAGGAAAAGACCATCCGCGCGCCCGGCGCCGAGACATGGGCCAGATGGGAAAACGCAGCTTTCGGATCATCGAAGAACATAACCCCGTGGCGCGACACCAGCAGGTCGGGAACAAAATCCGGCTCGGCCCAGAGCGTGGCGTCGGCCTGGGCAAAACGCAGACCTGCCAGTTCCTGCCCTTCCCGCGCCTGCGCCCGCTGCCGGGCCACCGCGACGAGATCACCGGACAAATCGATCCCCAGAATTTGTGCGCCCGCGCGCCGCTGGGCAAGCGCCAGGGTCAGTTCGCCTGCGCCACAGCCCAGATCGAGCACCCGCTCCCCCGGTTCGCGCCCGATGGCCTCCAACAGGGCCGGGGTCAGCCCCGAAAACGAGAGGTCGGTGCGCTGCCATTCCTGCGACCAGGCACGGCCAACGCCGCCCTGCCAATCCGTTGCTTGGGTCATGGCCCTTCTTCCCGCCCTCCGCACCCCCGGTCAAGTCAAAGCCGCGGGACGGGCTGCGGTCGCTTCGCGAATTCGGGATTCAAGGAAAAACTTTGAAGAACAAGGGATATCGAAGGGGGCAGGGCCCCCTTCACCCCATTATCTTTGGCAGGCGTTGCACTGATGGCCATGCCGGGTGTGGCTGCGTACACCTGTGCCTGCGCCCCTCCGTCAGGCCTTTGGCCTGCCACCTCCCCACGATGTGGGGAGGATCGGGGTTGGTTATGCGTTGTCTTCGGTTTCGGGCTCGGGTTCGGCCATCAGGCCTTCGGCGACCTGTTCGGTGCGGGCGCGGATGGCCGATTCCAGACGGTCGCGCACTTCGGGGTTGTCCCGCAGGAACTTCTTGGCGTTCTCGCGGCCCTGACCGATGCGGATCGAATCATAGCTGAACCACGCGCCCGACTTCTCGACGAGCTTGGCCTTGACCCCCAGATCGATCATTTCGCCGATCTTGGAGATGCCTTCGCCGTACATGATGTCGAATTCGACCTGCTTGAAGGGCGGAGCGACCTTGTTCTTGACGACCTTCACGCGGGTGGTGTTGCCGGTGATCTCGTCCCGGTCCTTGACCTGCCCGGTGCGGCGGATGTCGAGGCGGACCGAGGCATAGAACTTGAGCGCGTTGCCACCCGTGGTGGTTTCCGGGTTGCCGTACATCACGCCGATCTTCATGCGCACCTGGTTGATGAAGATCACCATGCAGCGCGAACGGCTGATCGAGCCGGTCAGCTTGCGCAGGGCCTGGCTCATCAGGCGGGCCTGAAGGCCGACGTGGCTGTCGCCCATCTCGCCCTCGATTTCAGCGCGGGGAACGAGCGCCGCAACCGAGTCGACCACCAGCACGTCGATCGCGTTCGAGCGCACCAGCGTATCGGTGATTTCAAGCGCCTGTTCGCCAGTATCGGGCTGAGAGACGAGCAGGTCGTCGATGTTGACGCCCAGCTTCTTGGCATAGATCGGGTCGAGCGCATGTTCAGCGTCGACGAAAGCCGCCGTGCCGCCAGTCTTCTGGGCTTCGGCGATGACGTGGAGCGCCAGCGTGGTCTTGCCCGAGCTTTCCGGCCCGTAGATCTCGATGATGCGGCCGCGCGGCAGGCCACCGATGCCCAAAGCGATGTCGAGCCCGAGCGAACCCGTCGGGATCGTATCGATCTGCATCGTTTCCTTCGAGCCCAGCTTCATCACCGAGCCCTTGCCGAACGCGCGGTCGATCTGGGCCAGCGCGGCGTCGAGCGCCTTCTGACGATCCATGTCTTTTTCTGTGCCTTCCTGAATGAGCTTGAGCTGCGCCGCCATGGCTGCTTCTCCCTGCCTAGAGATGGGTGACACGAACCGTCAACACAAGCCCTCACGTACCCACTTTGTTCCGTCAGAACAAGAGTGGAACAAGCATTTCCCGCCAGACTGGCGTAAAATCATCGAAAACACCCGCCGATACGGCGTTTTATCAGTCTTCGCCAATCAGCAGATGCCCCGAAACGCAGTCCGAAGAGGCCGGCGCAGGCGGTGGAAAAAATGCTTCCACCTTGGCGGAACCGGCCTGCCCACGCCGACTCAACCGCGCAGGACGTGCTCCACCGCCGCCACGATCTGCGCGACCGAGAACGGCTTGGCGAGGAAATGCATGTTGGGAATGTCGATCTCGCGGCGCAACTGCTCCTCGGCATAGCCCGACATGAACAGCACCGGCAGGTCGGGCCTGATCCGGCGGATCTCGCGCGCCATGGCCGGGCCGTCCATCGAGGGCATCACCACATCCGACACGACCAGATCGATGTCCTCGCCCAGCCCGATCAGGCGCGAGAGGGCTTCGAGGCCATCTTCACCATCGGCGGCCGTCGTCACTTCGTAGCCCTGACGGACCAGCGCGCGTTCGGCCACCGCGCGCACGGTGTCTTCGTCCTCGACCAGCAGCACGCGCCCGCCCCCGGTCCATTCGGTGCGCCGCGCCTCGCCCTTGGCCCTGGGCGCCTCGGCAGCCAGATCCGCCGGATCGGGAACGTGGACGGGCAGGTAGATCGTGAAGCGCGTGCCCTTGCCCACTTCGCTGTCGGCAAAGATGAAGCCGCCCGACTGCTTGACGATGCCATAGACCGTCGAAAGCCCGAGCCCCGTGCCCTTGCCCTTTTCCTTGGTGGTGAAGAAGGGTTCGAAGATCTTGCCGATCTGCGAGGGCTTGATCCCGTGGCCGGTGTCCTCGACGACGAGCGCGGTATAGTCGGCAATCGGCAGGATTTCGCTGCGCATGGCGCGCACGTCCGCAGCGCTGACGCGGCGGGTCATGATCCGCAAGGTGCCACCCGCCTTCGTGTCGGTGCCATTGGCGGTCATCGCATCGCGCGCATTGACCGCCAGATTGAGCAGGACCTGTTCGAGCTGCATCGGATCGGCGCGCACGAGGCCCAGATTGCGGTCGTGGGTGACCTCCAGCTGGATCTTTTCGCCCAGCAGACGCTTCAGCAGGGTCGAAACTTCGGCCACGACATCAGGCAGTTGCAGCACTTCGGGGCGGAGCGTCTGCTGGCGCGAGAAGGCCAGCAACTGCCGGGTGAGCGAGGCGGCGCGGTTGGAATTGGCCTTGATCTGCTGGATGTCGTCGTAATCGCTGTCGCCGGGGGTGTGGCGCATCAGGATCAGGTCGCAATAGCCGATGATCGCGGTCAGCACGTTGTTGAAATCGTGGGCGACACCGCCCGCCAGCTGACCCACCGCCTGCATCTTGGTGGCCTGGGCGATCTCGCGCTTGAGGCGGGCTTCCTCGGTCGAATCCTTGATGCTGAGCAGAACCGTCCCCTCGCCCAGCCCGCGCACGCCCGCAAGGCTCACCGAGACCGGCTCCTGCGGCGCGCTGTGCAGCCGCACCGCCACGTCCCCCGCCGTGGGCGCCCCTTGGGCATAGCGACGCACCGCATCGGCCAGCGCGCCCTTGTCCTCGCGGATCACCAGATCGGACGGATAGGGCGGCGGCACCGGCGCGTCGTGGCCCGCCGCGCGCAGGAAAGCCCGGTTGGCGAACAGGAAGCGTCCATCGCGGTCGGTCATCGCCAGCCCGAGCGGCAGGCGCGAGAGCAGTGCCTCGATCTGGGGCAGCCCCGCCCGCGGGTCGCCCAGCGCGGCCTCGTTGTCGAGGATCAGGAACAGCGAAGGCGTCTGCGCCGGGTCGGTCGCCCCGCCCAGATCGGGATCGGCAATCGGCAGGTGGACGAAGCGCAAGGGCACGCCCTTGGCCCCTTCGCGCGCGTAAAAAATGCGCTCGCCCTCGTCGGCGCGGAACCACGAGACGAAATCACTGCCCGAGACTTGCGCGCCTTCGCCCGCCGCACGGGCAGCGAAAGCCGAATTGGCGACCCGCACATGGCCATCGGGCAAGACAACGGCGGCCTGCACGCCCTCGCGCGAGAGGGCGCGGCCCAGTTTTCCGCCGATATGGGCGGCCATGTCGGCCAGAAGATCGGCCTGTGCCAGCGGCACCAGCCGCCAGACCAGATGATCCTCGCCCCGCCCGGCCCGCGTGATGGTGAGCGACCAGCGGCCCTTGGGCGAGGAAACCTGCGGCAATCCGGCCTGCCCATCGCGCCATGCGGCCCGCGCCGCAGCCTCGACCGCCTCGCCATGGGGGGCATCGAGCGGCAGGCGCGGCGGCGCGCCATGGCCGAACCACTGGGTGAAGCGGCTGTTGGCGCAGACCAGCCGGCCGGCACGGTCGACGATGGCCAAGGCCTCGTCAGGACGCTCGATCGCGGCAAATGTGACCGACCAATCGGACGCGGCCAGTTCCGCCTCGGCCTGACGCGGAAGAAACCGCAAGCCCATCCGCAGCGCCAGCACGAGCACCCCCAGCCCCAGCGCATAGGCCAGCGCCAGAAGCCCGTCGCCCGAGATCAGCCACAGGAGCCCGGCGCTGCCCAGCACGGCGGCCAGCCCCAGCGCGCCATCGCGCCAAGCCGGGACGCGCGCCTGCTTCATTTCCGCCAACGCGCCGTCCAACCGGCTTTCACGCCCCGATGTGTCGCCCGCTAGCGCCGGCACGCCTGTCCCCTTCCTGCCTTCGAAACACGCTTCACCGGGCCCGGCGCAAGGCCAGCCGCTTGCGACGCTTTTGCACCGTCCACCACCGCCAGGCAAATGTGGCAATCACATAGCCGAGCACCGCTGCGCCCGCCGCGATCACGAAAAGCCCGAAAACCAGCGCCGGGGCCGCATCCGAAAGCAGCCAGTGGCTCCATTGCGCAAGGCTCGCCCCCTGCCGCAACAGGGCCATGAACGTGGCCACATCGGCATGAAAGCCAAAGTGGTTGCCCACCGACAGCGAGGCCGCGATGAACAGCGGCGTTGTCGCCGGATTGGACAGGAATGTCATCCCCGCCGCAATCGGCACATTGGCCCGGAACGGCAGGCACATCACGGCCGCCCCGGCGATCTGGACGCCCGGTATCATCGCAAAGATACCCACCAGCAGACCAATGGCCACCCCGCGCGGCACCGACCGCCGGTTGAAGCGCCACAGTTCGGCACGCGCGGCCAGCGGGCCGGTGAAGCGATTGCGCTCCATCTGCTCGCGCGTGGGCATCGTCGCGCGGACCATCGTGGCAATTCGCTGGCGCATGGAACCTTGAACTTTCGCTTCGAGCGGTGCGTGCGGAGAAATCTTGATCAAAAAGGTCGAGCGCGCATCACGAAACCACGTTGTAAGCCCGCCCAGCTTGCCAACGCATGAAGCGAACAGGACGGAGCTTCAAATACAGGCGCGGCCCATGCAGGCCATGAAACGTCAGCCGTGCTCGCGCAGGATGCGCGCCTTGTCGCGCTTCCAGTCGCGATCCTTGATCGTGGCGCGCTTGTCGGCCGCGTTCTTGCCCTTGGCGAGCGCGAGTTCGACCTTGGCCCGTCCGCGACCGTTGAAATAGATCGAGAGCGGCACGAGCGTCATGCCCTTGCGCTCGACCGCGCCGTGGAACTTGTCGATCTCGCGCTCTTTCAGGAGCAGCTTGCGCGGGCGCTTGGGCTCGTGATTGAAACGGTTGCCGTGGCTGAACTCGGGCACGTTGGAATTGACCAGCCAGACTTCGCCGCCCTTCACCTCGGCGTAGGATTCGGCAATCGACCCTTCGCCGAAACGCAGCGATTTCACTTCGGTCCCGGTGAGCGCGATGCCCGCCTCGAACACGTCCTCGATGAAATAGTCGAACCGCGCGCGACGGTTCTCCGCGACGATCTTCTTCTTGTCGAATGCCTGTGGGGTCGGTCTTGCCATGGTCTCGTCCATGTAGGGATGGAACGCCCGCATGGAAAGCACCCGATCATGCGGTTTTTGCAAATGTCTTCCCACAAATCGGAACCATGATGGTGGAACCTGACTTGCCAGTTTCACGTTGCCCCACCAGACTGCACCATACCTGCTCGGCGGACGTCCCGCCGATCCGGGTTTGCTTGTGCCCGCTCCGGCCTGTCGACGGCCACCAGGACCTGTTCAGACCGGAGCAAACATGCACGGGCATATCTCCATCTGCCGCTGGCTGGCCCATGGGGGACCGCCCCACGAAGCTGGCCACTGGAAATGCGTGATCCGCGCAGGAAAAAGGACACCGACGCATGGCTGACAAGAGACGCGAACGATGTGTCCTGGTGCTTCAGGGCGGCGGTGCGCTGGGCGCCTATCAGGCCGGCGTGTTCGAGGGGCTGGCCGCCAACGGATACAGCCCGGACTGGGTCGCCGGGATCTCGATCGGGGCCATCAACGCCGCGCTGATCGCCGGCAATCCGCCCGAACGGCGCGTTCGCGCACTCCATGCCTTCTGGGAACAGGCGTCCTCGCGCATCCCCTTCCCCTCGCCCTTCGTCGATGGCTGGGGGCGGCGGCTGTTCAACGAATGGGCGGCAACCTCGGTGGCGCTGACGGGCATTCCCGGTTTCTTCACCCCGCGAATGACCCCTTCGTGGGCAGCCCTGCCCGGATCGCCCGATTCGATCTGCCTCTATGATACCAGCCCCTTGCGCGACACCCTGCTCCAACTGGTCGATTTCGACCTGATCAACAGCGGGCGGGTGCGGCTGAGCGTGGGGGCGGTCAACGTGCTGACCGGAAACTTCGCCTATTTCGACAACCGCGACCGGCTGATCGAACCCGAGCACATCATGGCCAGCGGCGCCCTGCCCCCCGGTTTTCCCCCGGTCATGGTCGATGGCGAACCTTATTGGGATGGCGGCATCGTTTCCAACACGCCACTGCAATTCGTGCTCGACGAGCGCGCGCGCGAGGCTGACCTCCACGATTCCCCGCGCGCGCAGGCCGCACGCGATCCGGTGCTGGTGTTTCAGGTCGACCTGTTCAGCGCGCACGGGATGATGCCGCGCAGTCTGGCCGAATGCGCCCACCGCGAAAAGGACATCCGCTATTCCAGCCGCACCCGGCTCAACACCGACATGCAGAAGCGGATCGAGGCGCTGGAGGCCGCCGCCGCGCGGCTTGCCGAAAAGCTGCCCCCCGAATTCGCCGACGACGAAGACCTCGCCACGCTGACCGCCCATGCCCAGGACGGTCCGGTCACGATCCTGCACCTGATCAACCGCAGCGAGGACTATGAAACCCAGAGCAAGGACTACGAGTTCTCCCGCATGACGGTCACCGGCCACTGGAACACCGGCCGCCGCGATGTGGAACGCTCGTTCGCCAGTCCGCGCTGGAAGAACCGCAAGTGCCCCGAGCGCGGCATCGTCACGCTCGATCTGGCCTGAACTGGAGTTGCCTACCCCATGAATCTCAACGACAAGATTGCCATCGTCACCGGATCGGCCAGCGGCATCGGGCTGGCCATCGCCAAGACCTATGCCGCCGCTGGCGCCAAAGTCGCCATCGCCGATCTCAAGCTCGACGCCGCGCAGGCCGCTGCCGATGCCATCAACGCCAGCCATCCGGGACAGGCGCTGGCCGTGGAAATGGACGTGACCAGCGAGGAACAGGTCAACGCGGGCGTCGCCAAGGTCGTCGAAACCTGGGGCGGGGTCGACATCCTCGTGTCCAATGCCGGTATCCAGATCGTCAACCCGGTCGAGGCCTTCGCCTTCGCCGACTGGAAGAAGATGCTCGCCATCCACCTCGACGGCGCCTTCCTCACCAGCAAGGCGGTCCTGCCCCACATGTACGCCAAGGGCGCGGGCGCGATCCTGTTCATGGGCTCGGTCCACTCCAAGCTCGCCTCCCCGCTCAAGAGCGCCTACGTGACCGCCAAGCACGGGCTGGAGGGGCTGGCCCGCACGATCGCCAAGGAAGGCGGCCCCAAGGGCGTGCGCACCAACGTGATCTGCCCCGGCTTCGTGCGCACCCCGCTGGTCGACAAGCAGATCCCCGAACAGGCGAAGGAACTGGGCATCAGCGAGGACGAGGTGGTCAAGAAGGTCATGCTCGGCCAGACCGTCGATGGCGAGTTCACCACGGTCGAGGACATCGCCGAAGTGGCCCTGTTTTTCGCGGCCTTCCCGAGCAATGCGCTGACCGGCCAGTCGCTGGTGGCCAGCCACGGATGGTTCATGAACTGATGGCCTGAAATTCGCCTTTTCGGCGATTTTCCAGTCAAACACCAGGGAATCGGACACGGGGGCGCAAAACGCCCCCGTTTGCCTTGCAGACCGCCCCCCTCCCTGATAGGCGCCCCGCGTCTTTTGTGTTGCCGCGTCTTTTGAGGAGTTGCCCGCCCATGTCCGAGATCAAGCGTGTCGTCCTGGCCTATTCGGGCGGGCTCGATACTTCCGTCATCCTCAAGTGGCTTCAGGTGGAATACGGCTGCGAAGTCGTGACCTTCACCGCCGACCTTGGCCAGGGCGAGGAACTCGAACCCGCGCGCGCCAAGGCCGAGCTGATGGGCGTGAAGCCCGAGCACATCTACATCGACGACCTGCGCGAGGAATTCGTGCGCGATTTCGTCTTCCCGATGATGCGCGCCAATGCCCGCTATGAAGGCGACTACCTGCTCGGCACCTCGATCGCGCGCCCGCTGATCTCCAAGCGCCTGATCGAAATCGCCCGCGAAACCGGCGCCGACGCCGTGGCCCATGGCGCCACCGGCAAGGGCAACGACCAGGTCCGCTTCGAACTCTCGGCCTATGCCCTCGAACCGGGCATCAAGGTCATTGCCCCGTGGCGCGAATGGGACCTGACCAGCCGCACCGCGCTGATCGCCTGGGCCGAAGCCCACCAGATCCCGGTGCCCAAGGACAAGCGCGGCGAAAGCCCGTTCTCGACCGATGCCAACCTTCTGCACACCTCGTCGGAAGGCAAGGTTCTCGAAGACCCGTGGCAGGAAGTGCCCGACTACGTCTACTCGCGCACGGTCAACCCCGAGGACGCGCCCGACACCCCCGAATATATCACGATCGACTTCGCAAAGGGTGACGGCATCGCCCTCAACGGCGAAGCGATGAGCCCGGCCACCCTGCTCGCCGCGCTCAACGAACTGGGCCGCAAGCACGGGATCGGTCGCCTCGACCTCGTCGAGAACCGCTTTGTCGGCATGAAGAGCCGCGGCATGTACGAAACGCCGGGCGGCACGATCTATGCCGTCGCCCATCGCGGCATCGAATCGATCACGCTCGACCGTGGCGCAGCCCACCTCAAGGACGAGCTGATGCCCAAGTATGCCGAGATGATCTACAACGGCTTCTGGTACTCGCCCGAGCGCGAGATGCTCCAGGCCGCCATCGACGCCAGCCAGGCCAAGGTCAACGGCACCGTGCGCCTCAAGCTCTACAAGGGGCTGGCCTCGGTCGTCGGCCGCAAGTCGCCCGACAGCCTCTATTCCGAACGCCACGTCACGTTCGAGGACGACGCGGGCGCCTACGACCAGAAGGACGCCGCCGGCTTCATCAAGCTCAACGCGCTGCGCCTGCGCCTGCTGGCCCAGCAGGGCCGCTGATCGCACCAGCCTGCACTGCAGCAAACGGAAAAGGCCCCCTTCCCTCGCCGGAAGGGGGCCTTTTTGGTGCTCGGAGCCCCTTCACATCGCTTCTTCAGGCCTGGCGCGCCATCCGTGTTTTTTCCTCTTGCCCGACTCACCCGATGGGCGCAGCATACCTTTCTCGACAGCGACGAAGTGTCGTAAAGTCCGGGCCCAACACCTTGGCTTGCCCCACTTTCCTGCTTTTCGAGCGAACTTTCTGAACGGAATGTCGATTGCACTGGCCAGCCCGCATGGGTCTGGAAAGGGTGCCTTTCTGCGTCCGCAAAGGGTTCGTGGTGCAGTTCAACGGCGAAGCGCCGATGTTCGGTAGTGAGCGGCTGCGTGCCACACGTCCTGCGAATGCAGGGGCCGGATGCGGAACTTGCCCGTGAACAGCGCCAGCCCAGCTTCGGTGGGGTCCGTCCCGCACGTTCGTGATCGCCCGTGATACGGGGACTCGTGATCGTCGCGCGTGGGAGCGGTGCCCGAAGCAGGCGACGCCCGCCATGCCGCCCCCAGGCGCGTATGGAACCGGTTCCTGGCCCTGCTCTTCCCCGGGCAGGCGATGCGGAACGCGCACGAGAGCTCTTCGCCGCCCTTTCCAGCAAGGGGGCCGAAAGCGGCCCAGGGGCTTCGTGCCCCGGAAGGCCCTCGCCCGCTCATCCGTCGGTCAGGCACCACCCGACGCCGCCCCCGGTGGCAGCGAGCGACAGTGGGGGCCCGCAGCAATGCGGGCCCCCGTTTTCTTTATATGCAAACAATCACGCCCCATTCCTCCCCGCCCTGCGGGGAGGGGGACCGCGCGAAGCGGGGTGGAGGGGGAATGGCGCTGCCATGGCGGCAGGCGCCACGACCTGCGCCCCCTGCCCCTCCGTCAGGCCTTCGGCCTGCCACCTCCCCGCCGGGCGGGGAGGATCATGAGCCGCACCGTTCCTTCCCGCGCGCAGAGAATCTGGTGGGCCTTAGCGTTTGAGCAGCGGCGCCAGATAGTGCCCGGTGAAGCTGCGCTTGTTCTTCACGACCTGCTCGGGCGTGCCCTCGGCCACGATCTCGCCGCCACGCACGCCGCCTTCGGGGCCCATGTCGATGATCCAGTCGGCGGTCTTGATCACGTCGAGGTTGTGTTCGATCACCACCACGCTGTTGCCCTGATCGACCAGCCGGTGGAGCACTTCGAGAAGCTTGCGCACGTCCTCGAAATGGAGCCCGGTGGTAGGCTCGTCGAGGATGTAGAGCGTCTTGCCGGTCGAGCGGCGCGCCAGTTCCTTGGCGAGCTTGACCCGCTGCGCCTCGCCGCCCGAGAGCGTCGTGGCCTGCTGGCCGACCTTGACATAGCCCAGGCCCACTTCGCCCAGCATGGCCATGCGATCGCGGATCGGGGGGACCGCCTTGAAGAACTCGACCGCGTCCTCGATCGTCATGTCGAGCACGTCGGCAATCGAGTGCCCCTTGAACTTCACCTCCAGCGTCTCGCGGTTGTAGCGCTTGCCGCCGCATTCCTCGCAGGTCACGTAGACATCGGGGAGGAAGTGCATCTCGATCTTGATGAGCCCGTCGCCCTGACAGGCTTCGCAGCGCCCGCCCTTGACGTTGAAGCTGAACCGCCCGGCCTTGTAGCCGCGCGCTTCGGCCTCGGGCAGCCCGGCGAACCAGTCGCGGATCAGGGTGAAGGCGCCGGTATAAGTCGCCGGGTTCGAGCGCGGGGTGCGCCCGATGGGCGACTGGTCGATCTCGATCACCTTGTCGCAGTGTTCGAGGCCCCGGATCGCGTCATGCGCGCCGGCCACGACCCGCGCGCCGTTGAGCACGCGCGAGGCCCCGGCCTGAAGCGTGTCGATGGTCAGGCTTGACTTGCCCGAGCCCGAGACGCCGGTGATGCAGCAGAACGTGCCGAGCGGGATCTTCGCGGTCACATTCTTGAGGTTGTTGGCCCGCGCGCCCTCGATCACGAGGGCGTGGCCATTGCCCTTGCGGCGCTCGGCGGGCACCTCGATCCGCCGGGCGCCGGTCAGGTACTGGCCGGTCAGGCTGTCCTTGCTCGCCAGAATGTCTTCCAGCGTGCCCTGCGCGACGATCTGCCCGCCATGGACGCCCGCGCCCGGCCCGAGATCGACGATGTAGTCGGCGGTGCGGATCGCATCCTCGTCGTGCTCGACCACGATCACCGTGTTGCCCAGATCGCGCAGGCGCTTCAAGGTTTCGAGCAGGCGGTCATTGTCGCGCTGGTGGAGCCCGATCGACGGTTCGTCGAGCACGTAGAGCACGCCCGAGAGCCCCGAGCCGATCTGGCTGGCGAGACGGATGCGCTGCGATTCCCCGCCCGAAAGCGTCCCCGAGGTCCGGTCGAGGTTGAGGTAATCGAGCCCCACATTGTCGAGGAAGCCCAGTCGCTCGTTGATTTCCTTCAGGATCGCCTTGGCAATCTGGCTCTGCTGGCTGGTCAGGTGCGCGTCGAGCCCGGCAAACCAGGCGCAGGCATCGCTGACCGAAAGGCGGGTAATCGCCGAAATGTCGCTGCCCGCCACCTTCACGCTCAGCGCCTCGGGCTTGAGGCGCGCGCCATCGCAGGTTTCGCAGGGCTGCGCGGTCTGGAACTTGCCCAGTTCCTCGCGCATCCACGCGCTTTCGGTCTGGAGCATGCGGCGGTTGAGATTGCCGATCACCCCTTCGAAGGCCTTGGCGACGGTGTAGCTCTTCTTGCCGTCGATGAAGGTCAGCGGCACGGCCTTGCCCGCCGTCCCGTGGAGGATGACGATCTTCGCCTCGACCGGGAGCTGCTCCCACGGGGTTTCGAGGCTGAAGCCGAAATGGGCGGCAAGGCTGGCGAGAACCTGCATGTAATAGGGGCTGGGCGGGTTCGACTTGGCCCAGGGCACCACGGCCCCCTGCTTGAGGCTCAGATGCTCGTTGGGGACGACCAGTTGCGGGTCGAACAGCAGCTTTTCGCCAAGGCCGTCGCAGGCCGGGCAGGCCCCTTGCGGGGCGTTGAACGAGAACAGGCGCGGTTCGAGCGCATCGAGCGTGAAGCCCGAGACCGGACAGGCGAACTTCTCGGAAAAGACGATGCGGTTGTCGGGAAGCCCGGCACCCTTGAGCTGGCCGCCTTTCGCGTTCTTGCCCTTTCCGGCCTTTTTCGGCTCCTCGGGCGGTGTCTCGCCATTGAGCGCGGCCACGGTGGTATCGGCAAGGTCGATATAGGCCAGGCCCTCGGCCAGCTTGAGCGCCTGTTCGAAACTGTCGGCCAGACGCGTCTGGATGCCGTCCTTGACCGCGATGCGGTCGACCACGACCTCGATGTCGTGCTTGAGCTTCTTGTCGAGCGCGGGGGCGTCCTCGATGGAATAAAGCTCGCCGTCGATCCGCACGCGGGTATAGCCCGCCTTCTGCCACTCGGCCAGTTCCTTGCGGTATTCGCCCTTGCGCGCGCGAACCACCGGGGCGAGCAGATAGGCGCGTGTCCCCTCGGGCAGGGCCATCACGCGGTCGACCATCTGGCTGACCGTCTGTGCGCTGATCGGCAGGCCCGTCGCGGGCGAATAGGGCACCCCGATGCGCGCCCAGAGCAGGCGCATGTAGTCGTAGATCTCGGTCACCGTCGCCACGGTCGAGCGCGGGTTGCGGCTGGTCGTCTTCTGCTCGATGGAAATCGCCGGCGAGAGGCCGTCGATATGCTCGACATCGGGCTTCTGCATCATTTCGAGGAACTGGCGCGCATAGGCCGAGAGCGATTCGACATAGCGGCGCTGCCCTTCGGCATAGATCGTGTCGAACGCCAGGCTCGACTTGCCCGAGCCGGAAAGCCCGGTGATCACCACCAGGCTGTCGCGCGGGAGATCGACATCCACGCCCTTGAGATTGTGTTCGCGCGCGCCGCGCACGGAAAGGGTGGTCAGGGCGCTGCGCGCGCCTGCCCGGCTGCGGGCCGGAAGAGCAGAAGCAGAAGTCGACATGGCGGCCGGTGTTCCATATTTGTTCAATTCATGCAAGCCCGCTGCGCGCCATGACGGCGCCCGACCGGAAAAGCGCGACATCAGGCGCCATCATGTGGGAAGCACCCCGCCGCCAGACAATACTTGCAAGCCGCGCCCTGTCCCCCGGCGCGTTCAGCCAATCGCCAGCGCCCGCGCCCGCCCGTCCCCGAACCAGCGGGCATTGACCCCCCAGACCTGATGCAGCACCTCGGGCGAAAGCGCGACATGGGGGGCGCCCGAGGCCGCCACTGTCCCGCGCTCGAGCACGATGACATGATCGGCATGGTTCATCGCCAGCGACAGATCGTGCATCACCACGGCCACCCCCACGCCCTGATCGGCCAGACGGCGGAAATGGGCCATCAGCGCCTGCTGGTGGGCCAGATCGAGCGCGGCAAACGGTTCATCGGCCAGAACCCAGCGCGGCTGTCCGGCCAGAACCCGTGCCAGCAGGGCCCGTGCGCGCTCGCCCCCCGAGAGCGTGCCCACCTCGCGCGCGGCCAGCGACTGGAGATCAAGCGCCCGGATCGCGGCAGCGGTGGCCGCTGCGTCGAGCTTGCCGGACGTGCGATGCGGCAGGCGGCCCAGCCGCACCAGTGTCTCGACCGTCACGTTCCAGGCCACTTCACCGGCCTGTGGCAGATAGCCCACGGCCATGGCCCGCTCGCGCGGGGTCAGGTCGGTCAGGCGATTGTGGCCGAGCACGACACGGCCCGCATCGGGCGCCTGCAAGCCGGCCAGAACCGCCAGCAGGGTCGATTTGCCCGCCCCGTTGGGCCCGCAGACCACCGTGACGCGCCCGGCGGCCAGCCCCACGCTCACCTCGCGCAGGCGCCCCACCACGGTTACAGCTTCGGCCATCAGATCCATATGCGGTTCCCGTCGGGTCAGATCACGCCAGGCCGCGCCGCAGGCGCAGCAGGAGATGGAGGAAAAACGGCGCGCCCATCAGGCTGAGCGCAATGCCCAGACGCAGTTCGCCACCCGCCAGCGGCAGGCTGCGACACAGGACATCGGCCACCAGCAGCAGCAGGGCCCCGGCCAGCGCGCTGGGCAGGATCAGGCTCGACGGGCGGCGGTCGGTGAACGGGCGCACGATATGGGGCACCATCAGGCCGACAAAGCCGATCACCCCCGCCGCCGAAACCCCGGCGCCGACCACCAGCCCCACGCCCGCCACCATCATCCAGCGCAAGCGCCCCGGATCGAGCCCCATCGAACGCGCCGCCAGTTCGCCCAGCGTCAGCGCATCGAGCGCGGGCCCTGCCCGCCAGAGCACCACCAGCCCGGCCAGCGTCAGCGGCGCGGCCACCGCCACGTCGCGCCACGAGCGGTCGGTCAGCGCGCCCATCAGCCATGTCACGATCTCGGTCAGCGCAAACGGGTTGGGGGCAAGGCTGATCGCCAGACTGGTCAGCGCGCCTGCCAGACTCGACAGCATCATGCCCGCCAGCGTGAACAGCGCCACCCCGCCCGCCAGCCCCGTGCGCGGCCCCGAGGCGATCACCGCCAGCAGGACCATCCCCGCCGCCGCCCCCGCCAGCGCCATGGCCGGAAGCGCGAAAGGCTGCACCGCATAGCCGGTGAACAGCGAAAGCACCGCCCCCAGCGCAGCCAGCGGCGCCACCCCGAACAGGCCCGGATCGGCCAGCGAATTGCGCAAGTAGCCCTGCATGGCCGCGCCCGCCGCC
>DQVI01000083.1 GCA_015661825.1 Novosphingobium capsulatum
CAGAAAATTGTTAGATGAAAATCCACGCATAGAAGTGTTGTACAACAGGGTTGTAAAGAGGATTTGTGGAGATAAAGTTGTTAGAAAGCTTGTCCGCTGGAGCAGCATGGCCTGCCGCGCCTCTGCCAGCAGATGCCCGCTGTCGCTCGACGCCGACCCATCGACCCCCAGCCCCAACGGCACCCCGGCGTCGAGCATGGCCCGCACCGGCGCGATGCCCGAACCCAGACGGCAATTCGAACACGGACAATGGGCAACGCCCGTCTGCGTGCGGGCAAACAGCGCGATCTCGGCCGCATCGAGCTGAACGCAGTGCGCGTGCCAGACATCGGGGCCCGTCCAGCCCAGGCTCTCGGCATAATCGCCGGGGCGGCAACCGAACTTTTCGAGGCTGTAGCGCACATCGTCGGCGTCTTCGGCCAGATGGGTGTGCATCATCACGCCCTTCTCGCGTGCGAGGAGCGCCGCGTCGCGCATCAGCTCGCGGCTGACCGAAAACGGCGAACACGGCGCCACGCCCACGCGCACCATCGCGCCATCGGCGCTGTCGTGGAATGCGTCGATCACCCGGATCATGTCGTCCAGAATGACGCCTTCGGCCTCGACCAGACTGTCGGGCGGGAGGCCGCCAAGGCTCTCGCCCACGCTCATCGCCCCGCGCGTGGGGTGAAAGCGCATGCCGATGGTCTGCGCGGCGGCAATCGTGTCTTCGAGCCGCACGCCATTGGGAAACAGATAGAGATGGTCGGACGAGAGCGTGCATCCCGACAGTGCCAGCTCGGCCAGCCCCAGCCGCGTCGCATCGAACACATCATCGGGCGTATAGCGCGCCCAGATCGGATAGAGTGTCTTGAGCCAGCCGAACAGCGAGGTGTCCTGACATCCGGGCACCGCGCGGGTGAGCGACTGGTAGAGATGGTGGTGCGTGTTGACGAGGCCGGGCGTGACCACACAGCCGCGCGCATCGATGGTTTCCACGCCATCAAGCTGCACGGCCAGATCCGCCGTTGGCCCGCAGGCCACGATCACCCCATCGTGCCAGACCAGCGCGCCATCGGCAATCTCGGTGCCCGCATCATCCATCAGCGCGATGATGTCGGCATGGACGATGGCCCGCGTGGAGCCCTCCTTCCCGCGTGTCATTGGGCCGGGGCCTTGGGTGCCGGGACCTGGGGCGGCATCTTTTCATAGCGCGGCCAATCGGCCAGCAGGGTATCGACCACCTTCGAGCCGACCGTATAGAGCGCCTCGAGCGAGGCGTTCATACCCGAATAGCTCTCGTTTTCCTTCAGCAGGTTGGTTGCCGCAGACACGCCGGGCGGCGGCATCGTGAAATTGGACGCCCCGCGCAGCACCATCACGCGGTTGCGATCGACCCGGCCCACGCGCGAAAGATAGTCGATAGACTGGAACGTGCCGGTCTCCTCCATCGCCGAGGTGACGAACGTGCCCTTGCCGCCGGTCCAGAAATCGACCCAGTCGTGCGCCCATTGCGTCATCATCGCGCCGTGCCAGAAGGTCATCGCGGCGAGGTTGTCGCCGGTCATCACGCGCGGCGCGGCCAGCGCCTTGGGTGTGTCGGTGTAGGGCGCGCGGGCCTTGGCCAGATCGGCGCTGTCGGGCAGCGTGATGCCCTTGGTCAGGCCATAGGCCCAGTCGGCGAGGCCCGCGTTGAGCGCGAACATCTCGCCTTCCTCGGCGCTCTGCGGGTGCTTGTCGAGCGGCCCCTTGGCATTGAGCGGGAAATAGCCGCTCGGCCAGCCCGGAGGCATTTCGCGCGCGTCGATCTCGTGCGCCAGATCGCCATCGACGAGATAGTGCGCCCAGACCGCCGAGCCGATGGTCGCCTGATGCGGGTCCACCCCGGCGATCCCGGCCACCAGCCAATAGGCATGCGAAAGGTCGAAACGCTGGTCGAGGCCGAGCGCGAGGGTCGCCGTCGCCGAACGGATCGAGCCCATGCCCGTCACCATGCCCAGAATCTGGCTCTTGGGGTTGTAGTAAAGGTCGTGGTGGGACTGCGGAAAGGGAATGCGCACGTCGAGCTTGCGCCGCTCGCGCCAGAACTGGAACTCGCCGGGCGCGTCGCCGGTATCCTGCCCGATCTCGAACATGGTGACCACCACCACCTTGACCGGAATGCGTGCCGCGCAGGCCCCGCCCGGCTTGCACGCCAGCGCCGCACTTACTTGCGCGGGAAGCGCGGGTGCAGATGCCGCCCCTTTGGCCTGTGCCACCGCGCTTCCTGCCGCACCGGCAAGTGCCAGGCCGATTGCTCCGCGCCAAAAGGCCTTCATCTGCACCATCATGATATTTCCATCGAAAACGGGGCGGCACTGGGCCGCCCCAAGGGTTGAACGATCAGAACTTGTACTGGAGGGTCGCCTGGAAGCTGCGCGGCTGCTGCGGCAGGGCAATGTCGGCCCCGAACAGATCCTGGCCACCGGCCCGGAAATAGCGCGCATTGTTGAGGTTCTTGACCACCACACGCAGCATCCAGCGGCCCGTGGTGAACGAAGCCCCGGCATTGAGCAGCCAGTAGCCGGGCAGGCGAACCTGCTGGCTGTAGCCCGAGAACACCGAGTCGATGTGGCTGAGGTCGGCATTGACCGCCAGTCCGTTGTCGAATGCATATGTCCCCGTGGCCGACACCACGTTGTGCGGAATGCCCGGACGGCGGGCCTGCGAATTGGTGGCAAGGTAAAGGTTGCCGATCTGGCTTCCCCCGAGCGCCAGCCAGGGGCTGGCCACGTTGCTCAAATCGCCGATGCCGAAGTAGTTGAAATAGGGCCCGGCCAGCGCCGAGATATTCACCACGTCGATATAGGTGTAGTTGGCGCTCACCAGCAGGTGGCGGTCAACCGACCAGCGCAGTTCGGCTTCCACACCCTTGGTGCGGATCGACTGGTTGGTCAGCGGGCTGTCGGAAACGACGTCGGTGCGTTCCTGCTTGTAGACCGACAGCGCGGCATAGAGGCGCTTGTTGAGGAATTCGCCCTTCACGCCCGCTTCCAGCAGGCGCGAGGCCGACAGGAACGTGCCCGAAGCGATCGCCGCAGGCTGGATTTCCGACCCTTCCCCGGCCACCACCGTCGACTGGCGCGAGGCGGTGAAATAGGGGATCAGGCCGATCGGCGTGCGATAGGAAACGCTGGTGTTCCACGACAGGCCGCTGTCCGACCCGCTGGCCTCGGGAATGCTCGGCAGGCCGGTGGGATCGTACTTGCTGAGGATCGCGGTCGACTTGGCATGGACATGATCCCAGCGCAGGCCGCCGATGATGTCGAGGCCGAAGTTGAAATCGGCATCGACAAGGCCCGCCACGCCAACATCAAGGTAGTGCCCCTTGAGATAGTCGGAATAGTCGCAATCGCATTCGGTCGAAAGCTGGCGCGTCGAAGCGTCGGTATAGCCGGTGGTGATGTCCGGGCGGTTCCACAGTTCCACGCCGAAGTCGTCACCGAACTTGAAGTTGGTGTAGCGCAGCGAGGTGGCACCCTGAACCGAGAGCTTCATCAGCGAGGTGGTGAAGCTGTCCGAGGCGACGATCTTGTCTTCGATGACGTAGGAATTGATGAACTGCGAGAAACCGTAATAGTTCTCGTTGAGGTTCTTGGTGCCATCGTAGAAGAGCTGGTTCTTGATTTCCAGCTTCTTGGGGCCCGTCCAGATCAGGTCGAAGTAGCCGGTCTTCTGGTCGTTGTTGAGCTTGTCGTTCGGGCCCGTCAGGGTATTGCGCTTGCTCAGCTTGGTCGTGCCGGGGTTTTGCAGCGCCATGTCGGGATAGTTGGCGCGCAGGCAGGCATCGGTCCAGCCCCCAGGTCCGTCGAGGCCGCCACAGGCAAACGAACCGAAAGCGACAAGACCAGCGCCGCCATTGGCCGCGCGTGCTTCCGTGCGCGAAATCTGCCCGTCGTGGTTGGTGTCGAGCGCGTTGCTGGCATTGCCGGTGATGTAGGTGCCGTTATCGACCAGATCCTGGGTCAGGCGGTTCCAGCCACCGTTCTGCTGGCCACGGAACTTCTGGTACATGCCGCCGAACTCGACGCGCAGGTTCGAGGTGATGTCGGTGTCGAAGGCCGCCGAAAGGACCAGGTTGCGCGGGTGGATGTTGCGGTAATAGCTGCCCGAATCCTCGACCTCGCCATAGAGGCTGTAACCGAACTGGTGGTTGCCGATCTTGCCGGGGCCGGTGATATTGGCCTTGAACACGTTGCGGCCCCAGCTTCCGGTTTCATAGCTGACGAAACCGGTCGGATCGGGCGCATAAGTCCCGTTGGCCGCACGGGCGGTCTTGGGCACGAAGTTCATGTAGCCGCCGGTCTTCGACGGGCCATAGATCGGCGAGGCCGGGCCGCGCACGATGTCGATGCGGTCGGCAGCCGCGATGGGCGTGGGATAGTTGCCGGGATTTTCCAGACGCAACATGCCACGGAAATAGACTTCGCCGGGCGTGCCGCGAATGTCGAGCGCGCCGCCGGTGCCGAAGAACGAACTGGTGAACGTGCCGGGCACCTGGCTGACCAGATCGTAGATCTGGGTAATGCCGAAGCGTTCGAGCTGCTCGGAACTGACCGTCGAGGCCGAACGCGGCGTTTCGGCCAGGGTCTTGTCGAACCCGAAAACCGAACCGACATCCTTGAGCGGAAGCGCGCCCAGCGAGCCGGTGACGACGATTTCCTTCTGCGCATCATCGGCAGCAGGCGGCGGCGCAGCATCGTCGGCCAGGGCCGGACGGGCCAGCGCCGTTCCGGCCAGCAAAGCCAGGCCTACGAGCGCCCGGCGAGGTCTGGCACGATGCCTGAAGCCGGAGTGATACGCTCCCATTTGTTCTGTGATCATCTGTCGAACCCCCATGGTCAGGTTGCGCCGTCGCCGACGCACCGTCCGTTGCTTTTTTCGCCCTGGCCCCTCTCCCGAAGAGGCATTATATTTTTGCTATAACGTCGATTATAGTATCGTTTGGAACCGACCCGTCAGAGCTTCGCGCCGGCCACTTCCCCTGTCTCGAAGCTGACCTCTGTCTCGAAGCTGGCAAAGCGGCGTTCGAGGTCCGCCTGGAGGCGGGCCTTTTCGCTTTGCGCCAGCAATGTCCGGCACGCCGGGGCATCCAGCTTGCCGTCGACGCAAGCAGGGGCCCAGGAACCGGGATGATGCGCGTTCCACAGGCTTACGCCCGGCAGGAACGCATATTCGAGGCTCGCCCGCGAGAGCGCCTTGAGATCGGCATAGCCGAGCCCATGCTCGCTCGCCGCACGCTGGTATTCGTGGGTCAGGTCGATGCGCAGCACCCCCGCATCATCCGTCGCCAGCACGACCGGAACCCCGTGGTGCCGATAGAGTTCGAACGGATGTTCGGCCCCCTTGACCCCCAGGATCACCGCGTTGCTGCTCAGGTTGATCTCCACGGCCACGCCCTCGCGCGCCATGCGGGCCATCGTTGCGCGGCCCTGATCCTCGAAGGCGATGTCGACACCATGGCCGATCCGTCGCGCCCCCGAAGCCACCGCCTTGCCGATATGATCGGCAAGATCGGCAGGCGGCACGCTGCCAAAGGCCAGTTCGCCCGCGTGCATCGAAACGGCGACGCCCGGATGCCGCTTTTCGAGAAAGCGGAACATGGCCATGTGCAGGTCGTAATCGGCCCGCGCCACCGGCCAGTCTTCGGGCGCGACGATATTGACCCCCACGAAGCGCGGGTCCTTGTCGGCCAGCGCAAAGGCCAGGATCATCGAGCGGAACACCGCTGCCGGGGCCACCGAGCGCAACACGAAGGCCTGATAATGCACCGCCACCGCGCAGCCCGGCTCGGCCTGCGGCGTCCCGCAGGCTTGCGTGGTGCGGGCCTGCGCCTCCTCGGCATCGATCTGCTGGCGCATGGCGGGCACCATCGCGGCCAGATGCGGCGCCTCGCGCGCGAAAAAAGCATCCAGCCCATTCGCATCAAGCGGCTCGGCATGGGCGGAAAGCCCAGCCTGCAAACCCGCCTGCAACAGGGCGGGCGGATTGTGGATCAGTTCGAGATAGAGCACGCCCTCGCGCGCGGCCTGACGGCGCAGGGCGACCATCGCGGCCGCCTCGCTCCCCTCGACCGCCGGATCGAACCGGGCAAACGTGGCAAAGAACTGATCGTGGCCATCGACCGCCCCGGCATCGACCCCGGCCTGCCAGCCCCGCGTCGACAGGCTGTCTACCAGTCGGCCATAGCGCTCGGGCGCGGTCTGGCCGAGGCTTGCGGCCTGTGTTCCCGGCGCGCAGGGCGGCTGCGTGAAACCGGTCGTATCGGCCTTGACGCAAAGCCCCTTGCGCCCGGCCCAGTCGATCATGTCCTCGGCAAACAGGGCGCCCGAAAGATGGTCGTGGAGATCCCCCCCCTTGGGCATGGCGTGGAGAAACAGGCGCAATTCGCCCGGATCGCGCGCCGCACGCGCCATGATCGCAGCGACGGCAGCCTCGCGCTGGGCCGACACGATCGCGGGCGCTTCGGCCTGCGCCCGGGATTGAGCCGATGCCGCAGCCAACAAGGCGATGGTGCCTGCAACGGCACACCCGCGCATCAACCGGATCATGGCTGGCCCGCTTCGGGCACGGTATCATGATAGCGGCCCCAATCGGCCAGCAGATGATGCACGACCACCGCACCGACGCGGTAGTTGCTCTCGTAAGCGGCAACCTGCCCCGGCCCTTCGTCGCCCACGCTGGCCAGCGGGGATTGCCCCGGCGGCGGCATCGAGGCGTTGCTGGCGCTGCGCAGCACCATGACCCGCTTCATGTCGACCAGCCCGTCCTGCGCGGCCACCAGCATGGTTCCGGCCATCAGCTGGCTTTCCATGTTGGTCATCGCAAAGCGGCCCTGCCCGTGGGTCCACAGCTTCACCCAGTCGCGCGCCCACTGCGTCCGCCCCGCGCCATGCCAGTAGCGCAGCGCGCCGAGTGTCTCGCCCATCAGCACGAAGGGTGCGCGCTGAGCCTGCGGGAAGCCCTTCCAGCGCGCCCGCGCGGCGGCCAGAGCCGGGGAATCAGGCAGCGGCGTATCTTTGCTGAGCGCAAAGGCCCACTGCGCCAGCCCCTGATTGAGCGCGACCGCCGCCCCCAGCGAACTGGTGTCGGTCATCCCGGCAAAGCTGTCCGCCGCAGCAGGAAGCTCGCCCGGTGCCTTGGCGCCAATCGCAAAGAGGCCATAGGGCCAGCCCCTGGGCGTGTCGGACGGCGCGAACTCGCGCATTTCGTCGCCGCTCACCACCCAGCGCGCCCAGGCCACGCTCCCCACCGAAGCCACTTGCGGATCGGCCCCGGAAATGCCGGTAAACAGCCAGTACGTATGCGAGAAATCGAAGCGCGGATCGAGCAGCAGCGCCATCAACTGCACGTCGGGCGTTGCCACCAGCGAATGCGGATCGCCCCAGACCATGCCATAGAGCCCCTGCGCATTGCGCCGCAGCGGATGGAGCGCGCCGCGCACGGGGATCACCTCGTCGAGGTGCTCGCGCTCGGCCCAGAGCTGGAATTCACCGGGCGCATCGCCGGTATCGGCGCCAGGCTCGAAATTGGCGATGACCATCACCTTGACCGGGATGGGCTTGACCACAGGAAGCGCGGGAACAGCAGGTTCAGCCGCCTGCACGCAGGCCCCCGACGGCGCCACCATAAGCGCCAGAGCGGCGCCAAGCGTGGCACCAGCCTTCAAAGCATGACTAATGGCCCGGGTTTTCCTGCCCGAGCCGACTATGACGGCGCGTCCCAAATTGTCTTCCCTGAATGATATTTTGTGACTTTAGCTTGCTAAAGGACTTGCCCCGTTGCAATCAATCATAATGAATCTGACAGAGCGTTGCAAAATTTAGAGAGCCACCTATGCCCGCCTTTTCCCGCTTCCTGCGCTACTTCATGGCCGTCGGGCGGCTCGGCTCGATCCGCAAGGCGGCCGACGAACTGAACGTCTCGGCCTCGGCCATCGATCGCCAGATCCTCAATGCCGAAGCTGAACTGGGCATGCCCCTGTTCGAGCGCCTGCCCACCGGGCTGCGGCTGACCGCGGCGGGGGAAATCGTGATGGCGGCGGGCAGCCGCTGGCAAAAGGGCCTGAGCGACGTGCGCGCCCAGATCGAGGACTTGCGCGGGCTCAAGCGCGGCCATGTCACCATCGCCATCATGGACGCGATGACCAAGGGCTATGTGCCCGGCACGATCCGCGCCGTCCAGAGCCGCTATCCGGGCATTTCCGTCGATATCAAGGTCATGCCCAATGAACAGATCCGCGGCGCCATCGCCAGCGGCGAGGTCGATTTCGGCATCTGCTTCGATCCCCAGACCTTCCGCGAACTGACCGTGCTGGCCTATGCCAATATCCGCCTGGGCTTTGTCGTCCCCGCCGACCATCCGTTTGCAGAGCGGGCCTCCGCCCGCTTTTCAGCTTGCATCGGCATGCCGATGATCGTGCCCGCCCTGCCGCTGGCCGTGGCCCAGCAGGTTCAGGTGCTGGTCGGCACGTCGAAGCTTCCGCTCGAACGCAAGGCCTCGTCGGACAATATCCAGATGATCACCTCGCTCGTGCTGCAAGGCGTGGGCATCGGCCTGCTGACCTCGCTCGATGTCGCCAACGAAGTGCGCTCGGGCCAACTGGCCTTCGTGCCGATCACCGACGCCGTGCTCAAGCCGATGACGCTGGCCCTGTGCACGGCGACCTCGCGCGCGACCTCCTATGCCGCCGATGTCGTCCTCAAGGAAATCCAGAACAGTTTTGCCGCGCTGGACTATATGGACCCCAGGGGTGCAAGCCTGTAAGGGCCACCACTTCGATTCGGGGGACAGCCGGAAATGGCGGCATCCCAACGTAACACCCGCCTTTCAGCCTAGCGGACCCAAGACCCATGACGCAGCCCGTTTTCGACTATATCGGTTATGACGATTTCCTGTCCTTCGTCAGCACCCTGGCCCGGACCGTGAGCCAGGACGAATGGAAGCCGGACTTCGTGGTCGGCATTGGCCGTGGCGGTCTCGTGCCCGCCGTCTACATGAGCCAGATGATGAGCATTCCGATGCTCTCGATCGACCAGTCGGCCAAGGTTCCCGGTTTCGCCGACGAACTGCTGGTCAAGCTCGCGACGATGACCAAGGCCGGTCAGCGCATCCTGATCATCGACGACATCAACGATTCCGGCCGCACCATCGCAGGCCTGCGCCGCCTGCTGCGCGCGCACGAAACCGTCGAGGATCACCTGCGCTTTGCCGTGATGATCAACAACACGGTCTCGCAGGAAACCGTCGACTACGCCGTCCAGACCATCGACCGCACCGACGACAAGCGCTGGTTCGTGTTCCCGTGGGAAGCGGTCAACACCGTCGAGACGCTGACCGGCCAGGCCCAGGAAGTGCCAGAACGTCTTGGCTGACGCACGCCTTGGCTGATGCACGCCTCGGTTGAGCGGGCGCCATCGCGCAAACATCAAAAAGGGGGGGAAGCAGCCTGCTTCCTCCCCTTTTTTCGTGCGCTTTCAAACGTGGCGATCAGCCATGCGCGGCAAGGTACGCGTCAATCGCCCGAAGATGGCTGGCCACGGCCTCTGCGGGCAGGAACGAGCCGGTAAAGCTGTTGCGTGCCAGCTGCGCCAGCGCCTCGCGCGAAAGCCCGCGCGCCTTGGCCACTGCCAGATAGTTGTCGCCGACATAGCCCCCGAAATAGGCCGGATCGTCGGAATTGACGGTCGCCTTGAGCCCCAGATCGAGCATGCGGTCGATCGGATGCTCGGCCAGATCATCGACCACGCAGAGCTTGTGGTTCGAGAGCGGGCAGACCGTCAGCGTCATCTCCTGCGCCACGAGACGGGCGACCAGCGCCTCGTCCTCCAGCGCGCGGTTGCCGTGGTCGATACGGTCGACCCCCAGCAGGTCGAGCGCCTGATGGACATAGGCGGGCGGGCCTTCCTCGCCGGCATGGGCCACGCGCTTGAGACCCTTGGCGGCGGCAGCGGCAAAGACCGCCTCGAACTTTTCGGGCGGATGGCCCACTTCGGAGGAATCGAGGCCCACCGCCGCGATCCGGTCAAGCCATGGCCCAGCCATGTCCAGCGTTGCAAAGGCCGCCTCCTGCGGCAGATGGCGCAGGAAACTCATGATCAGCACGCTCGACAGACCCAGACGTGCCTGTGCCTGCGCCATGGCCGAAAGCAGCCCCTCGATCACTTCGGCAAAGGCCACGCCCCGGTCGGTATGGGTCTGGGGATCGAACATCACTTCGGCATGGCGCACGCCATCAGCCGCCGCGCGCTCGAAATAGGCCATGGCGAGGTCGTGGAAATCCTGCCGCGTCTGGAGGACACCCGCCCCGGCATAGTAAATGTCGAGAAAGTCCTGAAGATTGGAAAAGGCATAAGCGGCCCGCACCGCCTCGACGCTGGGATAGGGCAGGGCAATGCCATTGCGCGCGGCCAGCGCGAACATCAATTCAGGCTCGAGACTGCCTTCGATATGCAGGTGCAGTTCGGCCTTGGGCAGGCCGCGCACGAAGGCTTCGAGATCAACCACACATCCACTCCTCACACATTCCGGTCCCAGGCGCATTCGCCCAGAATCCACGTCTGGGAAACAACCCGGTCGTCCCCCAGGATCTGCATGGCAAACAGCCTTTCGGCAAGCCCCGCCCCGGCACAGCGCCGCGCGAGGAGGGGCGTGGCCGCGCTGTCGAGCACAACGAAATCAGCCTCCTGCCCCACGCCCAGCGCGCCGACCTTGTCCTCGATATGCAAAAGCCGCGCGCTGCCCGCTGTCGCCAGATAGAGCGCGCGGAACGGATCGAGCCGCTCCTCGCGCGCGAGCGCGGCCTGATAGGCCTGGCCCTGCGTGTAGAGCATCGAAAAACTCGTGCCCGCACCGATGTCGGTCCCCAGCCCCAGCTTCACCCCGTGCCGGTCGGCCTGACCGAAGTTGAAAAACCCGGAACCCAGAAAGAGGTTCGACGAGGGACAGACCGCGATGCCCGCCCCGCTCTGCCCCATCCGCGCGCACATCCGCTCGGACATGTGGATGCCATGGGCAAAGACCGAACGGTCGGTAACGAGGCCAAAGCGGTCGTAAACGTCGAGATAGTCCGCCGCATCGGGAAAACGCGCCGCCACCGCCGCGCATTCGTGACGGTTCTCGGCCAGATGGGTGTGCAGCAGGACATCCGGGTGGGCGGCCAGCAACTCGCCCGCCAGCGCCAGTTGCGCGTCCGACGAGGTGAGCGCGAAACGCGGGGTGATCGCATAGGACAGCCGCCCGCGCCCGGCCCAGCGCGCTATCAGCGCCTCGGTCTCGGCCCGCGCGCTTTCCACGCTGTCCTTCAGGCCCTCGGGCCCCAGATCCATCAGCACCTTGCCCGAGGCGATCCGCATGTTCCGCGCCAGCGCGGCCTCGAACAGCGCGTCGACCGAGCTTTCATGGACGGTCGGGAACACCAGCGCCGATGTCGTCCCGTGGCGCAGCAGTTCGCCCAGAAAGGCCTGTGCCATGGCGCTGGCATGGGCCGGATCGGCAAAGGCCTTTTCCGCCGGGAAAATATGGCGTTCAAGCCAGTCGAGCAGTTGCTCGCCATGGCTGGCGATGCGGTCCATCTGCGGATAGTGGACATGCGCGTCGACAAAACCGGGCACGACCAGCCCGTCGAGGACAGTCACCCGAACATCGGCAAAACGCGTGGCGAGGCTCGCATAATCGCCGCGCGCCACGATCACCCCGTCCTCGACCACCAGCAGCCCGTCGGCCTGATAGGATAGGCCAGCGCCCTCAGGCAGGCCGAGCGGGTCCGCATCCACCGAGAGCATTTCGCCGCGAAAAGCGTGAAGCTTACCCAAGAACTGAAACTTTCTCTTTGTTTTCTGCCATCTGTGCAGACAACTGAAGCAATTGTGCCAAGACCGAAATCGCGATCACGTCGGGCTCCTTGCCCGTCACACCGCCGATTCCGATCGGGCAGACGAGGCGTCCGGGCGTGGCCGCATCTATCCCCTCGTCGCGCAGGCGCGAGACGAACCGCGCACGCTTGGTCGCCGATCCGATCAGCCCGACATAGCCCCGCGCCGTGCGCTGCAACGCGGCCCGCGTGAGCCGGTAATCGAGCGCATGATCGTGGGTCAGGATCAGGAAGGCCGCCTCGGGAGGGGCTTCGGCCACGCAGGAGGCGATCTCGTCCTCGGCCACGATCACCACGCCATCGAGCATCTCGAACATGGGCCGCGTATCGAACCAGCACAGGCGCAGCGGCAGGCCGGTCATGTGCCGGGCTATCGCCTGGCCGACATGCCCCGCCCCGAACAGATAGACCGGGCGCCGCCACTGGCCGACCGTCTCAAGAATGCGGGCCCCGGCTTCGGGCTTGTCGGCCCGCGCGGAAAGCGGCGTGGGCTGCCCATCGACGATCCAGTGCCGGTCGATCCGCTCAGGGCTGAAATGGCTGACCAGCAAGGCCCCTTCGTGCATCCCCTGCAACGCGGCGAGGCCCCGGAAATCGAGATGCTCGATCAGCAGGCGCACCCGCCCGCCGCAACACTGGCCCAGCAGGGGGCCGAGCGGATAGTCCTGCACGCGCCAGCTTCCCGGCGCCAGATCGAGCGCCCGCCGGGCCTGCTCGATGGCCCGGAATTCAAGAGCGCCGCCCCCGATGGTGCCCCAGGTGCTGCCTGCGGATACCAGCATGCGCGTGCCCGGCCCGCGCGGGGCCGACCCCTCGCAGGCCAGAACCGAAACCATCGCCAGCGGCTCGCGCTCGGCCCAGCCACGGGCCATGTCCCACCACATCATTGCCCGCGCTCCACACCCGTTTTCCGGGCCCCCGCCTTCTGGCGCGCAATCGCGGCCAACATGCGCTCGGGCGTGGCCGGCGCATCGAGTTCGGGCCAACCGGCTGCCGGGTTGCACGCCGCCACCGCCGCGCCGAGCGCCGACAGCACCGCATTGGCCAGCATGAACGGCGGCTCGCCCACGGCCTTGGAGCGGTGGATCGTCGGCTTCAGGTTCGGCCCGTCCCACAGCGTCACGCTCAGGTGATCGGGGCGGTCGTTGGCGGTGGGGATCTTGTAGGTCGAGGGGGCATGGGTGAGCAACTGGCCCTTCGCGTCCCAGACGAGTTCCTCGCTGGTCAGCCAGCCCTGCCCCTGCACGAAGCCGCCCTCGATCTGGCCCTTGTCGATGGCCGGGTTGAGCGAGTTCCCGCAATCGTGGAGAATGTCGGCGGCCAGCACGCGATATTCGCCGGTCAGCGTGTCGATCACCACTTCGGCCAGCGCCGCGCCATAGGCAAAGTAGTAGAACGGCGTGCCCTGATGCGCCGCGCGGTCATATTCGATCCCCGGCGTCGCATAGAAACCCGTCGAGGACAGCGAAACCCGCGCCAGATAGGCCCGGCGGCACAGGGTTTCCCAGGTCATCACCTCGGTTCCGGCGGTCACCGTCCCGGCCTCGAACACGACCTCCTCCGCCCCGCAGCCATAGGTCCGCACGCAGAATTCGACGAGCCGCTCGCGAATGGCCAGCGCCGCATTATAGGCCGCCATGCCGTTCATGTCGGCCCCCGAAGAAGCCGCCGTGGCCGAGGTATTGGGCACCTTGTCGGTCCGCGTCGCGGTGATCCGCACGGTTCCCAGCCCGACGCCAAAAGCCTGCGCGACGACTTGCGCGACCTTGGTGTGCAGGCCCTGCCCCATCTCGGTCCCGCCGTGGTTGATCTGGATCGAGCCGTCGGCATAGACGTGGAGCAGCGCGCCCGCCTGGTTGAGGTGGGTGGTGGTAAAGCTGATCCCGAACTTGACCGGGGTGAGCGCGAGGCCCTTTTTCAGCACCGGACTGCCTGCGTTGAACGCCGCCACATCCTGCTGCCGGGCGGCATAGCGCCCGTCCTCGCGCAGCTTCGCGATCAGCTCGGGCGCGATATTGTCGAGCACTTTCATTCCATAAGGCGTGACATCGCGGCCCGGACCATAGAGATTGGCCACGCGCACCGCCAAAGGATCGCAGCCCAGATACCCGGCCACAGCATCCATCACCCGCTCGATCGCCAGCATCCCCTGCGGCCCGCCAAAGCCGCGGAAGGCCGTGGCCGAGACCATGTTGGTCTTCAGCCGCTCCGAAACGATCTCCACGGCGGGCAGGAAATAGGTGTTGTCGACATGGAACATCGCGCGATCATTGATCGCGGGCGACAGGTCGACCGTCGCCCCGCAGCGGGAGGCGAGGCGCACCTGCAAGCCCAGAATATGCCCTTCGTCATCGAAGCCGACATCATAGTCGACCTCGAAATCGTGGCGCTTGCCGGTCTGGACCATGTCGTCGTCGCGGTCGGCGCGGAACTTGGCCGGGCGCCCGGTGTGATGGGCCACGAGGGCGGCGGCGGCGGCATAGAGCGAGCCTTGCGTCTCCTTGCCGCCAAAGGCCCCGCCCATGCGCCGCACCTCGACCGTCACATCGGCCGAAGAGCGCCCGAGCAGGTGCGCCACGAGATGCTGGACCTCGCTCGGGTGCTGGGTGGACGACAGCAGATGGATCTGGCCATCTTCCATCGGACGGGCCAGCGCGATTTGCCCTTCGAGGTAGAAATGGTCCTGCCCGCCCATGGCCAGTTGGCCGCTCAGGCGATGCGGCGCCTCCGCCAGAGCCTGCTGCACGTCGCCACGCGCCATGCGCTGGGTCGGTTCGATCAGGCTCTGCGCCGCGCGGGCCTCCGCAATGGTCAGGATTGGCGTCCGCGAACCATAGGTGATGGTGCCCAGCCGCGCCGCCTGACGCGCCGCGCGGCGACTGGTCGCCGCCACGAGGAACACCGGCTGCCCCAGCCACAGCACTTCGCCATCGGCGAGCAAGCGATCATCGCCCGCAAAAGGCGAGACATCGTTGGCGCCGGGAATATCGGCAGCGGTGAACACCGCGACGACACCGGGCGCGGCGCGCACGGCGGCAAGGTCGATGCCCTCGATCGTCGCGCTCGCCTCGGTCGAGACCCCGAAAGCCAAGTGGAGCAGGCCGGGCCATTCCGGCTCGTCGTCGATATAGCGGGCCTTGCCCGCGACATGGAGCGCGACGCTGTCGTGGCGCTGGTCGACGCCGACGACGGGCGTCCTGGGGTGCTGGATGCCTGCCTCAGCCATGGGCCACGTCCTGCACGCGCACATCCTGAACACGGACAGGCGTTCCCTGTGCCTGATGCCACAGGCGCCAGAGCAAGTTGCCCGCCGCCTCCAGACGATAAGCCGCGCTCCCACGAACGTCGTTCAAAGGCTTGAAATCACGACGCAAGGCTTCGACAGCCGGGGCTATCGTGGCCGCCTCGAAAGGCTTGCCGACAAGCGCCGCTTCGGCTTCGCGGGCGCGGGCAGGCGTTGCCGCCATGCCGCCAAAGGCAATCCGTGCTGCCGTGACCTGCCCGGCCTCGACCGTCAGGCAGAAGGCGCCACAAACCGCCGAAATATCGCTGTCGAAACGCTTGGAAAGCTTGGAAATATGGACAACCTGATGGGGCGCAGGACGCGGTACGAACACGCTTTCGACGAATTCGTCAACGGCACGGTCCTGCTTGCCATAAGCAACGAAAAAATCTTCGAGCGGCATCGTCCGCCGCCCGCGCAGCGACCGCAGCGTTACCTGCGCGCCCAGCGCGATCAGCGCCGGGGGCCCGTCGCCAATGGGCGAGCCATTGGCGATATTGCCCCCCACGGTGCCCGCATTGCGCACCTGAAGCCCGCCGATCCGGCGCACCAGTTCACCCAGTTCGGGGCTCAGCCGCGCCATCGCGCCATGGGCATCGGCATAGCGCACGGCGGCGCCCAGCGTCAGGCCATCGGGCGTCTCGGTGATCTCACCCAGTTCGACAATATCGCCGACGAAAACCACGGTTTCGAGATCGATCAGCTTCTTGGTGACCCACAGGCCCACGTCGGTCGCCCCGGCCACGATCCGCGCGCCAGGATTGTCGGCCAGCACTTGCGCCAGTTCGTTGGCCGTGGCGGGCGCGAACCAGCCTGCGCCACCGGCCGGGCCCAGTGCCCGTGCAATGCCGAGCAGGGCCAGCAGCGGCGTATCGTCCTGCTCAAGCCGCGCATGCGCCGCGCCAGCGGCCAGGATCGGGCCATAGCCGGTGCACCGGCACAAGTTGCCCGCCAGAACATCGCCCACCGGAAGCTCGCACCCCGCAGCGCCAATCGCGCGGCCATGGAGCGACATCACGAAACCAGGCGTACAGAACCCGCATTGCGACGCCCCATTGGACGCCATCGTGCCTTGCAGCGGGGTCGGGCCATCTTCGCCCAACCCGTTAACCGTCAACAGGGCCTTGCCGTGAAGCATCGGCAGGAACTGGATGCAGGCATTGACCGCGCGCCAGTCCAGCCGGGTCATCGCCGCATCGGGCGTGCCGACCAGAACCGTACAGGCCCCGCAATCGCCCTCGCCGCAGCCTTCCTTCGTGCCGGTCTTGCCGGCCCGTTCACGCAAGTAATCGAGAACGGTATCGCCGGGCGCGACACCATCCAATTCCACCAACTGACCATCACAGACAAAACACACGGCCATGCTCAGCTGCCCCGGTAGGTCGAATAGGCATAGGGCGAGGCGAGCAGCGGCACGTGATAGTGCCCCCCCTCGCCCACGCCGAAGTGGATCGGCACGACATCGAGGAACGGGGGATCGGGCAGGTCCGCCCCCTGCGCGCGGAAATAGGCGGCGACGTGGAACGCGAGGGTATAGGCCCCCGCTTCCAGCGTCGGAAAGGCGCGCAGGCGCCCGTCCGCATCGGTTTCGCCTTCGGCCAGCAGGGCATCGGCAGACCAGAGCATGATTTTCATGCCCTGTGCCGGACGCCCGCTGACAGTATCGAGCACATGCGTCGAAAGACTGGTCATTCCACGCTCTCCCCCGCCGGTTCCGTTTCGAGCGGCCACTGACCGAGAAATTCCTCCTCCTCGTAGGCGATGAAGGCGTCGAGCAGGACTTCGCGATCATCAAGGAAGAGCTGGTCGGCAATTCCGCGTACCAGACGCGGCAGCGCCTTGTTCATGCCCGACAGCGCCGAGGCCGAAAGGCCCAGGCTGATCAGCGCCGAATAGTTGAACGCGAACAGGCCATGGAGCGGGGCCACGCCCGCCTCGTCGCGCGGGGTAAACTCGAACGCCGGGCCAAGATAGGGATGCGCGTCGATCAGGGCATTGCGCTGCCCTTGGGGCATCTTCACCTTGTCGCCCCAGAGCGCGATATGCCCGGCCAGATCGGCCAGTTCGGGCCGCAGGCGCGGGTCGGAAATGAGGCCGGTCGAGAGGATCACGAAATCGAACGTGAAGCGCGCGTGGGGCGTGGTCACGACCACCGCGCCGTCTTCGTGGGCGACGCTTTCCCACGGGCTCGCCATGTGCAGGGCAAAGCCCGGCCAACTTGCCGCGCGATTGAAGGTATCGTTCGTAGGTGGCTGATTATGCGACAGAAAAGCCGCCATGGCGCGATATTTCTCGGTGTCCGACAGCGCCGGATAGCGCGCGGCCAGCCCGACCTTTTCCATGAAGCGGATCGGGTTGATGCGCGGCATTTGCGCACGGCGCATGAACACATGGACTTCGCCCACGCCCTGTTCGAGTGCCCAGTTGGCATTGTCGAAGGCGCTCGCGCCGCCGCCCAGAATGCCGATGCGCTTGCCCTTGAGCGCCTCGAAATCAATCGCCTCGCTGGTGTGGGCATAGAGAGCGCGCGGCAGGGCATCGCGGATCATCGGTGGGGTGTGCCATTCGCCGCCGCCCTGGATGCCGGTCGCCAGCACGACCTTGCGGGCCAGAACCGCCTCGCCACCGGCCAGCATCACGCGGTGGATGCCGCCATCGAGCGGCACGATGCGCTCCACTTTGGCCTCGTTGCGCACGGGCAGGTCGAGCACGCGGCGATACCAGCGCAAGTACTCCATCCAGACCCCGCGCGGGATCTTGTCCAGCTCTTCCCAGGCCCTGGCGCCATAGCAAGCCTCGTACCACGCCTGCGGGGTCAGCGCGGGCAGGCCATAGTCGATGGGGGTCAGCCCCTTGGGCGTGCGCAGCGTGACCATCCGCGCATAAGTCTCCCACGGGCCTTCGAAGCCTTCCTTGCTCTCGTCGAGGATCAGGATGTTGTTCACTCGCTCGCGCTTGAGACCATAGGCCGTGGCAAGCCCGCTCTGCCCGCCGCCCACGATCACCACGTCATAGACAGGCCCATCGGGATGGCTGCGCGGACGGGTCCATTCCGCGCCGATCGCGTCGACCAGCTTCAACTGGCGCGCAAGCTCTGCTTCGAGAGCAGCAAGGGCAACAGTATCAATGGGTTGGGCGGTAGTCATGCCATGTCCTCCAGCCTGAGGCGGGTAATCTTGCCGATCTCGGCAAGCGCGGTGGCGATTTCGGTTTCGGTGTCGTTTTGCGCGCGCGCTTCCATCGCCGCGAGGATCCCGGCCTTGTCAGTCAGGCGTACGCAGATGATGAAGGGCATCGCATGGGCGGCGTGATAGGCCGCGTTGAGCGCGTGGAAGCGGGCAAATTCGTCGGGCGTCAGGCGGTCCAGCCCGGCGGAGGCCTGCTCGGCGGCGGAGGCCTGCGTCAAGGTGCCATCGATCACCGCCTTGCCCGCCAGTTCGGGGTGCGCGCGGATCAGCGCGAGTTGTTCCTCGCGCGTGGCGGCATGGACAACGGCCATGAGGTCGGCGTGACGGTCCCCCGAGGACGGCGCGGCATCCGCCCGTTCCTCGACCCATGGAGAATGTTCAAACAGGGCGGTCAATGACTGTTCCCTTCAAGGCTGACATGCGCCGAAACGACTTTCCAGCCATCCGCGAACCGGACCCAGGACTGGCTCTGGCGGCCCCGCTTTTCGGAGCCCTCGCGGAAGAATTCGGCGTCGGCGGTGGCGAAGCTGTCGCCATAGGTGGTGATCGAAACGCGCCCGAGCGTGCGCCGGGGCGATCCACCGCGCCCTTTGCGGAATTCGCGGATCGCCTCGATCCCGTAGAGCACTTCGCCCACACCGAAACGGTTGGTGGTGGGGGCATCGTGGAACAGCGCGTCCATCGCCGGGATGTCGTCGGCCATCAGCGCGCGCTCGTAAGCTTGGAATGCGGCGGTCACTTGCGCCAGAGCCGCCGGATCATTGATGATCATGCGTCCTCTCCGGCAAAAGGATTGCCCTGCAACGGTCGATCCCCGTTAAACGGGTTCTGCGCCGACCAGAGCTGCGCGATGTCGAGGCGGGTGGCGATCCACCCGCGCCCATCGGCCAGGACATGATCGACAAACCGCGCCACCGCCCGCGCCCGCCCCGGACGCCCGGCAATGCGCCCGTGAAGGCCCACGCTCATCATCCGCCCGCCTTCCTCGGCGAGCTGGTCGTAGGTATCGCGCAAGTAGCGGAAGAACTGCTCGCCCTCGGTAAAGCCGTTGAGCGCCACGATCTTCATGTCGTTGGCGTCGAGGCTGTAAGGCACGATCAACTGCGGCTTCCCGTGGGAGGCATCCCAATAGGGCACGTCGTCGGCATAGCTGTCGGCATCATAGACGAAGCCGCCTTCCTGCGCGACGAGGCGGGCGGTATTGGGGCTGGTGCGCCCCTGATACCAGCCGAGCGGGCGGCTGCCGGTCAGGCGGGTGTGGATCGCGATGGCCTTGGCGATATGCTCGGCCTCAAGCTCCTCGGGCAGGTACTGGTAGTCGATCCAGCGATAGCCGTGGCTGGCCACTTCCCAGCCCGCCTTCAGCATCGCCTCGACCGCCTGCGGGTTCTGTTCCATGGCCGCCGCCACGCCGAACACCGTGAGCGGAAGCTTGCGTTCGGTAAACAGGCGATGAAGCCGCCAGAACCCGGCCCGGCTGCCATATTCGTAGAGGCTTTCCATCGCCATGGCGCGGCCCGGATGGCGGGCCGCGCCCACCATGTCCGAGAGGAACCCTTCGGAAAGTTCGTCGCCGTTAAGGACGCTGTTTTCCGCGCCTTCTTCATAGTTGATGACGAAATTGACCGCCACGCGCGCGCCTTCGGGCCAGACGCCAAGGCGCGGGGTCGTGCCATAGCCGACGAGATCGCGCATCATGCGGCCATGACCTCGTCCCAGGCGGCCAGCGCCGCAGGCACCGCCGCGCCCAGCGGCAGCGACAGCCCTTGCGCCGCCAGACAGGCTTCGAGCGCGGCCAGCGTGATCAGCACCTTGTGCTTCATCGCGTTGTAGCCCATCGCGCCCAGACGCCAGATCTTGCCGACCAGCGGGCCAAAGGCCGTGCCGATCTCGATCTCGAACTGCTCGCGCATGGCGCGGCGCACGGCCTCGCCATCGACGCCTTCGGGAATATAGACGCCCGTTACGTTGGTCATGCGGTGGGCGTCCTGCCCGAACAGGGTCAGGCCCATCGCGCGCAGGCCCGCGCTCATCGCCGCGCCCGCCGCGCGATGGCGGGCAAAGCGGGCGTCCAGCCCCTCGCCCAGCGCCACGCGCGCGCATTCCCGCGCGCCATAGAGCATGGTCGTCGCCTCGGTGTGATGGTTGAGGCGCTTGTCGCTCCAATAGTCCATGATCATGGCCAGATCGAAGTAGTTCGAGCCGATCCGCGCGCCCGTGCCGTCAATGGCGTCAGCCGCGCGAATACCCTTCTCGTCGTGGCGGCGGGCAAAGATCGCCTTGGCCGCAGCATCCGATACGGTGATCGGCGCGCTGCCCGAAGGCCCGCCCAGGCACTTCTGAAGGCCACCCGTCACGACATCGGCGCCCCAGCGGTCAGCGGCGATTTCCATGCCGCCCAGCGTCGCGGTGGCATCGACATAGACGAGCGCGCCCACTTCGCGGGCAATCGCGCCGATGCCGTCGAGCGGCTGGGCCATCGTCGTCGAGGTATCGCCATGGACGGTACAGATCAGGCGCGGTTCGATCCGCAGCGCGGCCTCTCGAATGGCCTCCATCGGCACGACTTCGCCCCAGGGCGCATCGACCGTTTCGAACCGCGCGCCGATGCGGGTGAGGATTTCCTGAAGCAGCAGGCCAAAGCGCCCGAAATTGACCACCAGCGCGGTTTCACCCGGCTGGATCATGCTGACCAGCGCGGCCTCGATCCCCGCGCGCGCGGTGCCATCGACCAGCATCGTCCACTGGTTTCCCGTCCCGAAGATCGGACGATAGAGCGCCATGACCTGGTTCATGTAGCCGGTCATTTCCGGGTCGAACTGCCCGAGCAGGTCGGCGCTCATCGCGCGCAACACGCGCGGATGGGCATTGACCGGGCCCGGCCCCATCAGCAGGCGCTGGGGCGGATCGATTTCGCCAAAAAGCAGGGGATCAGGCACAGGACACTCCCAGGTTCTCGATAAAGCCCAGCATGACGGCCAGCGCGGCTTGCGCATCGGCCTCCTCGACATGCTCGGCAGGATTGTGGCTCACGCCTTCGCGGCAGCGGATGAACAGCATGGCCGTGGGGGCAATCGCGGCCATGATCATGGCATCATGGCCGGCCCCGGAAACCAGACGCCGGGCGGGGTGGCCAGCGCCCACAAGCGCAGCCTCCAGCCCATCCATCAGCGCCGGATCGCAGGGCGAAGGGGGCAGATCGTGGATCAGGCGATGGTCGAGCGAGAGCCCGCGCCGCGCGGCGATGGCGGCGATTTCGGCCAGAATCGCCTGCGCCGCGCGGTCGCGACGGGGGCTTTCCCCGGCGCGCACGTCGATAGTGAAGCGCACTTCGCCCGCGATCACGTTGGCGGCTCCCGGAAGCGCCGCCAGACGGCCCACGGTCGCCACCAGATCGCTGTGGTCAGCGCGCGCGATGGCCTCGATCGCCAGGATCATTTCAGCCGCCCCCGCCAGCGCATCGCGGCGCAGCGGCATGGCACAAGTGCCCGCATGCCCGGCAAGGCCGCGAACCTCGACCTCGTAGCGCAGTTGCGCGGCGATCCCGGTCACCACGCCCAGCGCCAGCCCTTCGGCTTCCAGCACCGGCCCCTGCTCGATATGGGCTTCGAGATAGGCCAGCGCGCCCGGATGCCGCGCGGCCAGCAGCGTTTCGGGCGAAAGGCCCCACTCGCCCAGCGCCTGCGACAGGCTCACCCCTTGCGCGTCGGCCATGTCGGGCACTGTGTCGAGCAGGCCCGCAACCGCCTTGCTCGTCAGCATCGCGGCGGGAAAACGGCTGCCTTCCTCGTCGCCAAAGGCGATGACCTCGATGGGAAAAGGCATGTGGCGGCCCTGCGCATGAAGCGCGCCCACGCATTCCACGCCCAGCATGATCCCGAGCGGGCCATCATAGAAGCCGCCATCGCGCACGCTGTCGATATGACTGCCAATGATCAACGGCGGGCCATTGCCGGTGCCCGGATAGGTGCCGACCAGATTGCCCGCGCCGTCGATGCGGGCGGCCATTCCGGCCTCCTCCATCCACCGGGCGAGGGTCTCCACGCTCGCCCGGTGGGCCGGGCTGAGCCAGCCGCGATAGAGCCCACCCTCCATGTCGGAATAAGGCGCCCGGCCCAGCGCACGGCAGCGTTCGACCGCCCGCACGCCGCCCGAACCTTCCGCCATGCTCACCATGCGGCGACCCCGCCATCGCTGCGCGGATCGGTCGCCCCTTCGAGCGCGCCATCGCCATGGCGCACGAGCGCCCCGGCATGGCCCATCATCGCGGTGAGCGGGCCGACGCGTTCGACCTCGTGCCCCGCCTGCGCCAGCGCGGCATAGACCGCCTCGTCGAAGCCATCCTCGATCTTGAGCGTGGTGCTGTCCTCGCCCCAGGTGCGGCCCAGCAGCCAGCGCGGCGCGGAAATCGCCTCCTGAAGGTCCATCCCGTGCCAGACATGGCGCGAGAAAACCGCCGCCTGTGTCTGGGGCTGCCCCTCGCCGCCCATCGTGCCATAGGCCATGACCCGGCCATCGGCCAGTTCAGCCAGCGCGGGGTTGAGCGTGTGGAACGGCACGCGGCCCGGCTTCAGGGCATTCCAGCCACTTTCGGCCAGACGGAACGAGGCCCCCCGGTTCTGCCAGGTAATCCCCGTGCGCGGCAGGACGAGGCCCGAGCCGAACTCGAAATAGGTGCTCTGGATCGCCGAGACGACCTGCCCCTTGCCGTCGATCGCGCCAAACCAGCAGGTATCGCCCGCCTGCGAGGGCTGCGGCCAGGGCAGCGCGCGCGCCGGGTCGATCTTCGCGGCCATGCTGTCGAGCAGGGCCGCATCGTCGAGCACGTCTTGCGCGGCCTGCGCCATGTAGGCCGGATCGCCGCAGTGCACGTCGCGCCACAGGAAGGCCTGCTTGGTCGCCTCGACCAGCGCGTGGACATGGGCGAAATCCTCGCCCTTGGTCGCCGCATAGCCCGAGCGCTCGGCCAGCGCGAGGATCAGCAGCGAGGCGACGCCCTGCGTGGGCGGCGCGCTGTTGTACAGGCGCCCGGCGCGGGTCGCGACGCTCAGCGGCGCGGGCCTGCTGGA
>DQVI01000150.1 GCA_015661825.1 Novosphingobium capsulatum
CGCCAGAGCCCCCCGGACCATGCCCCCCGGCAGGAGGATCGGCCCGATCCTCCCGTTCGGCACCGCTGGCGGCAGGCCGCCCTCGCGGTGGTTCTGTTCTGGCTGGTCCTCGCCATGGCGGGGGCCGCCTGGGGCTGGTGGGTCGAAACATGGCCCCCCATCATCCGCCGCGCCACGATCACCCTCGACAGCCCGGCCATGGCCGGCAAGAGCCTGCGCGTGGCGCTCGTCTCGGACATCCATGTCGGCAGCCACGGCATGAGCGCGGCCCGGCTCGACCGGGTGGTCGACCAGATCATGGCCGAAAAACCCGATGCGATCGTGCTGGCCGGTGATTTCGTCAATGGCCATCACCCCGGCGACCACGCCATCCGCCTCGACCTGCTCGAACGCCCCCTCGCCCGCCTTCGGGCCCCGCTGGGCGTGATCGGCGTGCTGGGCAACCACGACGCCGAAACCGAACCGGCCCTGATCAACGAGACCCTCGCCCGCGCGGGCGTGACCATGCTGAAAAACGACGCGGTGCGCGTGGGGCCACTGGTGATGGCGGGCGGCGACGAATATGGCGAAGCCCGCCGCCACTTCAAGGTCACCATGGCCAGGGCCCATGCTCTGGCCGAAAACAACGCACTGGCCGGCACCGGGGCCCCGATCGTGCTGGTCGAACACACCCCCAGCATGGGCCGCCACCTCCCGCCCGATGTGCCCGTGCTGCTGGCCGGGCATACCCATTGCGGGCAGGTCAACCTGCCGTTCCTGTCCTCGGCCAAGAGCCTTGTCGACGGGCGCGTGCTCTATGACCCGGCCTTCCGCTGCGGGCTGATCCCCTGGGACGGCCACACCGTGATCGTCACCGGCGGGGTCGGTTCGGGCTCGTTCCCCTTGCGCATCGGCACCCGCCCCGATTTCTGGATGGTCACGTTCAGGGGCGCCTGATTCTTCCTCCGGACGCCGCATTCTGGCGCCCCCATCTTCTTGCGGAGAGCATATCATGAAGGCCGCCCTTCTCGAACAGCCCGGCCAGCCGCTGACGGTAACCGACATCACGGTGGCCGATCCTGCGCCCAACGAAGTCCTCATCCGCACGGTCGCCTGCGGACTGTGCCACTCCGATCTCCACTTCATCGACGGCGCCTATCCGCACCGCCTGCCCGCCATCCCCGGCCACGAGGCGGCGGGGATCGTCGAGGCGGTGGGCAGCCAGGTCCAGCGCCTGAAGAAGGGCGATGCGGTCGTCACCTGCCTCTCGGTCTTCTGCGGCACCTGCGAATTCTGCGTCACCGGACGCATGGCGCTGTGCGAAGGGGCCGGAACGCGCCGCCCCAAGGGCGCGCCCTCGCGCCTGTCGCGCCCTGATGGCACCCCGGTCCACCAGATGCTCAATCTCTCGGCGCTGGCCGAAATGATGCTGGTTCACGAAAACGCCTGCGTCGCCATCCGCCCGGACATGCCGCTCGACCGCGCCGCGCTGCTGGGCTGTGCGGTGACGACCGGGGCGGGCACGGTGTTCAATGCCTGCAAGCTGACGCCAGGCGAAAGCGTGGCGGTGATCGGTTGTGGCGGCGTGGGTCTGGCGGCGGTCAATGCCGCGAAGATCGCGGGCGCCGGGCGCATCGTGGCCGCCGACCCCTCGCCCGAAAAGCGCGATCTGGCCCGCGCGATGGGCGCGACCGACGTGATCGACCCGGCCGACGAAGACGCCGCCGGCACGATCATCGAGGCCACGCGCGGCGGGGTCGACCATGCCATCGAGGCAGTGGGACGCCCGGCCTCGGCCAAGATGGCGGTCAAGGTCCTGCGCCGGGGCGGCACCGCAACCATTCTGGGCATGATGCCGCTCGACCAGAAAGTCGGCCTTTCGGCGATGGACCTGCTCTCGGGCAAGAAGCTGCAAGGGGCGCTGATGGGGATGAACCGCTTTCCGGTCGATCTGCCCCGTCTGGTCGATTTCTACCTCGCCGGGCAGCTCGACCTCGATACCATGGTGACCGAGCGCATCCCGCTCGACAGGGTCAACGAAGGGTTTGCCCGCCTGCGCGAGGGCGATGGCGCGCGCACTGTCGTTATATTCTAAATAAATGACCCCGCCATGCGCCGGAAAAGGCGCATGGCGGGGCCGATGATCAAATGATCAATGCGCCTTGCTGTTGGCCGCGATGAAGGCGGCGGTGGCATCGTGGAAGCCCTTGAGCGAGGCCTCGTTGGCATAGACCATGTGGCCCGAGGGGAAATAGGCGTAGGAAATGTTGGCCTGCAACGAAGCCGGCACCGGCAGGTGGTTCATTTCATAGCGCCCTTCGAAATAGGGCGTCGCCAGATCGAAATACCCGCCCGCCAGCAGAATCTTGAGCTGGGTGTTCTGCTTCATCGCATTGGCAAGGTCGGGCATCACGTTGAGCGGGCCGCTTTCCGTGCGGGTGCCATCGGGCAGGCGGTGTTCCATGTCCCACTCGGTGAGCCCGGCGAACGGCTTGTAGGTGGCCTGCGTCGTATAGTGCAGGCTGTCGCGCGCATAGGCGTTGAAGGCCGAGACATAGGCCGAGCTCATCGCCGCGCCCTGCGGGTCATACCCGGCTTCCTTGGCCGTGGGATCGAGCGTAGGGCCCGAGAAACGGCTGTCGATGCGGCCCACGGTCAGCCCCTGGTCTTCCTGCAAGTGCTGCATGACCTGCCCCACGTTCAGGCGCAGGTTCGAGCGCAGCCAGTACGCGGCGGAAATGCCGGTATAGCCGGCCAGCCGGTTGGCCATCTCCTGCCGCTGGGCATCGGGCAGCGTGCTGCCCTGCATCAGGGCCATCGCATAGTCGGTGGTGGCAAAGTGCTCCACCTCGTGCAGGAACGGCTCAAGCTCGGCCGGGCGGGTGCCGGACAGGCGGTTGTGATACCATGCCGTCGCCGCCACGGTGGGCAGGCTCATCACATAGGCATTGTCCACCCCCGGATTGCGTTCGGGAGCATCGGCGGAAAGATCGAAGTTGAGGATCGCCGAGAGCAGCACGACGCCGTTGAAATCGACCGAATCGTCCGATTGCAGAGCATTGACCAGCGCCGAGGCGCGCGGCGTGCCATAGCTTTCGCCCAGCAGGAACTTGGGCGAATTCCACCGGCCATGGCCCGACAGGAACGCCTTGATGAATTCGCGGAACGCATGGACGTCCTGATCCACGCCCCAGAACGCCTTGTCCTTGTCCTTGCCCGCAATGCGCGACCAGCCTGCGCCCGGCGCATCGATGAACACGAGGTCGGAGGCATCGAGCAGGCTATAGGCGTTATCGACAAGACGATAGGGCGCGGGCGGCGTGTGGGTGTCGTTGCTGGTGATCACGCGGCGCGGGCCAAAGGCGCCCATGTGCAGCCAGATCGTGGCCGAACCCGGACCGCCGTTGAACAGGAACGTGATCGGCCGGTCCGTCGCAGGCGCGCCCTTCTTGAAATAGGCGGTGTAGAACATCGAGGCTTCGGCCGGTGCGTCCTTCACATCGTCCTTGGCCTTGCCCGTGGCGGCCTTTTCGCGCCATGCCGTGTCGTCCCAGTCGCTCTGGTGCACCACCAGCGCGCCCGCCTCGGCGGTATAGGCGATGGCATGGCCGCCCACCGTCACCGTGCCCGAGGTTTCCACCTTGCGCGGCTTGAAGAAGTGCGTGGTGGTGGCGCTGTCGGGATCGGGCACGCCGTCGGGGTCGGCGTTGCGGATGGCTTCCGCCTTCGCATTTGCGTCGGTATCGTCGGATTTGGCAGAAGCCAGCGTGGGGGTCAGGGCAAGCAGGGAAACAGCAGCAGCAAGCGAAAGGGCGGAGCGCAAGGGGGAATTCCTTTTCAGGCGAAACCAGTGCGCATCGAACGCGCGCGCTGTTTCCTGTCAAGAAAAGGTTCCCGCGCATTCGACCAACGGCAGACCCGCGCCGACGAATGCCAGCGAGGGATTCCCCCGCTGTCAGTTGCCGCCGATCTGCGCGTGGGTGAGGTTGGCCACGAAGGCCGGGGAAATCCGCCGCTCCATCGCGCGGCAGGCATCGGCATGGGCAATCAGGGCCTTGCTCGCGCGTTCGAGCACGCGCGGTTCGAGCGGCTCTGCGCCCGAAAGCAGCGCCACCATGCCCACTTCGCTTACCCCGATGACCTTGGCAGCGGCCTTGACCCCGCCCAGAAGATCCACCGCACGGGCAAAGTGCTTGCGTTGGACCAGCGGGTCCATGGCGGCGTTGGCATTGGGCTGGCTCATGGGCCGTCTTGTGCGCCAAGCCGGACACGGGGGGAAGCCATCATGGGCAAGCTGTCCCCGGAAAAGTCAGAACCCCTCCACCAGCCTGCGGCTGGTCCCCCTCCCCATTGCATGGGGAGGACCGTGATCCTCCCCGCATCGCGGGGAGGGGGACCGCCGACGCAGTCGGTGGTGGAGGGGCCCAAACTCAGGCCGCCTCGGCCTTCTTGTCGACATGTTCCATGTTGAGCATTTCGGCCAGCAGGAACGCCAGTTCGATCGACTGCGCCGCGTTGAGGCGCGGGTCGCAGTGGGTGTGGTAGCGGTCGGCCAGGCCCTCCTGGGTGATCGCCACCGCGCCGCCGGTGCATTCGGTCACGTCGCGGCCGGTCATCTCGATGTGGATGCCGCCCGCATGGGTGCCCTCGGCACGGTGAACGGCAAAGAAGCCCTTCACTTCGGCCAGGATGCGCTCGAACGGACGGGTCTTGAAGCCGTTGTCGGCCTTGACCACGTTGCCGTGCATCGGGTCGCAGCTCCACACCACCGGATGCCCCTCGCGCTTGACCGCGCGGACCAGCGCGGGCAGCCCGGCCTCGACCTTGTCGTGGCCGAAACGGCTGATCAGCGTCATGCGGCCCGGCTCGCGCCCCGGATTGAGGGTGTCGAGCATGCGCAGCAGCGCGTCAGGCGTCAGGCTCGGCCCGCACTTCATGCCGATAGGGTTGCCCACCCCGCGCAGGAACTCGACATGCGACGAGCCCTCGAAGCGGGTACGGTCGCCGATCCACAGCATGTGGGCGCTCGTATCGTACCAGTCGCCGGTCAGCGAATCCTGCCGCGTCATCGCCTCTTCGTACTGCAACAGCAGCGCTTCGTGGCTGGTGTAGAAATTGGTGCCCTGAAGCTGGGGGACGTTCGAGGGATTGACCCCGCACGCCTCCATGAAGTCGAGCGCCTCGCCGATCTTGTCGGCCATTTCGCCAAACTTGGTCGCCCACGGGCTCTTGGCGATATGGTCGAGCGTCCAGCCGTGGACCTGCCGCAGATTGGCATAGCCCCCGCCGGCAAAGGCGCGCAGCAGGTTGAGCGTGGCCGCCGCCTGGCTATAGGCGCGCAGCATCCGCAGCGGATCGGGAATACGCTGTTCCGGCGTGAACTCGATGCCGTTGATGTTGTCGCCCAGATAGCTGGGAAGCTCGACACCGCCCTGCACCTCGACCGGCGAGGAGCGCGGCTTGGCGAACTGGCCGGCCATGCGGCCCACCTTCACCACCGGCTGCTTGCTCGCGAACGTGAGCACGACCGCCATCTGCAACAGCACCCGGAACGTGTCGCGGATGTTGTTGGGATGAAACTCGGCAAAGCTCTCGGCACAGTCCCCGCCCTGGAGCAGGAAACCCTTGCCCTCGGCCACGCGGGCCAGATCGGCCTTGAGTGCGCGAGCTTCGCCCGCAAAGACCAGCGGCGGAAAGCTGGTAAGGGTGCTTTCCACCTCGTTCAGCTTGCCCGCGTCGGGATAGACCGGCAGATGCCGCGCCTCGAATTCCCGCCAGCTCTTCGCATTCCAGTTGTGCGCCACAGTTCCTTCCTTTCAAGACGCGCGGACATACGCCCGCGCGCCGGGGAATGCAAAGGAAGCCTTGCGAACAGAGTGATCGATTATTTCACCGGCACATCGCCGGGCTTTCCACCCGTGTCGCCCCCCTTGGCCGCAGGGACAACTTCGACCCGCCACGCGCGATCCTGGCGCAGATAGCGCGCGGCCAGCGCCTGCATCGCCTGGGGGGTGGTGTGGCTGTAATCGGCCAGGATCGAGCGGATGTCGTCGAACTTGCCCGGTTCGAGCGCGCCCCCGCCCAGCAGCGACATGTAGAAGGCATTGCCCGTGCTCGCCCGCGTAATCAATTGCTTGAGCGGTTCGGTCACGCGCTCGATCTCGTCGCTCGTGGGCGGGCTCTCGGCCAGATCGGCGGCGATCTTGTCGGTGGCGGTAAAGAAGGCCGGAAGGTCGCCGGGGCGCAGCTGGACGGTCGCGCCCATGTAGCCGCCCGAAGGCAGGTCCATCGGCCAGACCGATTCGACCTGCGGGGCATAGGACGCGCCGATCTTTTCGCGCATCTCGTCGAACAGGCGGTTGTTGGCGATCTGGGCCAGAATTTCGAGCTGACGCGATTCATGGACACCCGCGCGCCCGCCCCCCGTCGGCCAGACGACCATGGCCGCCGCCGTATCCGCGTCGCCCGTGTGGGTGAGCACCAGCGGCGTCTGATTGAGGGCGGGCAAATGGGCATTGAGCGGGGGCGTGGCCACCGGCGCACGCGGGGCGAGCGCACCGAACGTGGCCTCGAGCGCAGCAAGCCCGTCCTCGCGCTTGAAATCGCCGAACAGGTCGACCTCGATCGGCCCTTGCGCGAGCAGCGGCTCCCACACCCGGCGGAAGTCCTGCGGCGTCACCGTGTCGAGCGCGGCGGGATCGGGCATCTTGTAGCGCGGATCGCGATCCTTGAGCAGGTAGCCGATGTCGCGCTGGAGCGCGGCCTGCGGCGAACTGGCGCTGGCCGCCCATTGCAGCCTGGCCGCGGCCACCGCGCGCACGATCGGGTTGGGGTCCCAGCGCGGCTGGCCCAGCTTGGCCGCGAACAGGTAGAGCTGGTCCTTCAGGTCTGCCGGGCGGGTATCGGCGTCGAATTCGAAGGCCGTATCGTCGAGCTTGAAGTCGAGTGCGAACTTGCGGCCCGTGGCCAGCTCGTCCATCGCATTGCGGTCGACATTGCCAAAGCCGGTTTCCATCAGCGCCATGTTGCCCAGCGGGCCATAGACCGCGTCCTTTGGCGCGATGGCGGCAAGCCCCCCGCCGAAGCGGATGCGTACGATGATCCGCCCCGGTTCAGCATCATTGGCCCAGAGCAGCGCCTTGACCCCGTTCGACAGGGTCAGTCGCTCGATCCCCAGAATGCCGGTCTGCACGTCTTCCTTGACGGTGCCGGGCACGCCGAGCACGGGCAACTGGGCAAACGTCAGCTTGTCGCCGGGCAGGCGGATGCTGGTGGTGAGCACCGGCTGGGCGACGAGCGCGGCGCGCACGTCCTGCGCGGTGGCGCCCGTGTCGGTCGGCGTGGTCAGCATGCCGCGCACGACCGTCCCCCGGAACAGCGCGCGCGTGTGCTCCAGCACGGCCTGCGGGGTGAACAGCGGCAGCGACTTCTTGAAGATCGCGTAGACGGTATCCGGGTTGGCGACCGTCTCGCGGATGTCGACCGCCTGGGTGATGTCGTCGGCCAGGGCCGAACCGGCCTGGGTGCGCTGGGTCTCGACCGGAACCTTGAAGGCCACGTCGAACTCGGCCACTTCGCGCTCGATGTCGGCCTGCGAGGGCGGCTGGGCCAGCGCATCGGCGATCACCCCGCGCACGTCGTGCACGGCGGCCTTCCAGTCGTTGCCCAGCGGGGTGACGCTGACCATCGTGGTATCGGCCGAACGCGCATAGTTCTGCTGGTCGACCGAGGCATCGAGATAGCTGCCCCCGGCCCGCGCGCGCACCTTGATGCGGCGGTTGATCAGCGCCAGCGCCAGCCGGTCGATCATCAGCCCCTGGTTATAGGCGATCGTATCGGCATGCTTCTTCCACGGGCGCACGATCGCATAGTTGAACTGGAGCGGCACGCTCGGCTCGACGATCACGCGCGTCTCGCCCACCGGATTGGCCGGATCAGCCCCCTTGGGCGCCACCGGCTTGCCGAAATCGGCGGGGGCAGGCTTGGGGCCCTTGGCCTTCCAGCCCCCGAACCACTTGTCGATCTGGGCGATCATGGCCTGCGGCTCGGCATCGCCAGCCACCACGATGATCGTGTTGTCGGGGCGATACCACTTGTCGTGGAAGGCCTTGACGCTCGCGGGGGTGGCGGCCTGAAGCGTCTCGACCGTGCCGATGGGCGAGCGCGTGGCGGCCGGCTGCCCGGCAAAGAACAACTCGCGCGTGGCGTCCATCACACGGGTCTGGGGCCCCGCGCGCTCGCGCATTTCGGCCAGCACGATGGGCACTTCGGTCTTCACCCCGGCGGGCGTGAAGATGGGCGCGGCGATCATGCCCGACAGGAGCATGAACGTCTCGTCGAGCTTGGCCGGGGTGATTGCGGGAAGATCGAGCTTGTAGACGGTCTGGGTGCCGCTGGTCTCGGCATTGGTATCGCTGCCGAATGTCGCGCCCAGACGCTGCCAGGTGGGGATCGCCTCGCCCGACTTCAGGTACTTCGAATCGCGGAACGTGAGGTGCTCGATCAGGTGGGCATAGCCGCGCTGGGCATCGGTTTCATAAAACGAGCCGGCATCGACCAGCACGCGCACCGAGATCTGCTCGGGCGGCACCCCGTTGTGGCGCACGGCATAGCGGATGCCGTTGGGCAGGCGCCCGAAAATCCATTCCTTGTCCTGCGGCACGTCGCTCCCGGCATAGAGCCAGTTCTGCGCGCTGCCAGCCGTGGTCCCGGTTGTCGTGGCCGGGGAAACCACGGGCCGCGCCTGAGCCCCGACCCCAAGAGGAGCCGTACCGGCAAGGAGGGCAAAAACCAGAAAAGCGAAGCGCCGCGAGGGCCGGATATTCGATCGCATGACGCGACTATAGGAAGCGTGTTTGTGAAGGGCCAGTGAATAGAATTCCTTCCGTTCGACTGGCCCCTTCCTCGATTCGCCGCTTTTATGACGGCCTGGATCAGGACTTCGGTTTCGGCGCGGCAGGCGCGGCGCCTGCTTCAGCCGCCTTGGCATCCCCCTGCGGCGCGGCTTGCGCAGCAGCCGCCGCCGCGCGCATCTGCTCGACTTCGGCAGCGGTCTTGAAATCGACGAGTTCGACCTGGAACACCAGATCGGCGTTGGGCGGAATGGTATCGCCACCGCCTTGCGCGCCATAGCCGAGGGTCGAAGGCACGCAGAAGCGCCAGATGCTGCCCTTGGCCATCAGTTGCAGGCCTTCGGAAAAGCCGGGAATCACCCCTTCGACCGGAAAGGCCGCCGCCGAATTCTGGTCGAATACACGCCCGTCAGCCGCCAGATAGCCGATATAGTTGACCAGAACATAGTCACCCTTGCCCGGATGGGCAGCCGTTGCCGCCTTGAGCGTGAGCGTGCCCAGCCCCGACGCGGTCTTGGTGCTGCACTGGCGCTGGCCGGCACTGATCACCGGCATCAAGGGCACGGGCAGGATCGCGGTGGAGAGCGCAGGCGCCGCCACTGCCGGGCGCGGCGCGGCGCGATGAGCTGCCGGACGAACGGGAGCAGCCTGTGCCGGAGCGACAGAAAAAGCGCCCGCACCCAGAACAAGTGAAGCCAGCGGCGCCAGACGCGCCAGCGAACGGATAAGAACATGGGTCATGGCGCATGTCATAGCAGCGCCGCCCCCCCGAGCCAGAGAAAAGCGGCACAAATCGCCTCGTCGCACGCCTGCACCCTCTTGACCCTCGCCCCCCCGGTCCTAAATGACCAGTATGTTCATTGAAACCGAAACCACGCCGAATCCGGCCACGCTCAAGTTCTTGCCCGGCGAACTCGTCATGGCCAGTGGCACGCGCGCGTTCACCTCGCCCGAAGAGGCCGAGGCTTCGCCGTTGGCCCAGGCGCTGTTTTCGCTCGGTGACGTGACCGAAATCCTGTTCGGTCGCGACTTCGTCTCGGTGACGATTGCGCCGGGCGCCCAGTGGAGCGATGCCAAGCCGCAGGTTCTGGCCATTCTGCTTGATCATTTCGTATCGCAGGCGCCGCTTTTCGCCGCCGGTTCGGCGCAGAACATCGTCGTTCCTGCCGAGGACGAGGATTTCGCCGACGATCCCGCCGATGCCGAAATCGTCGAGCAGATCAAGGACCTGATCGAGACCCGCGTGCGCCCCGCCGTAGCCAACGATGGCGGCGACATCGTCTATCGCGGCTTCCGCGACGGCGTGGTCTACCTCAAGATGCAGGGCGCCTGCTCGGGCTGCCCCTCGTCGACCGCCACGCTCAAGAACGGCATCGAAAGCCTGATCAGGCACTATGTTCCTGAAGTGAACGAAGTCCGCGCGGCCTGACCGCCCATCCATCCCTGACTTGCCCGCCTCCATGACCCAGCCCGTCCCCTCCCCCTTTGCCTCGCGCCGTCTGGTGATCGACAGCGCCACCGAAAACTGTTCGGTCGCGCTGTTCGAGGGGGATCGCCTGCTGGCGGGGGAAAGCCGGATGCTCGGCCGCGGCCATGCCGAGGCGCTCGTGCCGATGATCGCGGCCCTGCCCGACCGGGGCCGCGCCGCCGCCATCGTGGTCGACAGCGGTCCGGGCAGCTTTACCGGCATTCGTGTCGGCCTTGCCGCCGCGCGGGCGCTCGGCCTCGCGTGGGACGCGCCGGTCGCGGGCTATGAAAGCCTCTCGCTGGTGGCCGCGATGGCCCTTGCGGCCTCACCCCAAGTTGGCGTCGACGTGGTGATGACCGGAGGCCACGGCGAATGGTTCTTCCGCCCGTTCGACGCGCAAGGCCTGCCGCTGGCCCCGCTGGCCTCGCTCCCGCCCGAAGCGGTGATCGCAAGGCTGTCCGCGCCGCTCGTCGCGGGCAGCCAGGCAGAGGCCTGCCTTCAGGCCGCGCGGGACAGCCGCCCCGATCTTTTCGCCCTGCCGCATATTGCCCTGCCACTTTGGCCCGACGCACGCTCGGCCCTGCTGCTCGCGCCCGACCTGCTGTTCGATGGCGCAGCCCCGGCCTATGGCCGCGCGCCCGATGCGCGCCTGCCCGCCAGTTCATCCACGGCCCCACAGGCGGCATGAGCGCGCCGGTCGAAGATCTGGACCGCATCATGGCCGTGATGACCACGGCCTTCCCTCCCGACTATGGCGAGGCATGGAACCGTCGTCAGGTCAGCGATTCCCTGCTGATCGGACGCACCCGTTATGGATTGATCGACGCGCAAGGGCGCCCCGATCCCGTCGATGCGTCATCGACTGCCGGCTTCTTCCTTTCGCGCAGTATTTTCGACGAAGAAGAACTTCTGCTCTTCGCGATTGCCCCTGCCTGTCGTCGCAAGGGACTGGGCGATTGCCTGCTCAGGCGCTTTATTGATGAAGCGCGTGAAATGGGCATGTCGCGCATCTTTCTCGAAATGCGCGAAGGAAATCCGGCAGGTATTCTTTACCGGAAACACGGTTTCCAGCAGGTCGGCATTCGCCCCGGTTACTATCGCAGCCTTGAAGGCGACAGAATCAGCGCGATCAGCCAGGAACTTCGTCTTTGACGGCAAAATTGCCTGATCCAAAGACGAGTGAATTTTTTGTCATTTAGAACCGTACTTAACCTTCGTTTACTTGTTTCACGAAAACAGGGGCGTATAGAACGATCCGTGCCCTCGAACATTCGAGACAACACCAAAATTCAGGTCGCACTGAAAAAACAAAGAAAGCCGGATCGCAATGAGTGAAATCGAAAACGACATGCGGGAAACCCTTATCACGCTGACTTCGGACATTGTTGCTGCTCACGTGAGCAATAACAGTGTGTCGGTCGGTGATCTGCCGACGCTGATCTCCAACGTCTATTCCGCGCTCGCCGGTCTTTCACCTTCGGAACCGGTTGCCGAAACCGCGCCGGAGCCCGCCGTTTCGATTCGCGCTTCGGTCAAGAACGATCACATCGTCTGCCTCGAAGACGGCAAGAAGCTCAAGATGCTCAAGCGTCACCTTGCCACCCGCTACAACATGACCCCGGAACAGTATCGCCAGCGCTGGAATCTTCCCGCCGACTATCCGATGGTCGCCCCGGCCTATGCCGAGAAGCGCCGTGAACTGGCCAAGAAGATCGGCCTGGGCCGCAAGCCCGCCGCTCCTGCCAAGCGCAGCCGCACCAAGGCCGCTGCCGCCTGATGACGGGCACCGCCTGATGGCAAGCCCTGCCTGATGGCGAACAGGGCCGGCCCCCTTTGCGGGTCCGGCCCTTTCGCGCGCCCTTCGCGCGATGTTGTCAACACCGTTTTACCGCCACTTTACAGACCTTTAACCAGGTTTATCGGCTTTACGGATGCTACGCGGTTAACAACCCCGTCAAAGTCCTGTATCGGTCGTCGTCCCATCCTCTTGACGAGACAAGTGTGCACCGCGTGATCGACCTCGAAGCCCTTTGCGCCGAACGTGGCCTGCGCATCACCGAACAGCGCCGCGTGATTGCCCAAGTCCTGTCTGAAAGCAGCGACCACCCGGACGTGGAGAAGCTCCACGAACGCGCTTCCGCGCGCGATCCGCGCATCTCGATCGCCACGGTCTACCGCACCGTGCGCCTGTTCGAGGAAGCCGGCATCCTCGACCGCCACGATTTCGGCGATGGCCGTGCGCGCTACGAAGCCACGCCCGAAGCCCATCACGATCATCTGATCGATGTCGAAAGCGGCAAGGTGATCGAATTCGTCGATCCCGAACTCGAACAGCTCCAGCGCCAGATCGCGGAAAAGCTCGGCTATCGTCTGGTCGACCACCGCATGGAACTCTACGGCGTCAAGCTGGGCCGGGACACCACGCGCGAAGGCTGATCCTTCCTCCCTGTTTTCTGCTCCGGGACCGACCTGATGACCGCCCGTCGTTCCAGCACGTCCCTCCCCGACAGCGCCGAAAACAGGCCCGCCAACAGGCCCGTCGACATTCTGGGCGCCTGCCGCATCGGCTGGCGCCTTGCCGGGATCGTTCTTGCGCTGCTGGTCTGCGTGCCGCTGCACTATGTCTGGCGGACCGTCCATTACGGCTCGCCGATCCCGCGCCTGTTCCTGTCGATCGCCGCGCGCCTGTTCGGGGCACGCCTGCGCATTCACGGAACACCGCTGCGCCGCGATGTCTTCTACATCAGCAACCACCTGACGTGGCTTGACATTCTCGCCCTTGGCGCCGCCAGCGGCACGGCCTTCGTATCCAAGGCCGAAGTGGGGGAAGCGCCGGTTCTGGGCTGGCTCGCCCGGCTCAACCGCACCGTCTTCGTCAGCCGCGAGGACCGCATGGGCGTGGCCGACCAGATCAACCGCCTGCGCGAGGCACTGGCCGACAACTGGGCGATCACCGTCTTTCCCGAAGGCACCACGACCGACGGCCACTCGCTGCTGCCGTTCAAGACGGCGATGCTGCGCGTGCTCGAACCACCCCCGCCCGGCGTGATGGTCCAGCCCGTCGTGCTCGATTATGGCCCCTTGGCCGAATGGATCGCCTGGTATGGCGAGGAACCGGGGCTCGACAACGTAAAGCGCGTGCTGGCGCGGCGCGGCAGCTTCCGGCTCGACATCCACTTCCTCGACCCGTTCGACCCGCGCGACTTCCCCGGACGCAAGGCCATTGCCGCGCAGGCCCGCGCGCGCATCGTTCCGGCGATGGAGCGCAATCTGGGCAAACCCTTGCGCCCCTTCGCGCAGGATGTGCCGCAAGTCGGCTATCGCCCGCAACAGCCCGGCAGCACCACCTGAGGTTTCATTTTGCGCGTGATTGCCTTATGGCGCGCGCCTTATGCCCGCAGAGACTCCCGCACAGACCCAGACCCCTCCCCGTCAGCCCCAGCCCAAGACGTTCCACGTCAAGAGCTTCGGCTGCCAGATGAACGTCTATGACGGCGAGCGCATGGCCGAACTGCTCGCCGCGCAGGGCATGACCGCCAGCGACGAACGCGACGGCGCCGATCTGGTCGTGCTCAACACCTGCCATATCCGCGAAAAGGCCACCGAAAAGGTCTATTCCGACATTGGCCGCCTGCGCCGGGCCGATGGCAGCACCCCGCTGATCGCGGTGGCCGGTTGCGTCGCCCAGGCCGAGGGCGAGGAAATCATGGCGCGCGCGCCCTCGGTCAAGGTCGTCGTCGGGCCGCAGGCCTATCACCGCCTGCCCGAAATGGTCGCCGATGCCGCCGCCGGAAAGTCGGGCACCGAAACCGACATGCCCGCCGAAGCGAAATTCGCCGCCCTGCCCAAGCGCCGCCGCTCTGGTCCCAGCGCGTTCCTGACCGTGCAGGAAGGCTGCGACAAGTTCTGCACGTATTGCGTGGTGCCCTATACCCGCGGCGCGGAAATCTCGCGCCCCTTCGCCGATCTGGTCGAGGAAGCCCGGCTGCTGGTTGCTGGCGGCGCGCGCGAGATCACCCTGCTGGGCCAGAACGTCAACGCCTGGGCCGGAGAGGACGACAAGGGCCGCGCCATCGGCCTCGACGGGCTGATCCGCGTGCTGGCCGCCGATCCCGATCTGGCGCGCATCCGCTATACCACCAGCCATCCCAACGACATGAGCGAGGGCCTGATCGCCGCCCATGGCGAGATCGACAAGCTGATGCCGTTCCTCCACCTGCCGGTGCAGGCGGGCAACGACCGCGTGCTCAAGGCCATGAACCGCAGCCACACGGTCGAAAGCTATCTGAAGATCCTCGACCGCGTGCGCGCGGCGCGCCCCGACATCGCGCTTTCGGGGGATTTCATCGTCGGCTTCCCCGGCGAGACCGAGGCGGAATTTCAGGACACGCTCGATCTGGTCGGCCAGGTGCGCCATGCGCAGGCCTTCAGCTTCAAGTATTCGCCGCGTCCGGGCACGCCCGCCGCGACGATGGACGGCCAGATTGCCGCAGAGGTGATGGACGAGCGCCTCCAGCGCCTTCAGGCGGCACTCACGCGCGATGCCACGGCCTTCAATCAGGCCAGCGTGGGCAGGCGGTGTCAGGTTCTGGTCGAGCGGCGCGGACGCCACGAGGGCCAGTGGCTGGGCAAGTCGCCCTGGCTGCAATCGGTCCACTTCACCGGCGAAGCGGCCATTGGCGATCTGGTGACCGTCGATCTGGTTCAGGCCGGGCCCAATTCGCTGGCCGGGCAACTGGTCGGCTGAAAAGCGGTTTCATGACGCCATGAAAAAAGGACGCGGAGGCCATTCGCCCCCGCGTCCTCTTGCTGTAGCCGCCCTCAGTAGTGACGATAGGCGTCGCGGCGGAAATCGCGACGGTCGTGGCGCAGGTCGTGGCGGTCGCGACGCAGTTCCTCGCGGGCATGGCGCGCTTCGTGATAGTTGCCATAGTAGCGGGCGCGGGCCAGCTCGCGACGGTCATGACGGATCTCGTGGCGGTCGGCGCGGATGTCGGCGCGATCCATCGCAACCGGATGTGCGCTGGCTGCAACCGGGGCGACCACGGGGGCCATGATGGCGGCGGCAACGGCGGCGAGGATGAGCTTACGCATAGTCGGTCTCCTTGATGAATCAGGGGCGGATCAGGTGCCGGTCCAGCGGGGCTGTTCCGGCGATGAAGACTGTCTAGCGGGCGGCGGCTGAACGTTTTCCGAAGCCTTGTGCAAGAATTCGCTCATCTTTGTCGCCAGATAGCGACAAAGTGTCGCAGACGGGCGACCTCATCTGTGCATTTCACGCTTGCGGCGCTTGCACCTGCGCAATCACTCCCTACACTCGAGGGATCAGGTTCGACGAAAGGAGCGCGCACCCCTACCCCATGGCTCGCAAATTCCCTCGCGCCCACGATGAGGCGCATCGCGAAGTGACCTTCGACCGCAACGGCGACCGCAATGGTGCCCAATCTGGCACCCAGTCTGGTGCCAAGTCTGGCGAACGCGCCGGATACGCACCGGGAATACCGCGCGGCGAAGGACCAAGGCACGATGGCCCGCGCAGCAATGGCGGCCACAATCGCGCCCGCGTGGAGGTGGAATTTGAAGAACAGACCATGCTGGGTGCGCTGTTCGGCCAGTTCGATACCAATCTCGTGCTCGTGGAAAACCGGCTGGGCGTGTTCATTTCGGCGCGTGGCAACCGCGTGCTGATCGAAGGCCCCGAAGACGCCGTGGCCCGCGCGCGCGACGTGCTCAAGGGCCTCTACCAGCGGCTGCGCAACGGACAGGAAGTGGACGCAGGCGCGCTCGAATCGCTGATCGCGATGAGCGCGGAACCCACCCTCGAAGGGATCATTACCGGAAGCCCCGCGGGCACGCCGCCGATCATGATCCGCACCCGCCGCAAGACGATCGTGCCGCGCTCGGCCACCCAGATCGCCTATATGCAGGCGCTGGTGAAGAACGACGTGATCTTCGCGCTCGGCCCGGCAGGCACCGGCAAGACCTATCTGGCCGTGGCCCAGGCCGTGGCCCAGTTGATGACCGGCTCGGTCCAGCGCCTGATCCTCTCGCGCCCGGCGGTCGAGGCCGGGGAGCGGCTGGGCTTCCTGCCCGGCGACATGAAGGAAAAGGTCGATCCCTACCTGCGCCCGCTCTACGACGCGCTGTATGACTGCATGCCGCCCGAACAGGTCGAGCGGCGCATCGCCAGCGGCGAGATCGAGATCGCGCCGATTGCCTTCATGCGCGGGCGCACGCTGGCCGATGCCTTCGTCATCCTCGACGAGGCGCAGAACACCACGCCGGCCCAGATGAAGATGTTCCTCACCCGTTTTGGCCAGAACAGCCGCATGGTCGTCTGTGGCGATCCCAGGCAGGTCGACCTTCCCGGCGGGGTGGCGGCCAGCGGCCTTGCCGATGCGGTGGCGCGCCTCGAAGGGGTCGATGGCATCGGGGTTGTCCATTTCAGCCGGGCCGACGTGGTGCGCCATCCCATCGTGGGCCGCATCGTGGAAGCCTATGAAGGAGCAGACGACGCAAAATAGTGCTGAAATCTGCCATTTTCATCAGTTCGCGGGGTGGTGCAGGCCGCCCCGCCATGCCAAAGCGAATCGCCCTTTTTCCCCGGACCCCCACAGCCATGACCGCGCCGATCCTCGAAATCGACATCGACCCCATCTGGGGTGACGCCACCGACTGGGAGGCCCTGTCAAACCGCGCCGCCGAGGCTGCCGCCAAAGTCGCGCCCGAACTGGCCCACCCCAACCTGCTCGTCAGTCTGGTCATGGCCGACGACGAGGAAGTCCACGCGCTCAACAAGCAGTGGCGGGCCAAGGACAAGTCGACCAACGTGCTCTCGTTCCCGATGCTCGCGCGCGAGGACGTGCTGCGCGCCGGGGCCGACGAAAATGCGCCCGGCATGCTCGGCGACATCATCCTCGCACAGGGGGTCTGCACCCGCGAGGCCGCCGAAAAGGGCATATCGGTCGAGAATCACGCCACCCACCTGATCGTTCACGGGCTCCTGCATCTGGCCGGATACGACCACGATCTGGGCGATGCAGAAGCTGAGGAAATGGAAGAGCTGGAACGCAAGGCGCTTGCCTTGCTGGGCCTGGCCGACCCATATGCATGACCAGTTCTGAACCCGACAGACCCGAAACGAGCGTATTCGGAGCCAACAGAGGAGCAAGGTCCGTGCCCGAGGGCAATGGGTCCGGGGGCGAAAGCCGCTCGGGCGAAGGCGACAGTAACGGCGCGATATGGCGCGCCATCAGGGCTTTCTTTCGCGGGCCCGACCACGACCAGTCGCTGCGCTCCCAGATCGAGGAAGCGATCGAGGAGCACGAGCATGAACCCGGCCACGACGAGGGCGGCGACGGCGACTTGGTGCCGGTCGAGCGCCAGATGCTCAAGAACCTGCTCCACTTCAGCGAACGCGATGCCGACGACGTGGCCATCCCGCGCGGGCAGATCATCGCCATTCCGGTTTCCTCGACCTTTGCCGAAGTCGTCGGTGCCTTTGCCGAACATGGCCACAGCCGCTTGCCGGTCTATGGCGAATCGCTCGATGAAGTGGTCGGCATGATACACATCAAGGATGTCTTCCCGATCGTGGCCGACATGGCCCTGAGCGGGAAAAGCGCGCCCTGCGACTGGACCGTGCTGATGCGCCAGCCTTTGTTCGTGCCCCAGGCGCGCGGCGCCATCGACGTGCTGGCCGACATGCGGTCGAGCCGCACCCATCTGGCCGTGGTGATCGACGAATATTCGGGCACCGACGGGATCATCACGTTCGAGGATCTGGTCGAGGAAATCGTCGGCGACATCGAGGACGAACACGACGACGCGCCCGAAGTCCTGCTCTACCAGCTCGATGCCGACACCTGGGATGCCGATGCGCGCGTCGAACTCGAAGATGTCGCCCGCACGGTCGATGCGCGCCTCGCCGAAGTGGAGGAAGACGTCGACACGCTGGGCGGGCTGGCCGTCGTGCTGGCGGGCGAAGTGCCACCCGTGGGCCGCGTGCTCGAACACCAGTCCGGCTGGCGGCTGGAAGTGACCGGGGGCGACGACCGCCGCCTCACCCGCATCCGCCTCCATGCCCCCTCGACCGCCTCTGCCCGGGAAGAAGACTCCTGATGATCCGCCGCCTTCCCCCGCTTCGCTCGCTCGAAGCCTTCATCCGCGTGGTTCGTGCAGGCTCGGCCAAGACCGCCGCCGCCGAACTTGCGCTCAGCCCCTCCGCGCTCTCGCGCCGCCTCGCCGCGCTCGAGGAATTCGTCGGCAAGCCGCTGTTCGAGCGCAAGCACCAGGCGCTCAAGCTGACCGACGATGGCCAGACGCTCTACGATGCGGTGGCCCCGCTGATCGACGAGATGGCCGACCGCATCGACCGCATGATCGATACCGGCAAGGTCATGCGCCTGCGGCTGGGCGTTCTGCCGCTGTTCGGCAGCCAGCGCCTGTTCCCGCGTCTGGGCGAGCTGCGCAAGCTCCACCCCCAGCTCCACATCGACATCGACAGCTCGACCTCTGCCGAGACCAAGCTGGGCGACACCATCGATGCGGCCATCGTGCTCTCGCAAGGGCCTGATGCCACGCTCCATTCGGTGCGGCTCGACCACAACCGCGTCTATGCCATCGCCAGCAAGCAACTGGCCGCCGAACTGGGCGAGCGCCCGGATATCACCAAGCTCGCCCGGCAGACGTTCCTCGTCCACAACGACCTTCCCGCCAGCTTCGAGGCGTGGAAGCGCACGCTCCATCTCGACGGGCTGGAACCGGCCGCCATCGACCATTTCGATTCAGGCCAGCTCATCCTCGAAGCCGCCGCGCAAGGGCTCGGTGTCGCGATCATGCACGATGATCACTTCAGCCGCAGCCACGATCCGCGTCTGGCCCGTGTCTACGACATCGAGGTCGACAGCCCCTATTCCTACTGGTTCGTCTGCCGCCCGCGCGCGCTGCAATCGCGCCCGGTGCGCCTGTTCCACGACTGGATGCTCAAGGCCGGGCTTTGACGGCAGCCTGAAAAAGCTGAAGAAGAAGGAACTGTGAAAGGGGGCAATATCGCCCCCTTCACCCCGTTATCCTTGCCCCCGCGCAGCCATCTGCCTTTCAGCCCGCTGCGGGCACGATGATTTCGCTCTCCTCCTCGCCCTGCTGCGCGCGGACGAGGAATTCGGTGAACTGGGGCAGCGCCATTGGACGGGCCAGCAGATACCCCTGAACCTCGCGGCACTGGTCATTGATCAGCGAGGCCAGTTGCCCGGCATTCTCGACCCCTTCGGCGGTCACTGCGATGCCCATGGCATTGCCCAGCCCGAGGATCGCCTGGACGATGGCCCGGCCCCCTTCCCGTTCGCCAATGTCGCTGACGAACTGGCGGTCGATCTTGATCATGTCGAAGGGATAGTTGCGCAAGTAGCTGAGCGAGGCATAGCCGGTGCCGAAATCGTCGATGGCCAGCGAAACGCCCAGTTCCTTGAGTTCGCGCAGCATGACTTGCGCGCGTTCGGGATCTTCGAGCAGCACGCCCTCGGTCACCTCGATCTCCAGCCGGTCGGCGGGCAGCCCCGCCTGTGCCAGCGCATCGGCGACAATCGCGGTCAGGTTGCGGTCGCGGAACTGGACCGGCGAGACATTGACCGAGACGCGCAAGTCGCCATCCCATGATGCCGCCTGCATGCAGGCCGTGCGCATGATCCACTCGCCCAGCGGCAGGATCAACCCGCTGCTCTCGGCCGCCGGAATGAAGGCGCAGGGCGCCATGCGGCCCTTTTCGGGGTGGGCCCAGCGCACGAGCGCCTCGGCGCCGACCACCGAGAGGCTGCGCGGCTCGAAACGGGGCTGGTATTCGAGGAAGAACTCGTCCGCCGTGATGCCCCGGCGCAGTTCGTCCACGAGGCGGCGATGCGCGGCCACGCGCTCGTTCATTTCCGAGGCATAGAACTGGAACGTCCCCCGCCCGCCCTGCTTGGCGCCATAGAGCGCCTGGTCGGCATTGCGGAGCAGGGTATCGGCGGTCGTGCCGTCATGGGGCGAGAGCGCAATGCCCAGCGAGATGCCGATGGTGATATCGCCGGCTTCATGGCGCAACGGGGCTTCCATCGCCGCCAGAATCGACTGGCACAGCACTTCCGCCTCGTCTTCGGCAAGACCGGGCGCCGCGATCACGAATTCGTCGCCGCCCACGCGGGCTACCAGCTGGTCATGCCGCAGGACACGGCGCAGACGGTCGGCGACCTCGCCCAGCACGCGGTCGCCCAGCGCATGGCCGAACGTGTCGTTGATCCGCTTGAACCGATCGAGATCGCAATAGATCACCGCCATGCGCGCGTTGGGAATGGCCAGTTCGGTGGCCAGGAACGAGGCCAGACGCGCGCGATTGGGCAGCGATGTCACCGGATCGTGCTGTGATTGCTGGCGCGCTTCCTCGTAAGCGTCGGCCAGGGCCACGTCCTGCGTCACATCGGTGGCGAACTTGACGATATTGACGAGGTTGCCTGCCAGATCGAAGATCGGGTTGTAGCTGGCCTGAAGCCAGATCCGCTCGCCCTGCTTGCTGATCCGCTCGAACCGCCCGGTCATGTATTCGCCCGCGCGCAGCTTGTCCCAGAAGGTCAGGTATTCGCAGCCGTTGACCTGGCCGGGATCGACGAGAATCTCGTGCCGCTGGCCGACCAGTTCATCGAGTTCATAACCGACCATGTCGAGGAACTTGGTATTGGCATCGAGCACGGTGCCATCGAGCGCGAACGAGATCACCCCCTGCGCCTTGCGGATCGCCTTGATCTGCCCCTCGAACTGCGCATGGCGCTGCTTTTCGTCGGTCACGTCATAGGCATACTTGATGATCTTCATCGGCTTGCCCGAAAGATCGAAGATCGGATTGTAGCTGGCCTGAAGCCACAGGTCCGCGCCCGTCGCGGTCACCCGGTGGAACTCGCCCGAACGGTGCTGGCCATTGGCCAGGGCTTTCCAGAACTGGCGATATTCCTCGGACCGGACATGCTCTTCGGGCACGAACATGCTGTGATGGGCGCCACGAATGTCGCCGAGGCGATAGCCGGTGGCTTCGAGGAAATTGTCGTTGGCATCGAGCACCCGGCCTTCGAGATCGAACGAGATCACGCACTGCGACTTGTGGATCGCGGCGATCTGGCCCTGATGCTCGGCCTGACGGACCTTTTCATCCGTAATATCAGTGGCATACTTGACGATCTTGACAGGGTTTCCGGCCAGATCGAAGATCGGGTTATAGCTGGCCTGAAGCCAGACTTCGCGCCCGTCGCGCGCCACGCGCCGGTATTGCCCGGCCTGATGCTGCCCGCGCGAGAGCACGCGCCAGAACCCGGCATATTCGGCGCCATGCGAATAGGCCGCATCGACGAACATGCGATGATGCCGCCCGATCACGTCGGCGCGCTCGTACTCCATCAGTTCGAGGAAGCGCGAATTGGCGTCGAGCACGATGCCGTTCATGTCGAAGCTGATGACCGCATGGCTCTTGTGGATCGCGGCGATCTGCCAGGCATTGTCGGTCTGGCGCTGGCGGTCGCGGGTCACGTCCTCGGCCAGCATGAAGATCTCGGCCACGGCCCCTTGCGCATCGACCACGGGGCTGGCCATCACGCGCAGCCAGCGCATGGCGCCCTCGCTGCTGCGGAACAGCTGCTGGCTGTCCTGCGGCAGGCCCACACACAGCGCATCCCAGAAATCGCCGAACACGTCCGCGCCCATCGCGTCCACATCGCACAAGTCGCGATACTGCGCGCCCACGAGCGTCTTGTCGGGATGGCCCAGCATCGCATGGAACAGCGGATTGGCTTCGAGCACTTCGCCATCGAGGCCCAGCCGGGCAACCGGGCTCGACCGGCCGATGGCACCCACGCGGGCGCGCTCCGCCGCATCGGTGGCGATCATCCCGGTCCTGTCGCGCGCGATCACGACGACTTCGAGCAGGGTCCCGGCGGCATCGCACACCGGATAATACATGGCTTCGAGCCACAGCGCCTGACCGTGGCGGTTCTTGCGCTGGACCGTCAGCGACTGGCGCCCGCCCAGACGCAGGCGCTCCCAGTCCGGGCTCTCCCCCCCGTCGCATTCCTGCGCAAGCGAGGCCTCGTGCCGCCCGCGCAACTCGTCCAGTTCATAGCCCAGAAGGTCGAGAAAAGCCGAATTGGCCCGAATGATGCGCCCGCCCGGATCGAGCACGAGAGTTGCGAAGAAGTTGTTCAGGGCCCGCAATTCGGACGAGATTTCCGGCATGGAGTGGACGACCTTTTTGGCGTTTGCGGCGCTGGGCAAAATATTTGGCCACAAATCTTCTGGTTTCGTCATTCCTGCGAGGGGCTCGGTAACTTTCCGGTTAATCCAAAACGACCGGATGCGCTTTTGGGCGGCCAGCCGAGCCGCTGGCGCCATCGACGAGCCTGTTGCCCCCTGCCCGCCGGGATTTTTCAGGCTTTTATCATCAAACGATTTTTTCGCGCGCCTCCCCAAAACAGGAAAACGGCCGGCGCTTGCGCGCCGACCGTAATTCCCGAACCGATCTGTTCATGATCTCCCGCGCACGAGGCGCGGGAGCGAATCACTTCGCCAGCATCGAGCCGGTTTCGATGAACCGCTGGTGCCACGAAAGCGCTTCCTTGAGCAGCGAGGGCGAGTGCTTGCCATAGGAATCGCGCAGGGCGCGGGCATAGTAGTCGGCCAGCTGGTCGCGGAAGGTCGGGTGGACGCAGTTCGCGATGACCTTCTCGGCACGCTGCTTGGGCGAAAGCCCGCGCAAGTCGGCCAGGCCCTGGTCGGTCACGATGACCTGCACGTCCTGGTCGATGTGGTCGACATGGCTGACCTGCGGCACGATCGTCGAGATCGCCCCGCCCTTGGCGGTCGAGGGCGCCATGAAGATCGAGATATAGGCATTGCGGGCAAAGTCGCCCGAGCCGCCGATCCCGTTCTGGATGCGCGAGCCCATCATGTGGGTCGAGTTGACGTTGCCGTAGATGTCGGCCTCGATCATCCCGTTCATGGCAAGGCAGCCGAGGCGGCGCACCAGTTCGGGGTGGTTCGAGATTTCCTGCGGACGCAGGATGATGCGGTCACGATAGAGCGCCATTTCGCCGTTCAGGCGCTCGGCCGCCTCGGGGCTGAGCGAGAAGGCCGTGCACGAGGCCATCGACAGCTTGCCCGCCGCGAGCAGTTCGAGCATGCCGTCCTGAAGCACTTCGGTATAGGCGGTCATCGGCTCGAACGGCGCGTCCATCAGGCCGAGCAGCACGGCATTGGCGATGTTGCCCACGCCCGACTGCACCGGCAGCAGCGAAGCAGGCAGACGGCCCACGCGCACTTCGTTCTGGAAGAAGTCGAGCAGGTGGCTGGCAATCGCCAGCGCCGAAGCGTCGGGCGCCTTGAACGGAGCGTTGCGATCGGGGATGTCGGTCGCCACGACGCCCACGACCTTCGAGGGGTCGACGCGGAAGGTCGCCTGGCCGATGCGGTCGCTCGGGGTGACGAGCGGGATCGGCTTGCGGTGCGGGGGCAGCGCGGTGCCGTAGTAGATGTCGTGCATCCCGTGCAGCGCTTCATGCTGCCACGAGTTGACTTCGAGGATGATCTTGTCGGCGCGGTCGAGCCAGGTCTTGTTGTTGCCGACCGACGAGGAGGGCACCACCGAGCCATCGGGCAGGATCGCCGAGACTTCGACGAGCGCGACGTCGAGCGGACCGAGGAAGCCCTGCCATGCCGCCGGAGCCACCTGGCTCAGGTGCATGTCGAAATACTGGACCGCACCGCTGTTGATCTGCTCGCGCACGAGCGGGTCGGAGTTGTAGGGCAGGCGGAAGTCGATACCCTTGGCCCGAGCCAGCGCGCCGTCGAGTTCGGGGCCCGTCGAGGCGCCCGTCCAGACCTTGATCGCATAAGGGTTTCCGGCCTCGCGGGCCTCGTCCATCTGGCGGGCAAGCGCCAGGGGAACGGCCTTGGGATAGCCGGCACCGGTAAAGCCACTCATGCCGACAACAGCACCCGGCTTGATGAGCGAAGCAGCCGCTTCGGCATCCATCAGGCGGGCCTGGAATTCGGGGTTGGCGATCCTGGCCGTAGAAACGGGGGCGGAGGACATGTTCGACAGGCTCCTTTCACGTGGCGCCATCCACTTTGCCGCGCCGCAGCCAAAAACAAGGGGCGTCGAGGCGGTGCCATGGTGGCGATTCTGGTTCGGTCCGCCCCGCCCCTACGCGCGTGGCGTGGCAAGTGCAGCAAAAAAGGCGGGGACCAGCCCCGCCTTTCCACACATTTGGTACGATCCCGTCTCATTTAGGAGACAGAATTGCCAATTTTTTTGATCAGGCCTGAATAGTGGCCTTGCGGATCACGCCGGGCTTTGCCGGCGGCTCGCCCTTGGGCAGCGCGTCGATGTGTTCCATGCCGCTCTCGACCTGGCCCCAGACGGTGTACTGGCGGTCGAGGAAGCGCGCGTCATCGAAGCAGATGAAGAACTGGCTGTTGGCCGAGTGCGGGTAGCTGGTGCGGGCCATCGAGCACACGCCGCGCACATGGGGCTCGGCGTTGAATTCGGCTTGCAGATCAGGCTTCTTCGAGCCGCCCATGCCGGTGCCGTCGGGGCAGCCACCCTGCGCCATGAAGCCGGGGATCACGCGGTGGAACTTCACACCGTCGTAAAAACCTTCCGAGGCCAGTTCCTTGATCCGCGCGACGTGGCCGGGAGCCAGGTCGGGACGCAGCTTGATCACCACGTCGCCCGAATCGAGCGAGAGGACCAGTTTTTCTTCAGACATCGAGAACTCTTCCCTTGGCAAAATATGGGGGCAAAGAATGCTCCCTGATATAGGGTGGTTTGCGGCAAAGTCACCTACCGCCGCATCGCTGCACTGCACCATTGCATTTGGCGCTTGATCGCCTATCCCGGCCCGGATGGACAATGGCGCGCCCACCGATCACGACAACCTGAACGCAACCGGCACCCTGCCCAAAATGGCGGCGGAACCGGGCCATGACGATGCGCGCGCGGACCTTGCGCGTCCAGAGCCTTCACGCGTGTCTGACGAACTGGACGAGGAAGACAACACCTTGCGCCCCGCGTTCCTGCGCAAGGTCGTCGAAGCGCTCGACGCGGGCGATCAGGAAACCGTCTACAACCTCGTCGAGCCGCTCCACCCGGCCGACGTGGCCGACCTGTTCGAGCTGATCGGCCACGACTATCGTGCCGCGCTCGCCCGCGCGATCAACGACCTGCTCGGTTCGGACGTGCTGGCCGAACTCAACGACTGGGTGCGCGACGACCTCGTCGAGGAACTCGACCCCGACGAAGTGGCCGAACTGGCCGAGCAGATGGAGACGGACGACGCCGTCGCCCTGATCGAGGATCTGGACGAGGCCGACCAGCAGGCCGTTCTGGCCGAGATGGAGCCCGAAGACCGCGCAGCCATCGAAAGCGCGCTCTCCTTCCCCGAGGAATCGGCCGGCCGTCTGATGAGTCGCGACGTGATCGCGGTTCCCGAACACCTGAGCGTGGGCGACCTGATCGACTACCTGCGCCGCGACGACGATCTGGCGACCGAATTCTGGGAAGTCTTCGTCGTCGACGTCAAGCACCGCCCGGTCGGCACCTGCCAGCTCTCGTGGATCCTGCGCGCGCCGCGCGAAATCGCGCTGACCGACGTGATGAAGCGCGACCAGACGCTGATCCCGGTGACGATGGACCAGGAAGAAGTCGCGCTGCGCTTCCAGAAATACGCGCTGATTTCCGCCGCCGTGGTCGATGAAAGCGGGCGTCTGGTCGGCCAGATCACCGTCGACGACGTTGTCCACATCATTCAGGAAGAAGCCAGCGAAGACATCCTGCGCCTTTCGGGCGCGGGCGACGGCGACATCAACGAGCCGATCTCGCTGACCGTGCGCACGCGCCTGTCGTGGCTGGTGGTCAATCTGGGGACGGCGATCCTGGCCTCCTCGGTGGTCGGCCTGTTCCAGAACGCCATCGCCCATTTCGCGCTGCTGGCGGTGCTGATGCCGATCGTCTCGGGCATGGGCGGCAATGCGGGCACGCAGACCCTTGCGGTGGTCGTGCGCGCCATCGCCACCAACCAGCTGACCAGTTCGAACACCTGGTGGATGATCATGCGCGAGCTGCGCATCGCGCTGACCAACGGCCTTTCGCTTGGCCTGCTGATCGGCACGGGCACCGGGCTCATCTTCGGCAACCCGCATCTGGGCATGGTGATCGCCGCGGCGATGATCATCAACAATCTGGTGGCGGGCCTTGCGGGCATCCTCGTTCCGGTCGGGCTCGACCGTCTGCGCGTGGACCCGGCGGTCTCCTCGGCCGTTTTCGTGACGACCGCGACCGACACGATGGGCTTCTTCTCGTTCCTCGGGCTGGCCGTGGTCACCGGCCTCACCTCCTGACCCGACGGAACCTGCCTCCCATGCCCCTCAACATGACCAAAGTGGCCTATGGCGCGCAGTCGCTGGCCGAAGTGCACGACTGGTTCGCCCCCGATGGCCGCCATGGCGAAGGCGTCGCCCGCCTGACCACGCGCAACTGCCCGCGCCGCCATGCCGAGATGATCGGCGGCTCGCTGTTCTGGATCCTCAAGCACCAGCTGGTCGCCCGCTCGGAAATCCTCGGTTTCGAGGAAGCCGAAGGCGGACGCACCGCCATCCTGATCTCCACCCGCCTGATCGATGTCGTCCCCTGCCCACGCCGCGCCCATCAGGGCTGGCGCTATCTCGAAGAGGCCGATGCCCCTGCCGATCTGGATGAAGGGCAGGAGGGCGACATCCTCCCCCCCGACGTGGCCGGAGAACTCGCCCGGCTGGGTCTGGTCTAGACAGAAACAGCCTGCTCCATCCACCATTCGAGCAGATGCCGCGCCACCGCGCTGGGCGGGGGAACCTCGAACAGCGCATCGCTCGCCCCCGCCAGCGCGGCGGCCACTTGCGCACGGGTGAACCACTGCGCATCCTCAAGCTCGTTGGCGTCGATGGCAATCGCCCGGTCGTCGGCCAGCGCATGGCAGGCGATCATCAGCGACGAGGGATAGGGCCAGGGCTGGCTCGCCACATAGCGCACATCGCGCACGCGCACGCCCGCTTCCTCGAAAACCTCGCGTGCGACGGCCTCTTCCATCGTCTCCCCCGGCTCGACGAACCCGGCCAGCGCCGAATAGCGCCCGGCAGGAAAACGCGGCTGGCGCCCGAGCAGAAGGCACCCGTCATGCTCGACCAGCATGATCGTGACGGGATCGACACGCGGAAAATGATCGGCCCCGCAAGCCTCGTTGACGCAGGAGCGCTGCCAGCCGCCCTTGGCCAGCCGCGTCGCGCTGCCACAGCGCGCACAGAAGCGGTGCCGCGCGTGCCAGTCGACCAGACTGCGCGCCCCGCCATAGATCGCCAGATCAGCCGCAGGCATGGCGTCGAGCAGGCGGCGCAAGTCGGCAGCGGCAGGCGCCGTGCTGCCCGCAAGATCGGCCACGACCGGCGCGAAATGCCCGTGCCCCTGCGCGTCGAGCCCGAGGAAGATCAGCTCGGCCCCCTGCGGGCCTCCCGGCATATCCGAAAGGGGAACCCAGACCAGACCGCCCGTATCCGAAAAGACCGGCGCCAGCCCGTCGAGCCGCAAAAGCCGTGCGCCCTCCCCGGCCATGACCGCCGCCAGCCGGGCAGGATCGCCGCGCACCGCATCGGCCCGGTCGAGCGGGCTGGCCGAATAGGCGATGGGAGAATGGGAGCGGCGGCGCGAAAGCAGGGCAGAATCGGTCGTCATGCGGGAACCTTGTTTTGCAACAACAGCCGCGCGCGCACATCGCTGCGCACGGCCTGCGGAAAATCCTTTTCGAACGGATAGGTCATGGCGGGCATATATTGCGTGAACAGCCCCCCGCGCACGCCGCCCGGCTTGCTGATGAAGCCCAGCGTGCCCGCCGCGCCCGACCAGCCATAGGTGCCCGCCTCTGCGCCCAGGCCGACACGCCCCCCCGCGCCAAAGCCATGGCCCGCAATCCATGTGCCCGCCGTCGTCGCGCCGGGCGGCAGGAGGTTGCTGGTCCCCAGCGCGACCGCGCGCGCGCCCATGACCCGCTTGCCCGCAAAGACCCCGCCACCCAGCAGCATGGTCAAAAAGCGGTCGTAATCGCGCGGCGAACTGATCAGCCCGGCCCCGCCAAAGGGAAACGGCGGCGGATCGCGGTAAATCGAGTTCACCGCCCCGTCGATGGGCAGCAGGCGCCCGTCGAAGATCAGGTAATTGCTGGTGAACCGTTCGACATCGCGGTCGGCCAGTTCGAACGCAGTGCTCGTCATGCCCAGCGGATCGAACAGGCGTTCCTGAAGGAAACCCGCAAAATCGCGCCCCGAGGCCAGCTCGATCACGCGGCCCAGCAGATCGAGCCCGACCGAATAGGACCAGCGCGTGCCCGGCTGATAGACCAGCGGCAGGCCGGCCAGCCGGTCGGCAAAGGCGGCAAGGCTGGGCGCAATCGGCGCGCTGGCAAAGAACGGCAGCTTCACCCGGCTGACCCGCAAGGGCACGATCCCCGCATCGAGATAGGCCTGCCGGATCGGCCCGGACTGGATGATCGTATAGCCGAGCCCGGCGGTATGAGTGAGCAGGTTGCGCACGGTGATCTGCGCCGTGGCGGGCACCACCTTGTCGACGGGCCCGGCCGGATCGGCCAGAACCTTCATATGGGCAAAGCCGGGCAGGAAATCGGCAATCGGCTGGTCGAGGCCGAGCTTGCCCTCGTCGATCAGCATCATCGCGGCCATGCCGGTGATCGGCTTGGTCATCGAATAGATGCGGAACAGGTTGTCGAGGCCAAGGCCCCGCCGGTCGCCGCGCGTCGCCACCCCGCGCGCGACCATTTCGGGCGGAGCGCTGCCCCAGCCCAGCGTCGCCACCGCGCCAACCAGACGCCCGGAATCGACATAGTCATCGACCAGCGCCGAAACCGCAGGCAAGCGCGGATCGGCAGGGCTGGCATGGGCCAGGCAGCGCAACAGCACCGCCCCGCCGACCACCCCGGCCCCGCCCAGCACGCCGCGCCTATTCCAGCCCTGCACTTGCGATTCGCGATCCTGCATCAAACCGGCATCCTTTCAGGCCAGCACCAGTTGCGCCGCCTTGGCAAAGACCGTGGGCAGCCCGGCGTCCGCGATCCGCGCGCGCGGCCACCACTGCGCATCGTCCCCGAGCATGGCTGACACCCTACAATCCGGATCGCCAACGGCCACCACCAAATGAAGTTCCAGATCGAAATGGGTGAACCCGTGGCGGACAACCCCGCCCGCCTGCCAGTCGGCCTGTGCAACCCCGAGGGGCGCGCAGACCGCAGGAGGCGCGCCATGGCCATCGGCCCGCGCACTCCAGCCATCGTCGGGCAAGGCACGCATCCCCCCCAGCATGCCCTTGCCCGGACGGGTGACGAGCAGGACTTCGACCTCGCCGTCGGCCCCCGTCCGCTCGATCCAGAACGCGCGCCCCTGCCGCACGGGCTTGGTCTTTTTCGGCGCCTTGACCGGGAGCCTTTCGGGGTTGCCCGTGGCCCGCGCGCGGCACAGCTTTTCCAGCGGGCAGAGCAGGCAGCGCGGCGCCCTGACCGTGCAGATGGTTGCGCCAAGGTCCATCATCGCCTGCGCGAAATCGCCCGCGCGGGTGGCCGGGGTCACGCTGTCGGTCGCCGCGCGGATCGCGCTGCGTGCGCCGGGCAAGGGCTCCTCGATGGCAAAGAGCCGCGCGATCACCCGCTCGACATTGGCATCGACCACCACCGCCCGCCGCCCGAAGGCAATCGCGGCCACCGCCGCTGCGGTATAGGCGCCAAGGCCGGGCAGCGCGCGCAAGCCCTCCTCGCTGTCGGGAAAGGCCCCCAGCGCCGCCACCGCCCGCGCGCAGGCCACCAGATTGCGCGCGCGGGCATAATAGCCCAGCCCCGCCCACGCAGCCATGACGTGTGCCTCGTCGGCGGCAGCCAGTGCCCCGACCGTCGGCCATGCGCTGGTGAACTTTTCGAAATAGGGGACAACAGCGGCCACTGTCGTCTGCTGGAGCATCACTTCGGACAGCCAGACCCGATAGGGATCGGGCAAGGGCGCTTTTCCAAGCGGATCGGGCCGATGCCGCCAGGGCAAATGCCGGGCATGGACATCGTACCAAGCCAGCAGGGCCTGCGCGACGCCCGCCCCATCATTGGCCTCCATGCCGGAGGGGGGAAAATCGTGAACATGATCGTCAACATGGGTGCTGGCTTGCATGGCGCCGCTATGGCATGGCTTGGCCCACAATGGAAAGCGATCCGCCCAAACCCAGTCGTGCCCACCCCAATCGTGCCGCTCCCAATCGCGCGCAAAAGGCCAAGGCCAGCACAGGCAGCGACGCAGGGCGCACGTTCGAACGCCCGCGCGGGGGCGATGCGCGCCAGATTTCCGATCTCATGCCCGCCATCGGGCGCACCGCGTTCCGCCGCTTCGGCTTCGTGCAAAGCTCGGTCGTCTCGCGCTGGCCCGAGATCATCGGGGCGGCCCATGCGCGCCATTGCCTGCCCGAATCGATCCGCTTCGCGCCGGGCGAAAAGGCCGACGGGGTGCTCCATCTGGTCGTCACCCCGGCCCACGCCCCGCTGATCCAGCATGTGATCCCCGAGATCATGGAGCGGGTGAACCGCTTCTTCGGCTATCGCGCGGTCGCCCGCGTCAAGCTGCGTCAAGGCGTGGTTCAGGCACGGCAAGCCACCGGTCCCAAGCCACTCGCGCCGCCCTCGCTCAAGCCGATCCCGATGGAACTGGGGGACAGTCTGCGCGACATCGGCGATCCGGAACTGCGCGCGGTGCTCGAATCGCTGGCCCGCTCGCTGGGCGAAGCGAGTGCGCGCGAAGAAACGAAGAACAGGGATGGACAGAAGTGATCAGACCTTTGCGTAACCTTGTTGCCGTTCTGGCCGCCCTGACCGGGCTGGCCCTGGCATCGGGCCCGGCCCTGGCCGCCCCCGTCCAGAAAGCTGCCCCGGCGGCGGCCCCGGTGGCGACCAAGTCGCTGGCGCCCGCTTCTGCGCACAACTGGAACCAGACCATCGTGCGCACGCCGCGCGACAGCTACCTGCTCGGCAACCCGGACGGCCAGATCAAGCTGGTCGAATATGTCAGCTATACCTGCCCCCATTGCGCCCATTTCACCCAGGAATCCGACGCCCAATTGCGTCTGGGCATGATCGGGCCGGGCAAGGGCTCGATCGAGGTGCGCAACTTCGTGCGCGACCCGGTCGACCTGACCGTGGCCCTGCTCACCCACTGCGTGCCCACGAAGGCCTTCTGGCCCACCCATGTCATGTTCCTGACCCGCCAGCCGGACTGGATCGGCCTTGAAGCCACCGCCACCAATGCCCAGCGCCAGCGCTGGACCACGGGCCCGCTCGCCAGCCGCACCCGCGCCATTGCCAGCGATTTCAAGTTCTACGACATGATCGCCACGCGCGGGATCGACCGCCCCGCCGCCGACCGCTGCCTGGCCGACGAGGCGCTGGCCACCCGCCTTGCCGCCGCCACCAAGGAAGCCGAAGAAAAGGACTATGTCCAGGGCACGCCCTCGTTCGTGCTCAACGGCCTGCCGCTGGCCGGAACCGCCAGCTGGGCCGCGCTCAAGCCCCAGATCGAAGCCCGCATGAACTGACGCGGAAGGGCCAAAACCCCTTTTCGTGCATGTGTGCCACAACCGACCATTCCAGAGACGGAACACCCCAGCCATGAAGCTTGCCTCCGCCCGCATCGCGCTGCTCGCCCTGCCGCTCGCGCTCAACCTTGCCGCCTGCAAGAAGAGCGATGACACCGCTACCGGAACCGCGAGCGAAAGCGCCGCCACCCTGCCCAACGTGCCCGCCCCCGCTGGCAAGGCCTGGGCCGACGTGGTCAGCAAGACCGCCGATGGCGGCTATGTGATGGGCAACCCCGATGCGGCGATCAAGGTCATCGAATTCGGCTCGCTCACCTGCCCGCACTGCGGCGAATTTGCCGAAAAAGGCTTCCCCAGGCTGCGCGAAAGCTACATCGCCTCGGGCCGCGTGAGCCTCGAATTCCGCAACTTCGTGCGCGATCCGTTCGATACCACGATGGCCATGCTCACCCAGTGCGGCACGCCCGACACGTTCTATGCGCTGACCGAGCAGGTCTATTCCAACCAGAAGGACCTGTTCGCCAAGCTCCAGCCCGCCGCCACGGCGATCCAGTCGGGCAGCACCCCGCCCGACAAGCTGTTCACCGTGCTGGCCGACAAGGGCGGGCTGATCGACTTCTTCGGCGCGCGCGGCATCTCGCGCGATCAGGCGCTGGCGTGCCTGGCCAAGACCGACGCCGCCAAGACGCTCGCCGCCAATACCCAGTCCTGGGAAGACAAGTACAACATTTCGGGCACCCCGACTTTCCTCGTCAACGGCAAGAATGTCGACGTGGCGACCTGGGAACAGCTCGAACCCATTTTGCAGCGCGCTGGCGCGCGCTGATCTGAAGCGGAATGTGGGGGCGCCGTGGGGGCGGCGCCTCTCTTTCGGGGGGTGGCCATGCATTTCCAGCGCTTGAAACTCTCCGGTTTCAAGAGCTTCGTCGAACCGGCCGAACTGCGGATCGAGCCGGGGCTGACCGGCGTGGTCGGCCCCAACGGGTGTGGCAAGTCCAACCTGCTCGAGGCCTTGCGCTGGGTCATGGGCGAGGCTTCGGCCCGCGCGATGCGCGGCAGCGGAATGGACGACGTGATCTTTGCCGGCAGCGGCCGGCGCCCCCCGCGCGCCTTTGCCGAAGTGGCGCTGACCGCAAAGACCGACCCCGAAGACCAGTGGGGCGGCGAGCTCGAAGTCGTCCGCCGGATCGAGCGCGGGGCGGGCTCGGCCTATCGCGTCAACGGGCGCGACGTGCGGGCCAAGGATGTCGGCCTGATCTTCGCCGATGCGGCCACCGGCGCGCACAGCCCGGCGCTTGTCAGTCAGGGGCGCATCGCCGCGGTCATCGCCGCCAAGCCCGCCGAGCGGCGCATGATGCTGGAAGAAGCCGCCGGGATCGCCGGGCTTCACGTCCGCCGCCGCGATGCCGAGCAGAAATTGCGCGCGACCGAGGCCAACCTTGGCCGCCTCGAAGACCTCATGGCCGGGCTCGACGACCAGATCGCCGCCTTGCGCAAGCAGGCCCGCGCCGCCCAGCGCTACAAGGACGTGTCCGAGCGCATCCGCGTGGCCGAAGCCCGGTTGACCTTCGCCCGCTGGCGCGACGCCGCCCAGGCCGCCGACCTCGCCCGCAAGGAAGCGGGACAAGCCGAAGCCGCCGTCGCCGGAG
>DQVI01000149.1 GCA_015661825.1 Novosphingobium capsulatum
CGCATGGCCCGCCACACCGCCCCCCTGCCCGACTGGGCCCAGGGCACGCAAAGCCCCGCGCGCCCGCGCCCACCTCTCGAACCGGGTGCGACCTCCCTCGGCATGGCGCTGGCCGCCCCGTTTGGACAGATCGAAGCCTCGGCCCTGCTGCGCGCGCTCGACCGTCCGGGCGTGAACGGCCTGCGCCTGACGCCATGGCGCGTTTTCGTGATCGAAGGCGGGCGTGGACACGATTTTCCCGGCTTCATCGCCGATCCCGCCGATCCCCTGCGCCGGATCGACGCCTGCCCCGGCGCGCCGCTGTGCCCGCAAGCCAGCGTGGAAACCCGCTCCTTGGCACACACTCTCGCGCCCCATCTGACCGGCCACACCCATGTCGCAGGCTGCGCCAAGGGTTGCGCCTGCCCTGCCCCCGCCGACCTCGTCCTCACCGGGCGCGCGGGCCTGTTCGACCTTGCCCATCACGCCCGCGCCGGAGCCGCGCAGGAAACCGGGCTTTCCCCCCATGCCGTGCTCGCCCGTTTTGGAGCTGCCTGATGCCTCACGTTTATGAAACCGATGGCGCCGCGATCTATGCCCGCTCGTTCGCGATGATCCGCGCCGAGGCCGATCTCGCCCGCTTCACCCCCGATGAAGAGCCGGTCGCCGTGCGCATGATCCATGCCGCGGGCATGGTCGAACTGGCCCGCCATATCCACTTTTCCCCCACATTCACCGCCGCCGCCCGCGCCGCGCTGGCCGCAGGGGCGCCGATCCTGTGCGATGCGCGGATGGTCTCCGAAGGGATCACCCGCGCGCGCCTGCCCGCCGCCAATCCGATCCTGTGCCCGCTGCACGATCCGCAGGTTCCCGGCCTTGCCAAGGACATGGGCACCACGCGCTCTGCCGCCGCGCTCGAACTCTGGCGTCCGCATCTGGCGGGCGCGGTGGTCGCCATCGGCAATGCGCCGACCGCGCTGTTTCACCTGCTGACCATGCTCGAAGACCCGGCCTGCCCGCGCCCCGCCGCGATTGTCGGCTGCCCGGTGGGCTTTGTCGGCGCGGTCGAATCCAAGGCCGCGCTGTGGGAGGAAGCCCCCGTGCCGTGTTGCGTGGTCGAAGGGCGACTGGGGGGCAGCGCCATTACCGTGGCCGCGATCAACGCGCTGGCGAGCCGCGCGGAATGAGCGCGCCCCTCTCCCCCATCACGGCCATCATTCCCGGCACGATCCACGGTGTCGGCCTCGGCCCCGGCGCACCCGACCTGCTGAGCGTGCGCGCCGACCGCCTCGTGCGCGGGGCGGCCCATGTCGCCTATTTCCGCAAAGCCGGACGACCGGGGCAGGCCCGCCGCATTGCCGAAGGCATGCTGCGCCCCGACGTAGTCGAGATCGCGATGGAATATCCGGTCACCACCGAAATCCCGTTCAGCGATCCGCGCTACAACGAGCGGCTTTCGGCCTTCTATGCGCAATGTACGCAAAGGCTCGCCGCCCTTTCGGCAGCGGGCGAGGATGTCGTCGTCCTGTGCGAAGGCGACCCGTTCTTCTATGGCTCGTTCATGCACCTGCACAGCCGCCTGTCCGGGCTGGCGCCGGTGGAGGTCGTCCCCGGCATCACCGGCATGGCGGGCGCGTGGAACGCCACGGGCCTGCCGATCACCTGGGGTGACGACGTGCTGACCGTGGCCATGGCGACGCTCCCCGAAGACGAACTCGTCCGCCGCATCCGCGATACCGACGCGCTGGTGGTGATGAAGATCGGGCGCAACCTGCCCAAGCTGATCCGCGCAGTGGCGCAGGCGGGCCGCGCGGACGAAGCCTGGCTCGTCGAATATGCCGCCATGCCCGAACAGCGCGTCACCCCGCTGGCGCAGGCGAGCAGCGTCACCCCCTATTTCTCGATCCTGCTGATCCACGGGAAAGGCCGCCGTCCATGAGCGCCAGGCAAGAAGGATGGCTGGCGATTGCCGGGCTGGGTCCGGGCGATGAAGCCCTGATCACTCCCGAAGTGCGCGAAGCGCTCGCCATGGCAACCGATGTCATCGGCTATACCCCCTATGTCGCGCGCGTCGCGCCCCGGCCCGGCCTGACCCTCCACCCCAGCGACAACCGGGTGGAACTCGACCGCGCGGCCCATGCCCTGTCGCTCGCACAAGAAGGCGCCCGCGTGGTCGTGGTTTCCTCGGGCGATCCGGGGGTGTTCGCCATGGCGGCGGCGGTGTTCGAGGCGCTCGAAGCCGGGCCGCTGTCATGGCGCAGCCTCGACATCCGCGTGTTGCCGGGCATCACCGCCATGCTCGCGGCCAGCGCGCGGGCAGGCGCCCCGCTCGGCCATGATTTCTGCGCGATCAACCTGTCCGACAATCTCAAGCCCTGGGCCCTGATCGAAAAGCGCCTGCGCCTTGCCGCACAGGCCGATTTCGCGATGGCCTTCTACAACCCGCGCTCCAAGGCCAGGCCCGAGGGTTTTGCCCGCGCGCTCGCCGTCCTGCGCGAGGCCTGTGGCGACAGCCGCCCGGTCCTGTTTGCCCGTGCCGTCTGCACGCCGCAGGAAGCCTTGCGCATAGTCCCCCTCGATCAGGCCCGGCCCGAGATGGCCGACATGCGCACGATGGTCATCGTCGGGTCTAGCCAGACCCGCCTGATCAAACGGCCCGGCGCGGCGCCCCTGCTCTATACCCCGCGTTCCACGCCTGAGAGTGCGGCATGATCGAGCCAGTCGAGCACGTCGGCAGCCCGGTGAACCTCCACGCGGGGCGGCAAGGCAGGCCGGGCGATCATGATCACCGGCAGCCCCAGCGCGCGCGCGGCCTCCAGCTTGGCCTGCGCGCCGCTGCCCCCCGCGTTCTTGGCGACAACGCATTCGATGCCGTGAGCCTCCATCAGCGCGCGGTCGCCCGCCACGGTGAACGGCCCGCGATCGACCACCAGCGCATGATCGGGCAAGGCGGGCGCCTCCCCCGGCGCATCGACGAACCGCAGGACATAGCGATGCTGCGGCTGCGCGGCGAACGCCTCGACATGCTGCCGCCCGAGCGCGAGGAACACCCGGCGCGGCGCCCCGGCCAGTGCCTCGACCGCCTGCGCGATGGTGGCGACTTCACGCCAGCGGTCGCCCTCCTGCGGCTCCCACGCCGGGCGGGTGAGCGCGACGAGCGGCACCCCGGCAAGCTGCGCCGCCGCGCAGGCGTTCGCGCTCATCGTCGCGGCAAAGGGGTGGGTCGCATCGACCAGATGGGTGATGCCCTCCGCGCGCAAATAGGCTGCCAGCCCCTCCACCCCGCCAAAGCCGCCCACCCGCGTCGGGATCGGCTGCGCGCGCGGGTTTTCCGTGCGCCCGGCATAGCTGAGCGTCGCGCAAAGCCCGTGGGCGGCCAGGAGGCGGGCCAGTTCGCTCGCCTCGCTGGTGCCCCCCAGCACGAGAATGCGGCGCGAAAGGCGGTGCGGCATGGCTGATCCTGCAAAGCGGGCGGGGGAAGACGCCCCGTGGCTGACGCCCCCGTGGTTGACAATTGTGGGCCTGGGCGAGGATGGCTACGAGGCCCTCTCCCCCCCGGCGCGGGCGGCATTGGCCCAGGCTGATGTGGTGATCGGGCCGATCCGCCATCTTGGTCTGGTCCTGCCCCACCTTACGTGCCCGGCCCACGAATGGCCAGTCCCGTTCCGCGAAGGCGCGGCGCGCGTGATGGAATGGCGGGGCCAGCGGGTCGTCGCGCTCGTATCGGGCGACCCGTTCTGGTTTGGCGCGGGCAGCAGCCTTGTCGCCGGCCTGCCCTCCCATGAATGGATCGCCCATCCGGCCCCTTCCACCTTCACGCTGGCCGCCGCGCGGCTGGGCTGGGCGATACAGGATCTGGTCTGCCTTGGCCTTCATGCCGCCCCGTTTGCGCGCCTGCGCCCGCATCTGGCGCCGGGCCGCCGCGCGCTGGTCCTGCTCCGCGACGGCGCG
>DQVI01000165.1 GCA_015661825.1 Novosphingobium capsulatum
CACCACAAGAAGGCTGAGAGCCCAGCGATGCTGGAGGCATCGTGGCGAACAGCCGACGCCGTGGTGGCACAAAAGACCCGCCAAACCGACCCGAAAGACTTTTGGGTCGGGCTCTTAGAGGTGGCCATCCTGGGCGTTGTCCATGTCGTTCGACACCAGGTTGAAGGTGTTCGAGATCGAGTTGCCCAGGGCGCCCATCGCGGTGATGGCGGCAACGGCGATGAGCGCGGCAATCAGGCCATACTCGATGGCGGTGGCGCCTTCTTCGTTCCGGACGAGTTCGCTTTGCGAAAGGCGGCGAGAGAGGCGGCGGATGAAATTCATGTCGTAATCTCCTGGCGAGAGCTTCTGACCCGGACCGGAACGCCAATGGCCGACGCCAATGGATTTCCTCGGACAGGCAGAGACCTACGCAGGAAAGCCGAATATCGGTCTAAGCCGCCCCTCAGGGATTGTGCGTAGCGTTTTCGACGACCTGGAAGAGAACGTAGAGCTGATTGGTAAATGCGGTCAGCCCAAAGACCATCGCGAGGCCCAGGAGGCCGACCAGCAGCCCGTACTCGACGAGGGTCACGGCATTGTTGTCGCGCATCACCTTGCGCAGGAATTGAATCATTTGCTTGCCCCGTCACCACCTTGTCCGATGCCTCTAGCGCAAACGCAGCTAAGAAAGTGTAGCCATGGCCTGCGCGGCCTTGCGCAAGCCTGTCAGGGAGCCTGTTAATCGATGTCGTCAATCTTGCCTGCCGATCAGCCTGCGACCCCTGCTGCGGGCGCTCAGGGGCCTGTGGGGCCGCTTCTGGTGGTGGCGGGGGCTCTGGTCGAGGGAGAAGGGCCTCTGGCCCGTGTGCTGCTGCAAAGGCGTCCCAGGGCCAAGCACCATGGCGGGCTGTGGGAATTTCCCGGCGGCAAGGTCGAGGACGCGGAGAGCCCGGCTGCCGCGCTGGCGCGCGAACTGGGCGAGGAACTGGGCATCGTGGTCGATCAGGCCGATCTCGTGCCGATGACCTTTGCCGTGGACGATGTGCGGCAGGGGGGAGGGCCTGGGACAGGGCAGCGGGCCCTCGTGCTCATGCTCTATCTGTGCCGTCGCTGGCAGGGCATTCCCGTTGCCATGGAAGGGGTTGAGGATGGGGCCGCGCTTGAATGGGTGGCTCTGGCAGACATGAAGGAATGGGCGATTTCCGCCAAAATGCCCCCTCTCGACATTGCGCTGTGCATAACTTTCCAAAAAATGCTTTTGGCCTGAACAAGGTGCTTGCCAACCCCGCCAGTCTGACATAGAGGCGCGGCTCCCCGGCACCCGTAGCTCAGCTGGATAGAGCATCAGACTACGAATCTGAGGGTCGGACGTTCGAATCGTTCCGGGTGCGCCATCCTTCCAGGGGTGGGGCAGGGGAAGCAGCCCAGGGCCTGTTCGCAGGTTTTGGGCGATGACATTGGCAGGCACCCGTAGCTCAGCTGGATAGAGCATCAGACTACGAATCTGAGGGTCGGACGTTCGAATCGTTCCGGGTGCGCCACATGTCATCCTTCGCGTTTGCCTTTTGGGGCGCGCGCAGGGCGGATCACATCGGTATGCACCCGTAGCTCAGCTGGATAGAGCATCAGACTACGAATCTGAGGGTCGGACGTTCGAATCGTTCCGGGTGCGCCACCGCCCTTTGGGCCAGAGGCCAATCTTCTCTCCATCAACGCTGTATCGTCCCGTCGTCCGGTCGGGGCGCTTTGTCTGGTCCGCTCGTCGGGCCTGCTGGCCGCGTGCGCACGGGCATGGTGCTTTCAGGGGGCGGGCGGCGCTTTCGCAAAATATTTCTTCGTTCACGCGATTGCGACGTGCGCATGGTGTGTCTGCGTAATGGGCCCTGCCTCATGCTGCACTTGCGAAGCAATGGGGGCGCGGTGATTTTGGCGGCAGCCGGCTTCTTTGTCCGGGCTCTCTGCCAGCTTGCCGCTCCGGGCTTGCGCAGGTGCGAACAAGGGTCTTTCCGACCAGCATTTTCGTTATACTAGTATAACAAGGGCGCTGTCGTTATCGAACGTGATCGTTCGGCGGAAAACCGCCCGTGGGGGGCGTTGCGCAATGCGTGAGAGTGGTTCAAGACAAGCGCGGTCTTGCGAATTCGCAGGATTTTGAGGCTGCCAGAATAAGGATATTGAGACTTGGCCAAGTCCGCCAGGCCGCGCGCCGCCACTCCGCAATCTTCCGCTCCCCAGGCCCCCGCTGCGCAAGCGGCCCCGACGCCGGCTGCAACGCCCGACGCGTCGGCCGCATCCGACAGCCCGGTCGAGGATGAAGCGACGTTCGCCCTGCGCAGCCTTCAGCAGCGCCACGCGAACAACACCCGCTACGAGGCTTCCGACGCCGAGCTGCTCAAGTTCTACGAGCAGATGGTCCTGATCCGCCGCTTTGAGGAAAAGGCCGGCCAGCTTTATGGTCTGGGCCTGATCGGCGGCTTCTGCCACCTCTACATCGGCCAGGAAGCGGTCGCGGTGGGTCTCCAGTCGGCGCTCAACGAGGGCCACGACAGCGTGATCACCGGCTATCGCGACCATGGCCACATGCTGGCCTATGGCATCGATCCCAAGGTGATCATGGCCGAACTGACCGGTCGCGGTGCGGGTATCTCGCACGGCAAGGGCGGTTCGATGCACATGTTCTCGACCGACCACAAGTTCTATGGCGGGCACGGCATCGTCGGCGCGCAAGTGCCGCTGGGCGCGGGCCTTGCCTTCGCGCACAAGTATCGCAACGATGGCGGCGTGTGCATGGCCTACTTCGGCGATGGCGCGGCCAACCAGGGACAGGTCTACGAAACCTTCAACATGGCCGCGCTGTGGAAGCTGCCGATCGTGTTCGTGGTCGAAAACAACGGCTATGCCATGGGCACGGCGGTCAAGCGCGGTTCGGCCGAGACGCATTTCTATCGTCGCGGCACGGCCTTCCGCATTCCGGGCATTCCGGTCAACGGCATGGACGTGCTCGAAGTGCGCCAGGGCGCCGAAGTCGCGCTCGAATTCGTGCGCGCGGGCAATGGCCCGGTCCTGCTCGAACTCAACACCTATCGCTATCGCGGGCACTCGATGTCCGACCCTGCCAAGTATCGCAGCCGCGAGGAAGTGCAGGAAATGCGCGAGAAGCACGATCCGATCGAGGCCGCCAAGCAGGAACTGCTCAAGCGCGGGGTGACCGAGGACGCGATCAAGGACATCGACAAGCAGATCCGCCAGCAGGTGGCCCAGGCCGCCGACTTTGCCGAAAGCTCGCCCGAGCCGGACATGGCAGAGCTGTATACCGACGTGCTGCTGGGGACCTACTGAGATGGCAATTGAACTGAAGATGCCGGCCCTCTCGCCGACGATGGAAGAGGGCACGCTCGCCAAGTGGCTGGTCAAGCCGGGCGACGAAGTGAAGTCGGGCGACATCCTCGCCGAGATCGAGACCGACAAGGCCACGATGGAATTCGAGGCGGTCGACGAAGGGACCGTGGGCGAACTGCTGATCCCGGCCGGGACCGAAGGCGTGAAGGTGGGGACGGTGATCGCCACGCTTCAGGGCGAGGACGAACCGGCGGCAGCGCCCGCTGCGGCGCCTGCTCCTGCCCCGGCAGCCGAAGAAACCGACCACGGTACTGACCACAAGGCCAAGGCCGCAGCGGCCATCGCGCCCAAGACCAGCGCCAAGCCTGCTGCCGACCCGGAAATCCCGGCTGGCACGACGATGGTTCCCACGACCGTGCGCGACGCCCTGCGCGACGCCATGGCCGAGGAAATGCGCGCCGACGACGCCGTCTTCGTGATGGGTGAGGAAGTCGCCGAGTATCAGGGTGCCTACAAGGTGACCCAGGGCCTGCTCGACGAATTCGGCGCGCGCCGCGTGATCGATACCCCGATCACCGAATATGGCTTTGCCGGGATCGGCGCGGGCGCGGCCATGGGTGGCCTCAAGCCCGTGATCGAGTTCATGACGTTCAACTTCGCCATGCAGGCGATCGACCACATCATCAACTCGGCGGCCAAGACCCACTACATGTCGGGCGGCCAGATGCATTGCCCGATCGTGTTCCGTGGCCCCAACGGGGCGGCGGCGCGCGTGGGCGCGCAGCACAGCCAGAACTATGGCCCGTGGTACGCCGCCGTGCCGGGCCTCATCGTCATCGCGCCTTATGACGCGGCGGACGCCAAGGGCCTGCTCAAGGCCGCCATCCGCTGCCCCGACCCGGTGGTCTTCCTCGAAAACGAACTCGTCTATGGCCGCACGTTCGACGTGCCCGCGCTCGACGATTTCGTCCTGCCGATCGGCAAGGCGCGCGTGGTGCGCGAGGGCAAGGACGTGACGATCGTGTCGTACTCGATCGGCGTCGGCTTTGCGCTCGAAGCGGCTGAAAAGCTCGCCGCCGAAGGCATCGAGGCCGAAGTGATCGACCTGCGCACGCTGCGCCCGCTCGACAAGGACACCGTGCTGGCCAGCCTCGCCAAGACCAACCGCATGGTCGTGGCCGAGGAAGGCTTCCCGGTCTGCTCGGTCGCCTCGGAAATCATCGCCATCGCGATGGAAGAAGGTTTCGACAACCTCGACGCGCCGGTTCTGCGCGTGTGCAACGAGGACGTGCCGATGCCCTATGCCGCCAACCTCGAAAAGGCCGCGTTGATCGACGCGGGCAAGATCGTGGCGGCGGTCAAGAAGGTCTGCTACCGCTAAGCGGTTGGAGACGTTCTTGATATGCATGATCTGATTGATACCTTGCCGCCGCTCGAAAGACTGGCGGCAAGTTATGCCCCTGCCGCAACCCGTCCGCTGTGGATCGGGTATTTCGCGCTTGAACAGCGCTTGGCCGATACCGCGCGCGACGGGCGCGATCCGATCATGGTGCAACTGCGCCTCGCCTGGTGGCGTGACCGCCTGGGCGAGGACAGCGCCAAATGGCCCAAGGGCGAGCCGCTGCTCGCCGCGCTGGGCCCGTGGAATCCCGAACGGGCGGCGCTGGTCGCGCTCGTCGACGGGATCGAAGCCCTTCATGTGGGCGAGAAAGGCCCGGCTGAGCGTGATGTCGCGCGGGTCGGGATCATGACCGCGCTCGCGCGCTTTTCCGGCGGAGCCGGGGGGGACGCTGTCGAGCGGGCGGCGCGCGAATGGACGGGGCTGGAGTCTGCGCCCGGTTCGGCGCCGCGTTTGCCGCGCGCGATGCGGCCTTTGGTGCTCTTGCGCGGGCTGGCGCTGCGCGGCGAGGGCGGTTCGCCGTTCCTGCGCTTCCTGACCGCCTTGCGCCTCGGCCTGCTGGGCCGCTGATCTCCCTTTTCTGATCGGTCCTGCCAATTCGGCAGGGGTTGCCTCTTTTTCGCGGCTCTCATGCGCCTACCATCATGGCGGGCGTTATGGGAGTGGCGCGGGATGAGCAGGATCTTGCTTGGCGGGCTGGGGGCTTTGCTGCTGGTGGCCGCTGGCGTGTTCTGGTGGCAGGGACAGGCGGCGGTTCAGGCCACTGCGCCGGTGATCGCCGGGCCTTCGGCAGAAGCGCCACCCGATGACGGGGCGGACGAGGCGCTGCCCAGTGCCGATCCGGGCGACATGGCGGGGCCCGCCTTGCCCCATGCGAGCGAGCAGACCCGCGAACAGCGCCGCTTCGACCGGCTCGACAGGGATCGCGACGGGCGGATCACCCGCAACGAGATGCTCGCGCCCCGCGTCAAGGATTTCCGCAAGCTCGATGTCGATGGCAACAACCTGCTGACATTCGAGGAATGGGCCGTGGCGACCGGCAATCGCTTCAAGGCCGCCGATGCGAACGGCGATGGGGTGCTGGAACGGGGCGAATATGCCGCGACGAAGGCCAAGGCGGCGAAAAAGCCCGTTTGCCGGTGCAAGTGAGGACGTGAGGCAGGGCCCCGGACCCGATCCGGGGCCCTGCGTTGAGGGAGGATCAGGGCGCTGTTGGCAGATCAGGGGGCAAGGGTTTCCAGCCAGGGGGTGAAATCGGCCTTGCCGCGCGCGGTATAGGCTTCCTTGCGGCTCTTTTTCTTGACCGAGGGATCGACCGGCGGAAACAGGCCGAAGTTCACGTTCATCGGCTGATAGGTCTGGGCTTCGGCATCGCCGGTGATGTGGCTGAGCAGGGCGCCGAGCGCGGAGGTGACGGGCGGGGGCGTCCAGTCGCGGCCTGCCAGTTCGCTGGCCGCCATGAGCCCGGCGAGCATGCCGATCGAGGCGCTTTCGACATAGCCTTCGCAGCCGGTGATCTGCCCGGCAAAGCGGATGTTGGGCGAGGACTTGAGGCGCAACTGGCGGTCGAGCAGCGTGGGCGAATGGATGAAGGTGTTGCGGTGAAGCCCGCCAAGCCGCGCGAATTCGGCGTTTTCAAGGCCGGGGATCGTGCGGAACAGGCGGACCTGCTCGGCATGCTTGAGTTTGGTCTGGAAGCCGACCATGTTCCACAGCGTGCCCAGCTTGTTGTCCTGCCGCAGCTGGACGACCGCATAGGGCCAGCGCCCGGTGCGCGGATTGTCGAGGCCGACCGGCTTCATCGGGCCGAAGCGCAAGGTCTCGACGCCGCGCTGGGCCATGACCTCGATGGGCATGCAGCCGTCGAAATAGGGGGTATTGGCCTCCCATTCCTTGAACTCGGTCTTTTCGCCGTCGATCAGGCCCTGGTGGAAGGCAAGGTACTGGTCCTTGTCCATCGGGCAGTTGATGTAGTCCTTGCCGGTGCTTTCGGGACCCGAGGCCTTGTCCCAGCGGCTGGCCATCCAGCAGATGTCCATGTCGATGGAGTCGCGGTAGACGATCGGCGCGATGGCATCGAAGAAGGCCAGCGCATCGGCGCCGGTGGCCTGCCCGATGGACCCGGCAAGGGCCGGGGCGGTCAGCGGGCCGGTGGCGACGATGGCCATGCCTTCGCTCGGCAGGGTATCGACGCGTTCGCGCACGACTTCGATATTGGGCAGCTGCGCCAGCGCGGCCTCGACGGCGGCGGAGAACACGTCGCGGTCGACCGCGAGGGCTGAGCCTGCGGGCACGCGCGCCTTGTCGGCGGCGGCCATGATCAGGCTGTCGCAGCGGCGCATCTCGTGGTGGAGCAGGCCGACCGCGTTCTTTTCATCGTCGTCCGAGCGGAACGAGTTCGAGCAGACGAGTTCGGCCAATCCGTCGCCCTGATGGGCCGCGGTGGTTTCGCCGCTGCCGCGCATTTCCGACAGGCGGACACGAAAACCCCGGCGCGCGAGCTGCCAGGCCGCTTCGGAGCCGGCCATGCCGCCCCCGATGATGTGGATCTGATGGGACATGAAACGCTTACTCGGGCTGGGGAAGGGCGACCGAGCCATCGGGCAGGCGCGAAAGCGGCTCCATCGCCACCACCGCGGCGAGCGGCAGCGGCGCGTAGAGATGGGGGAACAGCGCCCCGCCGCGCGAGACTTCCCACTTCAGGCTGGGGCCGAAGGCGGTGAGATCGACAGTGGCGACATGAAGGTCGCCCTGCCCGGCGAAATGCTTGTCCACCGTGGCGGTCACCTGATCGGCGGTCGACATGTGGATATAGCCATCGGCCAGATCGACCGGGGCGCCGCCGAACGTGCCGCTTTCGAGTTCGGCACGCTGTTCGCCGGTCAGCACCTTGTAGGCGAGGGTTTCAGCCGGAATGGCGGCGCTCATTCCGCGCCGCCTTCGTCACCGGTTTCGCCGGCTGCTTCCGGTGCGATCCCGGGCAGTTCGGCTTCTTCGCCATCGGTGTCCGGTTCAGCGAGGCGCACGGCGCTCACCACCTGTTCGGCGCCCGAGACGTTGAACAGGCGCACGCCCGCCGAGCCACGCCCGATCACGCGCAGCGAGCCGAGCGGCAGGCGGATCAGCTTGGCCTGGTCGGTCACCAGCATCAACTGGTCGGCCTGGGTCGCCGGGAAGCTCGCCACCACCGGGCCGTTGCGGCCGATGTTGTCGATATTGGTGATGCCCTGACCGCCACGGCCCGTGCGGCGATATTCATAGGCCGACGACATCTTGCCATAGCCGTTGGCGCAGACGGTGAGGATGAACTGTTCCTTGCCCACCAGTTCCTGATAGCGCTCGGCGGACATCTGCGGTTCGCCTTCCTTTTCGGCCTTCCACGGCGCGAAGCGGAGGTAATCCTCGCGTTCGTCCTGATCCTTGACCCCGGCGCGGTGGAGGATCGAGAGCGAGATGACCTCGTCGCCGTCCTTGAGCGCCATGCCGCGCACGCCGGTCGAGGTGCGGCTCTGGAATTCGCGCACGTCGTCGGCGGGGAAGCGGATGGCCTTGCCCGCGCGGCTTGCCAGCAGCACGTCGTCGCCTTCGGAGAGCAGCGCCACGCCGATCAGGCGGTCTTCGGTCTCGTCCTCGAACTTCATCGCGAACTTGCCGTTCGAGGGGATGTTGGCAAAGCTGTCCATCGCGTTGCGGCGCACGTTGCCCTTGGCCGTGGCGAACATGACGTTGAGATTGCCCCATTCGGCCTCGTCTTCCGGCAAAGGAAGCACGGCGGCGATGGTTTCGCCCTGGTCGAGCGCGGGCAGCAGGTTGACCACCGGACGGCCACGGGTGGCCGCGCCCCCTTCGGGCAGGCGCCAGACTTTCAGGCGATAGACCTTGCCCGCCGTCGAGAAGAACAGCACCGGGGTATGCGTGCTGGCCACGAACATCGTGCCCACGGCATCCTCGTCCTTGGTGGCCATGCCCGAACGGCCCTTGCCACCGCGCGCCTGGGCACGGAAGGTCGAGAGCGGGGTGCGCTTGATATAGCCGTCGAGGGTGATGGTCACGACCATGTCCTCGCGCTCGATCAGGTCTTCATCGTCGATGCCGTCGGCGGCCGGGGCGATCTGCGAGAGGCGCGGGGTGGCATAGGCCGCCTTCACCTCGACCAGTTCCTCGCGCATGACCGCATAGAGCTTCTGGCGGTCGGCGAGGATCGAGAGGTATTCGGCGATGGCGATGGCGAGCTTTTCCAGCTCGTCGCCGATTTCGTCGCGGCCCAGCGCGGTCAGGCGGTGGAGGCGCAGATCGAGGATCGCGCGGACCTGGATTTCCGAGAGGCGATAGGTGCCCTCGGTGGCGACCGCATCGTCCTCGATCGCTTCGACGAGGCGGATATAGGAGGCGATTTCGCCCATCGGCCATTCGCGGGCGAGCAGGGCTTCGCGGGCCAGCGCCGGGTTGGCCGAGCCACGGATGATCCTGACGACTTCATCGAGGTTGGTGACCGCCACCACGAGGCCGAGCAGGATGTGGGCGCGGTCGCGCGCCTTGTTCAGCTCGAACTTGGTGCGCCGCGTGATCACTTCCTCGCGGAAGCGCACGAAGCTTTCGATGATGTCCTTGAGGTTGAGGATTTCCGGGCGCCCGCCACGGATGGCGAGCATGTTGGCCGGGAAATTGGACTGGGCAGGGGTGTTGCGCCAGAGCTGGTTGAGCACGACCTCGGGCGAGGCGTCGCGCTTCAAGTCCACGACGACGCGCACGCCCTCGCGGTTGGATTCGTCGCGGATGTCCGAGATGCCCTCGATCCGCTTGTCCTTGGCGGCTTCGGCGATCTTCTCGACGAGGTTCGACTTGCCGACCTGAAACGGAATCGAGGTGAGCACGATCGAGCGGCGGTTGGCGTCGCGGCCCCGGCCTTCCTCGATCTCGTGGCGGCAGCGCATCATGATCGAGCCGCGGCCTTCGGTATAGGCCTTGCGCGCGCCGCTTGCGCCCATGATCAGCGGGGCGGTGGGGAAATCGGGGCCCGGAATGATCTGGATCAGCTCGTCGATCGAGATCAGCGGGTTGTCCATGTAGGCCAGGCACCCGTCGATCACTTCGCCCAGGTTGTGGGGCGGGATATTGGTGGCCATGCCCACCGCGATGCCGCCCGCGCCGTTGACCAGCAGGTTGGGGAAGCGCGCGGGAAGGACTTGCGGTTCGTGCTCGGCGCCGTCGTAGTTGGGCTGGAAATCGACGGTGTCCTTGTCGATGTCCGCGAGCAGGCTGTCGGCGACTTTGGCGAGGCGCGCTTCGGTGTAACGCATCGAGGCCGGCGGATCGGGGTCCATCGAGCCGAAGTTGCCCTGGCCGTCGATCAGCGGCAGGCGCAGCGACCAGTCCTGGGTCATGCGCGCGAGCGCGTCGTAGATCGCCGCGTCGCCATGGGGGTGGTATTTACCCATGGTGTCGCCGACGATACGCGCCGACTTGCGATAGGGCTTGCCCGAGGTGAAGCCGTTTTCGTGGCTGGTCCACAGGATACGACGATGAACCGGCTTCAACCCGTCGCGCACGTCGGGCAGCGCGCGGGCCACGATCACGCTCATCGCGTAATCGAGGTAGCTGGTTTTCATTTCATCGACGATGTCGATCCGCTGGAATTCGGCTTCGGGAATGCCGGGGGTAGGATCGATCGGGGTGATGTCGTCGCTCACTATGCAGGGCTCACTGTGCTGGCTTTTGTGTCATATCGTCCAGAGAACCACAGGCCCTAGGCCTCTTGCGCGCAAAAGGCCAGCAAACGGTGCGACTTCGCGCGGAGGATGGGGCACTTTTCCACACATGTGGAGCACAGGCGACGGGGGCCTGAAGAGTGGGGCGAACGTCATTCAATCGCGGTTCACGGCAAGGTTCCTATTCTCTTCAAGAGTTGCCAAGGGCGTCATTGTGCGTATCAAGCGGCAGTCAGGCCCAAAAACGGGCCGACCGGGTTTTAAGAGGCCGACCTGAAATGATCGGCGGGGGTTACAGGGGATCGGGCACGACCGATGCGCAATGGCTGGTCCCTGCGTATCAGCCCGTTCGTCCGTCCCGCCGGGGGTCGAACAGGAGACATGACAATGCACGGTTCTGTGTGGAGTTCGGGTAAGGGCGCGATTGCCCGCGCGGCGATGGCCGTGGCGCTGGCCTCGGGCCTTGGCATGAGCCTGGGTGCGGTTCCGGCGATGGCCAAGGATGCCAAGCCAGCCGCTGGCGCCAATTCCAAGGAATTCCTGGCCGCGGCCGGGCCGTATCAGCAGCAGTTCAACGCCTGGGTGGCCACCAAGGGCAAGGCTGCCGACGCCGAGTACAAGGCTGCCGCGCAGAACCTCGTTCCGGGTCTGGCTGCTGTCGAGGCGGCGGCCAAGACCCCGCTCGATCTCATGATCGTGGGCAACTGGCAGCAGGTTCTGGGCGGCGCCACGGGCGACACCAAGCTTCAGCAGAAGGGCCTCCAGCACATGGCCGACAGCGGCCAGATGCCCGCCGACCGCGTGAGCATGGTGCAGTATTTCCTGGGCGCCACGGCCTATCAGAACGGCGACTATGCGACCGCGACCAAGGCGCTGCGCGCGGCGGTCGACGCCAACTACAACGAGGACAACGCCGCCGAAATCCTCGCCGACTCGTTCGTCAAGCAGAACCAGCCCGCCCAGGCCCTCGACGCGCTCAAGGCGGCGATCGCCGTGCGCAAGGCTGCCAATGGCACCGTGCCGGTCAACTGGTACAAGCGCGGTCAGGTGATCGCCTACAACGCCAAGCTCGGCCCGCAGGCCATCGAATGGGCGACGCTGACCGTTTCGGTCGATCCGACCCCGCTCAACTGGCTGGGCGCTGGCCAGCTCGTTCGTGAATTCAGCACGTTCGGCAAGGAAGAATCGGTCGATCTGGGCCGCCTGTTCCTGCGCACGGGCGCGCTGGGTGTCGACAAGCAGTACACCGCGCGTGAATACATCGAATATATCCAGGCCGCCGACCCCCGTCGCCAGCCGGCCGAAGTGATCAAGGTGGCCCAGCAGGGCATCGCTGCGGGCGCGATCTCGGCGACTGACCCGTTCGTGGCGGACTCCATCGCCCAGGCCAAGGGCCGCATCGCGGCGGGCGACAAGGCCTCGCTCACCAGCCTCGAGCGCGATGCCAATGCCGCTGCCGATGGCAAGCTGGCCGCCATCGCGGGCGACGCCTACTTGTCCTATGGCGAGGCGGCCAAGGCCGAGGAACTCTACACGACCGCGCTCAAGAAGGGCGTGGCCGACAAGGACCGCACCGAAACGCGCCTGGGCATCGCCCTGCTCGACGAAGGCAAGACCGCCGAAGCCAAGGCCGCGTTCGCGACCGTGGGCGGCGTGCGCGCGCCGCTGGCCAAGCTCTGGACGGTCTATGCCGATACCAGGACCGCCGCGAAGTAAGCGGCCGGTCTTGCGGTAGAGAAAAAGGGCGGCCCGCAAGAGCCGCCCTTTTTTTGTATTCGCAGAAGCGAGCGGCGATCAGATCGCCGGGGCGAATTCGCCGGTCTCTTCGTCGAGCAGGTGCAGCACGCCATCGGAAATGGCGAAGAAGGCACCGCGCAGGCGAAGCGTGCCGTTGGCTTCCTTGTGCTGGACGCAGGGGAACGTGCGCAAGTTGGCAAGGCTGGCCTTGACCCCGGCCATTTCCATCGCGCGCTCGGCGGCGCGGCCGCTGGTGCCATGGGCGGCGACCACGGGCGCGCGCGCTTCATCGAGCATCGAGATCCAGTCGGCCACGAAGCCGCCGTTGCCCGGCTCGCAACCGGCCAGTTCCTGGGTCAAGGCCGCGCGGCAACCGCCGCACATGCCATGGCCCATGACGATCACTTCGTTCACCCGAAGAACCTGGACGGCATATTCGAGCGCGGCGGAAACGCCGTGGTGGCCGGGCGTGGTTTCAAACGGAGGGACCATCGCGGCCACGTTGCGCACGACGAACATCTCGCCCGGATCGGTATCGAAGATCTGGGCAGGGTCCACGCGGCTGTCGGAGCAGGCGATGATCATGACCCTGGGTTCCTGGCCCTCGCGAAGGCGTTCCCAGCGGTCGTGGTGGGGGGTCCAGCCATCGCTGCGGAAGCGGCGATAACCATCGAGGAGCTGTTCCAGCTCGGGAGAAGTCTGCTGTGCCATGGCAAACGGGCATGCCGTGTTCGATTGGCACTTTCAAGTGCTCGAAGTTATGCCTATCTGCACCCCCATGACCGAACCCGCCAGCAATCGCACCATCGCCCAGGCTTCTGTCGAGACCGTTGATCAGGCCCGACCCGAGCGCAACCGCAAGCCCGACTGGATCCGCGTGAAGGCGCCGGGCAGCAAAGGCTATGGCGAGACGCGCCAGCTCATGCGCGACCTCAAGCTCAACACCGTGTGCGAAGAGGCGGCCTGTCCCAATATCGGCGAATGCTGGACCAAGAAGCACGCCACGGTGATGATTCTGGGCGACGTGTGCACGCGCGCCTGTGCGTTCTGCAATGTGAAGACGGGCATGCCGCGCATGGTCGATGCGTCCGAGCCGGGCCATGTGGCCGAGGCCGCGGCGCAGATGGGCCTTGAGCACATCGTGATCACCTCGGTCGACCGCGACGACCTGCCCGACGGCGGCGCAGGCCAGTTCGTCAAGGTGATCAGGGCCCTGCGCGAGCAGACCCCTTCGACCACCATCGAGATCCTGACCCCCGATTTCCGCAACAAGATGGAGCGCGCGGTCGCCGCCATCGTCGAAGCCGGGCCCGACGTCTACAATCACAATCTCGAGACCGTCCCGCGTCTCTATCCCACGATCCGCCCCGGCGCGCGCTATTATGCCTCGCTGCGCCTGCTCGAACAGGTCAAGCGCCTGAACCCGATGATCTTCACGAAATCGGGCATCATGCTCGGCCTTGGCGAGGAACGCCTCGAAGTGCATCAGGTGATGGACGACATGCGCTCGGCGCAGATCGACTTCCTGACCATGGGCCAGTATCTCCAGCCCACGCCCAAGCACACCAAGGTCATGGAATTCGTGACGCCCAAGGCCTTCGATGCCTATGGCGCGATCGCGCGGGCCAAGGGCTTCCTTCAGGTCGCGTCGAGCCCGCTTACGCGTTCGAGCTATCACGCGGGCGAGGATTTTGCCCAGATGAAGGCCGCGCGCGAGGCACAGCTGGCCAAGGCTGCCGCTCGCACCGGCGCGGCCTGATTCCATGCCCCGCATTGCCGAAAGACGGAGCCTGGCCTGGTCGGCCCGGCAGATGTACGATCTCGTCGCCGATGTGCGCCGCTACCCGGAGTTCCTGCCCTGGGTCGTGGCCACGCGGATCAAGTCGGACAGCGAGACCGAAATGGTGGCCGACATGATGGTCGGCTTCAACGCCCTGCGCGAAAAGTTCACCTCGCGCGTGCACAAGCATGCGCCCCGTGATGGTGATCCGGGGCGCATCGAGGTCGACTATCTCGACGGGCCGATGAAGAGCCTGTCGAACAACTGGGTTTTCGAGGACGCGGACAACGGAGGCTGCACGATCGCCTTCACGGTCGAGTTCAGCTTCCGCAATGCCCTGTTCGAGAAGATCGCCGGGCAATATCTGGATCGCGCGTTCCGCAAGATGGTGGCCGCGTTCGAGACGCGGGCCGAGCGGCTTTACGGGAACGAGGCCCTGACCTGACTCTGGTGGGACCTGATTCTGGTGGGGCCTGATTCTGTCGGCTGTTTCCGGTCGTTGCCCCACGTCTGATCGGGGGCAACGACCGGAGGTTGGTCCTGTCAGGGGACGAGGTTGTTTTCTTCGCCCGGTTCGGGAAGCTCATCGGTCGGCTCGGCCGGAACCAGCGTATCGGCAAGCGGAAGCAGCAGTTCGAGCGCGCAGAGCGTGGCGGCATGGCGCACGGCGCTGCGGGTGTGGCAATCGTCGAACAGGCGCGTTTCGGCCATGATGTCTTCGGGGTTCTGCCCGCGTTCGGCCCGCGCGAAAACGACCGTGCCCACCGGCTTCTGCTCCGAGCCGCCATCGGGCCCGGCAATGCCGGTGATCGCCACGGCGACATCGGCGCCCGAGTGCGCCAGCGCGCCTTGCGCCATCGACCAGGCCACCGCGACCGAGACCGCGCCCACAGCGTCGATCACGTCGAGCGAGACGCCCAGTTGCTCGTGCTTGGCCTCGTTCGAATAGGTCACGAAGCCGCGGTCGACCACGCTCGACGAGCCCGCGATTTCGGTCAGCGCGGCGGCGACGAGGCCGCCGGTGCAGCTTTCGGCAAGGGCGACGGTGCGCCCCGCGTCACGGTTTTCGTCGATCACGCGCTGGGCCAGCGCCACGATGTCCTGGGGAAGTAGGCAATCCATAAGGGGACTTTCGCTTGTCACAGGTCTGTCGGGCACAAAGGGAGCCCGGATATACCCACCGGCGCGCCGGTGGTTCCCGGCCGCGGCGCGGTCAGGTGTAAAACGAAGCCGACGAGAGCGGCGGTATTGCCCGGCGGGAGCGGGGCGAGCAGGCGCGTGGCCATTTCGAGCGCGCCGCACTGGTCGGGCTTGAGGCGTTCGCTCACCAGTTGGCCGACCATGCCGTCGGCAAAGGGTTGCAGCGCCGTATCGGGCAGATGGGCCATGCTGGCGATCGTGGGGTCGATCTTGCCGTTCGTGCCCGTGCCGCCTTGTTGCGCGAGCTTGAGCAGCGCGGCCTTGGCATGGGGCCAGGCGGCGGGCTTGGCGGCGGCATAGCGGGTGAGCAGGCCCTGGCCTTCGCGGGCAAAGAAGCCCTGGGGCGAAAGGTGGGGCGCGCAGGCGCTCATCGCGCTGCCCATGGCCGAGGGCAGGGCATAAGTCACGATGGCCTCGACATCGCTGTTGTCGAGGCAGGGGGCCCTGTTCGATGTGGGGCCGGGTGCGGGCGCCGCCTGTACCGTCTGCGCGCTGGCCATGGCGGTCAGGGCGGCGATGAGGGCGGCGCGGCGCATGGTCATTTCGGCATCACCGTGGCGACGGCCTGGGCCGCGATGCCTTCGCCGCGTCCGGTCAGGCCGAGGCGTTCGGTGGTGGTGGCCTTGACGCTCACCCGGTCGAGCGGAAGCTTCAGGATTTCGGCAAGGCGCGCGCGCATGGCGGCCTTGTGCGGGCCGATCTTGGGCGCTTCGCAGATGATCGTCACGTCGACATGGGCGATCTGGTGGCCGCTCTGGTCGACGAGGTGGGCAGCATGGGCGAGGAACCGGTCGGACGAGGCGCCCTTCCACTGCGGGTCGGACGGCGGGAAATGATCGCCGATGTCGCCCGCCGCGATGGCGCCCAGGATCGCGTCGACAAGGGCATGGATCGCAACGTCGGCGTCGGAATGGCCCGACAGCCCCATGGTGTGATCGATCTTGATCCCGCAGAGCCAGAGTTCCTGCCCCGATTCAAGGCGATGGACATCAAAGCCCATGCCGGTTCGAGGAAGGGCGATGGGCGCGGTGGGCGCAACAGGCATTGTCTCGGTCTCCAGATCGCTGGCGAAAGTCACCTTGCGCAAGGCTTCGTCGCCCGGCACGAGGGCCACGGCCAGGCCTGCGGCGGCGGCGACTTGGGCGTCGTCTCCCGCCTCGGCGGGCTTGTTGTCTTGGGCTTCTCCCGCCTGTGTACCCCCCACCTGTTTACCCCACGCGCGGTGGGCGGCAAGGATCGCGTCATAATGAAACGCTTGCGGGGTCTGCACGCGGTAGAGATCCTCGCGCGCAACCATGTGGTCGCGCAGGCCGTGCGCGCCGCGCACCACGCTGTCGACCACCGGCAGCACGGGGATCGCGCCCGGCACGGTGTCGAGCGCGGCGATCAGGCCCTCGATCACGGCGGCGGGCAGCACCGGGCGCGCGGCGTCGTGGATCAGGACATGGGCGGGCGCGCTGTCGGCCAGGGCTTCGAGCGCATGAGCGACCGATTCCTGCCGAGTGGCGCCGCCGTGGATGAACACGAGGTCGGGCAGGCCTTGCAGGCTGGCTGCGGCGGTCTGTTCCCAGCCGGCCGGAATCGCCACGACGATGGGGGCGATGCCCGCCGCGACGAGCGCCTCGACACTGTGGCGGACCAGCGGCTTGCCATGCCAGATCGCGAACTGCTTGGGCACCGCGCCACCCGCGCGCAGGCCCTTGCCCGCAGCCACGACGATGGCGGCGGCGGAGGGGGCGGCAGGGGAGGGCTGAACCGATGGTGAAGGGGGGGAGGTGTGGTCATTCGAGGGGCGCCTCTACCA